>NZ_JABXKN010000128.1:0-162893 GCF_017115065.1 Nostoc sp. JL23
CACGCCCAGATTTAACTGAGAGGTGCGGGGAATAATATCCCCCATCGACTCAACCAAGCTGTTGACAATCGACTCGTCACTTACTGGCAAAATATCTGTAATTTCAGCCCAACTGCCAATGCGAACAGTTTCAGGATGCCAGCCTGATGTTACTGGATAGACATTATTGGCGTATTCAGCTTTCAGCATGAAAGCTTGTTGATGTTCATAAGTAGGGTAAAGCAAAATTTGCTTGTGGGCAACTTGGAAATGTCCATTTCGTTCGTGGATACCGCCTTTGCGGAGCAACATAATTGTTTTGCCACTTTCCAAGGCATTTATGGCAACTGCCCATTCTTTAAGAGCATGAAAAGTTGTAGTCAATTCCATCGGCATCTACTGTAACTCTGATTTAATTTGAAGCTAAGACTGATAAAGTATGTACCTGTCCAAGGTAATGAATTAGGAAGCAGTTATGGAAAAGCGATCGCTAGGTACAAGTGAAGTCAAAATCACACCCATCCTCATGGGAACTTGGCAAGCTGGTAAAAGAATGTGGGTAGGAATTGAGGATGCTGACTCGATTAAAACTATTCGAGCCGCTTATGAAGCTGGGATCACAACAATTGATACTGCTGAAGTTTATGGTGAAGGACACTCAGAGCGAATTGTCGCTGAAGCTTTATCTGATGTACGCGATCGCGTAGAGTATGCCACGAAAGTTTTTGCTAATCATCTCAAGTATGAACAAGTAATTGAAGCTTGCGATCGTTCCCTAAGCAATCTGAAAACTGATTACATTGACCTTTACCAAATACATTGGCCCTCCGGCGCTTTCAATAGTGAAATAGTACCTATTGAAGAAACTATGAGCGCTCTTAACTCGCTCAAAGAGCAAGGTAAAATTCGAGCAATCGGTGTTTCCAATTTTTCTAGCGTCCAGTTAGCAGAAGCAGCAAGTTATGGACGTATTGATAGTTTACAACCACCCTATTCTTTATTCTGGAGACAGGTAGAACAAGATGCGTTGCCCTATTGTATCGAAAACAATATTTCTATCCTTGCTTATTCGCCTTTAGCGCAGGGGTTGTTAACAGGAAAATTTGCTCTTGGTCATAAATTTGACCCAACAGATAACCGTGCTAAAAATAAACTGTTTCAAGGCGAAAACTTTGAACGTGCCCAACAAGCGCTAGAAAAACTGCGTCCTATAGCCCTTCTTCATAATTGTACCCTTGCTCAGTTAGCTTTAGCCTGGTTAATTGCTCAACCCTAAACAAATGCGATCGCCGGAGGACGTTATCCCGAACAAGCATTAGATAACGCATTAGCCGCCAAAATCAAGCTTTCTACCGCCGAATTGGCAGAAATTGATGCCATTGGACGTATTGTTACTGACCATCTAGATGACAATCAGATTATGTGGAATTGATGACAATGCAGTTGGGTTAGCCATCCCGATCCCTCCAAGATCCCTTCAACTTTCTTAAAAAGAGAGCTAGGGATCAAATTTATAGCTTGATATTGCAAAATCTAACAAAACGTCAACTTTAGTAAACCAATGGCTGCAACTCACAATTTAAGTGATAATTTAAATACTAGGACACCAAACAAAATAAAACCAAACAAAAAGGGTCAATGACTTAGTGTCCCCTTGTCATCAGCCCAAGCAAAGTTCAGCATATCAAATGTGATATAAGTGGCAAAAAGTCTAATGTAGAAGGCAAAGCCAAATCCTAAAGCGGAAAAACGCAAGAATGCTGAGTTTGTTAGTTTTTTAGTCCACCCTAGTCATTAACCTTCAGTTAGTTAATTAGTTTAAAATTTGAAAGCTGTAAACTCGATAAAACCTGGTCAACCTCGACCAGGTTTTTGGTATTTTATTGTAATAGAATTTTCTCTGTACGGCAGGGATTGCCAGAATTAATGCTTGAGGAGCTATTTGTGAGACTAGGATAAGATTAACAAAAGATAGTGAATCTGCCCAATCAACCTAAACCTTTTGCTTAAGGTACTTCAGTTATTTTGCCAAAAAAACAAACCTATACAAGTAGGCTTGTTTTGTACAATATAAACTCAAATTAAGACTGTGGCTAATTTTCCAGCAGTGAATAAAATAAGACAGCAACATATCCTGCTTGGAGAATTTGATGAGAAAATATAGATTTTTAAATAAAATTGCTACAGCTATTATTATAGCTACACTTTCTTTTTCATGTAAGTCTTCTGTTAGCAGAAATGCAGAGCAGGCAAAAGCAACTGATAAACCGAAGCCACAACCAAATCTTGTCTATGGCGATTTAATTATTAAAGAACAATCAGATTATCTGATGATTCCTGTTGCTATTCCAGAGCAGAATACAGATAAAGGAATTGATTTAAGCCTTTCACGTTCTTATGAAAATCAAAGAAATAACCCATTGTATAACATCATCTTTTCTCAAAAACAAGGTGGTGAAGCTCATCTTTTATTAAATAAAAAAGCCATTATTACCTCCTTCGATTTATTGGAGGTGAAAGCGGCAGACAAGCCAACTACAAGAGTTTGGTTGTATAAAATAATTGACCAAGACACAAATACAGATAAAAAACTCAACGGCGAAGATGCTACTATTGGCTATCTTTCTGATTTATCAGGTAAGAATCTCCAGCAAATTACCCCAAATAATACTCGAATCATCAGTTGGGTTGTTGTTCCCAGTCAAAATGCGATTTTTCTAAAAATTATTAAAGATTCAGATAATGATAAAAAGTTTACAGAAGAAGACAAAACAAATTTTGTGAGGGTTAACCTCGATAAAATCGGTATGGGAACTGAAATTATTAGTGACCAAATAGAGCAAGAAATTAAATCTTACGTTTTTAAATAAGTTTGTAGTAAGCGTCTGGAGGCGCTTACTACAAACCTTTAATCCAATACGCTTGGGTTAAGGGTTATTGGTGTAGATAATTGGTTTTTCAAGACGCGATAAATCGCGTCTCTACATGAGGGCTTTGTTGCTCATTCTGAACTGTATTAACCTTTACAAAACCCAATCGCGTAAAAGTTGGTTTACTTTATCGGGTACTTCATCATGGGGACAATGACCTGCTGTTAAGAAATGCTCTGTCAATTCAGGACAATATTGGCGAAACTTTGGAGAACGTTCTCTAATATTCATCCACGGGTCAGCTTCTCCCCACAACATCAATAAAGGACAAGTTAATTGCTTTAGTAGTACATCAACTTTTTCCCCTTGAGGAGTGCTAAAAACTGAAACAAACACATCCAACGCACCCGGATCAAAAGCAGGACGAGAAATTTCTTCTACCAATTGGTCTGTAACTGCACTTTTATCAAGATATACCTTTTCTAAAGTTTGGCGAATTACCCAACGTTGTCGCACGTATTGAAATAACACAAACTGAGCTAAAGGTTGTTGAAACATCCACTTAACCGAGTCACCCAGTAATTTCTCTAAAGAAGAGGGTTGTTTGGGTGGCTGAATTTCGCTTTGCAAAGCTTCAGGTTCAGATGTAGGTTGGCTTTCACTAAAAGGCCCGGCACTATTGAGCAACACTAATCCAGCCGCACTGTCAGGACATTGGGCTGCAACACATAAGCAAGCATAACCACCAAGGGAATTACCTGCTAATACTGCTTTTTGACCAATCACTTCGCTGATAAAATCATGGAGTTGGTCGCGCCACAAGTCGCCACCATACTGCAATTTTGGTTTTGCCGATCGCCCGAATCCCAAAAGGTCGATCGCAAATACTTCAAAATCTTGACATAATCCTGTGATATTCTTGCGCCAGTGGTCTGTGGAAGCACCAAATCCATGTACCAAAAGCAAGGGCGGACGTTGGCTTTGTTTCTCTCCCGCACGCACATAGTAAACGTTGTGCCCGCGCCACTGCCAATATTTACCAGGGATTGGAGTTGTAGAGGAGGCTGTAGTTACCTGCATGATTTAAAGAAATGTTAAGTAGCTTTTAATAATTGTAAACTAGGTGCGGGAAATGGGGGCTGAAGACTAGGGACTGGGAAATGGGGACAAATGACAAATGACTAAAAAAATTACAGGCAAAACTAAACTACTAGGAGTCATTGGACATCCGGTGGAACATTCGCTGTCGCCAGTGATGCATAATGCTGCGATTGCACAATTAGGATTAGATTATATTTATCTGCCTTTTCCGATTGAACCACAGAATTTAGAAGTGGCGATCGCAGGTTTTGCGGCTGTTGGGGTTGTCGGCTTTAATGTGACAATACCTCATAAACAAGCAATCATCCCCCTACTCTCGGAAATTACACCCCTGGCTCAAACTATCGGAGCCGTGAATACTGTTAGCCGCCAAAATAACAAATGGGTAGGCACAAATACAGATATAGAAGGATTTATCGCCCCTTTGCAGACAACATATAAACAAGATTGGAGTCAGAAAGTAGCGGTAATTTTAGGCAATGGTGGTGCAGCAATAGCTGTTGTAGCAGGTTGTATTCAGCTAGGTTTTGCCCAAATTCATGTTGTTGGGCGCAATATGCAGAGATTACAAGAATTCCGCAATAGTTGGAGCAATTCAACCCTAGCTGAAAAATTCCAGGTTCATCAATGGGAAGAATTACCAAAGCTCATTCCTCAAGCAAATCTGCTGGTAAATACAACTCCGATTGGGATGTATCCCAAAGTCGATGAATCGCCTTTGAGTGTAGAAGAAATAGCAAATTTACCAACGGGTGCGATCGCTTACGATTTAATATATATTCCTAAACCAACGCAATTTCTCCAGCAGGCTGAAAAACAAGGCGCAATTGCGATCGATGGATTAGAAATGCTAGTCCAACAAGGGGTAGCAGCATTAAAAATCTGGTTGCATCTGGAAACTTTGCCTGTAGAGGTGATGCGCCAAGCCTTACAAAATCACCTGGGTTTAGAGGAGTGATGAAACTTATTACCCCCCTTAATCCCCCCGATGCATTGGGGGGAAACAAGAAATCCGGTTCCCTCCCCTTTCCAAGGGGAGGGTTAGGGTGGGGTAAAATTTAGCGTAAACTCAACCATTAACTAGATTCTCTACACTATCAGCATCATTTGGCAATGCGGCCGTTAACACTTCGCTGCCTTCTGTAGTAACTAAAACATCATCTTCAATGCGAATTCCCCGGACATCGGCGAATTCAGATAAACGCTGCCAATTCACGACATTCTGATATTTTGAACGGACATTAGCATCATTTAAAATTGCTGGTACTTGATAAAAACCAGGTTCAATTGTGACTAACATTCCTGGACGCAGTGGACGATTTAAACGCAGATAGCTTAAGCCAAAGCGATCGCTCCTTTCACGCCCCTCTTCATACCCAGCTAAATCGCCCAAATCTTCCATATCATGCACATCTAAACCCAGTAGATGACCAATACCATGAGGGAAAAACAGCGCGTGGGCATCGATTTCTACTAAATCTTGGGGATTTCCTTGTAAAATGCCTAACTCTACTAAACCTTCAGCGATCGCTGTAGCCGCTAGCAGGTGAATATCCCCATACTCTACACCAGGCTGGATTTTGGCAATGCAAGCATCATGGGCTGCCAACACCACATTATAAATATCTCTTTGGGTAGATGAAAACTTGCCCGAAACTGGCCAAGTACGAGTCACATCACCTGCCCAACCCATCTCAGTTTCAGCACCAACATCGGCAAGCAGTAAATCACCTGGTTGCAAACTATGGTGATAATGCTCGTTATGCAAAACTTCACCGTGAACAGTGACAATACTGTTGTAAGAGGTGGTCATATTATGGGCAATAATTACCCCTTCCATCGCTGCCCGAACTTCTGCTTCTAATTTGGCTTGGGGTGTTGCTGCCATCCCCGCTTTGTGAGCTTTGACAGTGACAGCCGCAGCTTTTCGCAACTCGGTTAATGCACCATCATCGTGGGTAAGGCGGATTGAAACGATCGCCTTAGCTAACTCCAAGTCAATTCCTTGGGGAGGGCTTTGTGGTAAAATCCATCTATTTAATAGCTGCGATTGCTGCGTCCAAGTAGCTGCATCTTGGACAGCAAGTGTAGCGGCATCTTCCAGCCAAGACTCTAATTCTGCCATTGGTCGAGCCACATCCGCCCCAATCTTCTCAGCTATTTCCTCGCGCGTTGGCATTTCTCCATGCCAAAGAGCGCTACTGGGTGACGGATCGTCGATGAATAGTTCTAGCTTACCCGCTTCTAGACGAATTGCCGCCTTTGGTAATGGCAGTCCGGCAAAATAGAGGAAATGACTGTTAGCACGAAACGGAAAGGAATTTGCCGGAAAGTTGCGCGGATTATTGCTACCTGACCACAGAATTGCGGGAAAATCAATCAGCTTGGCTAGTTGTTGCCGTCGGTGGCGTAAAGTCTCGCCGAGGGAAGTAGAAGTTTGTGGGATAAGCATAAATGTAAACTCAAAGAAAAGGATAAAGGTGATGGTTTTGCCTTTATTTAGTCGTTATCGTCTTTATCGTCATCTTTTTTATCATTTTTGCGATCGCCATTTTTGTCGTCACCATCTTTATCGTCGTCATCTTTGTCGTTCTGCTGAGGCTGTTGGTTAGGTTGTAAGACTGGTTTTTGTTGCTCTGTTGGTGCAGGTGGCTGCGGTACTTCAACAACACAACTAACTAATCCTCCAGAAATTAGCGCTAAGTTGACAGCAGCAAAGATGCTTCTGAAGATTTTTATCCTCACGTTTTCGGTTTGCTTTAACATTGACTCTAGTTTTTGGAGATTGTATTCCTAATTTCTAAGGTACTGTATATAGTGGTTCTCATTAAACAAGTAGGGGCACACCGCGCTCTTACACCTTGCTACTGATAAATATATTGCTGTCTAACTTTCAAGGTGATTCTATCTAATGGGACAAATCATTACTCAGGTTGATGCTTTTACCAATACACCTTTTGCAGGTAATCCTGCTGCTGTCTGTGTTTTGCCTACTCCCCAAGATGAGCGCTGGATGCAAAACGTGGCGCAGGAGATGAATTTATCTGAAACAGCTTTTCTAGTTAGACAGGATGATGGCTTTAATCTGCGTTGGTTTACGCCCACGGT
Organism: Nostoc sp. JL23; assembly: GCF_017115065.1. Lineage (NCBI taxonomy): Bacteria > Bacillati > Cyanobacteriota > Cyanophyceae > Nostocales > Nostocaceae > Nostoc > Nostoc sp. JL23. The sequence continues at coordinate 7,059 of NZ_JABXKN010000128.1, forward strand.
AGAAGTGCCGCTTTGTGGTCACGCAACTTTAGCTAGTGCCCATGTACTTTGGTCAGAGGGACATTTATCACCCGATGAAGTTGCACGTTTTTATACCAAGAGTGGAGTGCTGATTGCTAAATTGCAAGGTGAGTGGATTGAGTTAGATTTTCCCGTGAATCACTCACAAGAAGCGATCGCACCTCCAGAACTGGGCCAAGCTTTGGGTGTACCCTACAAATCTGTCTTGCAGAATTCACTAGGTTATCTAGTGGAATTGGAATCTGAAGAATTGGTGCGTCAAATACAGCCTAATTTTCAACTACTCAAAACGTTGCCTGTTTCTGATGTCATTGTCACCAGCCTCACTGACTCTGATTCTCAATATGATTTCGTCTCTCGCTTCTTTGCACCGGGATTAGGTATTAATGAAGACCCAGTTACAGGCGCGGCTCATTGCTGTCTCGCTTCCTTCTGGCGCGATCGCTTGCACAAAAATGAATTTTTGGCTTATCAAGCATCCAGTCGCGGTGGCGTGGTGAAGGTGTATTATGACGGAGGCGATCGCGTCTTTCTCGGTGGACAAGCGGTAACTGTATTGCGAGGTGAGTTATTTACCGCATCAACTTAATATTACAAATCAATAATATCTGGCAAAAACTCACCATCAAGAACTTGGGCAATGGAATAAGGACATTCCACTGGAAACGTATTTATTGGTAGTTCAGTTTCATTACTAGCAGCTTTCAATCCCCGATGATAGCACTGGGCTAAAACTTCTTCTGGATAAGACTTGAGGCTGGGACTCTCTTGCAGTAAATCTGCAATTTTGTAGCGCTGCTCATCAATCGTATTTCGCCAAGAGCCACTCCGCAAACTAGATTGATATTGCCACTTGAGCAAATGCTGTAATAATACTTCCAAACGGCTTTTCAACTCTCGTCGTTCTGACCGTCCTAAGCTTTCAATCTCCTCAATCACAGCATCCCAGTCTACTTGTCCAAATTGTCCAGCACGAATGAGTTGTACAGTTTTTTCTGTCCATGCTGCAAAGTCTGTTTCATACAACTGGGCTGCACTTTTCGGAATCTCGGTCATGAGCTTTTTGCAATCTACCGTATACTAGCTAAATTGGAGATACTGTACGCCCATTTTAACGTCAAGGAAGCTTTTGCAAGTGAGGTGAAAAAATGGCAACCGTGTTTGATAACATAGCTCTCCAGTTTCAAAAACTTAATAAATTGCCTTATCGCTTGTATGGTGAGGCATATACATACTTAAATTTAATCGGAGATGTTGCCGGGAAATCAATCCTCGATCTAGCTTGTGGAGAAGGATTTTTCACACGATTGCTCAAACAGAATGGCGCTGCACGTTTGGTTGGTGTAGATATTTCCTCAGAAATGATCAAATTGGCAAGACTTGAAGAAGCCTCTGTTCCACTTGAAATTGAATATATCATCGGTGATGTCATGGAAATTGGTTCTATTGGCAGCTTCGATCTTGTGGTAGTCTCCTACTTGCTGAATTGCGCTGCAACTAAAGAGCAACTACTCGAAATGTGTCAGGCTATAGCAATTCATCTGAAACCTGGTGGTCGATTCGTCAGTTTGAACAATAATTTAGAAATGCTTCCAGAGTTTTATCATAAACATGAGAAATATGGCATTGCTAGGAGATGTGCCCAGTCGCTCAAGGAAGGTACGCCCATAACCTTAACATTGAGCATTCCTGATGACGGTGAGTCTATCAGTATTGATAACTACTACCTCAGCAAAGCGACTTATGAATGGGCCTTGATGAGTGCTGGTTTTAAAGAGATCCACTGGCATCATCCAACAGTCTCTCCCAAAGGCATAGAGAAATTTGGCTCCGAGTTCTGGCAGGATTACATTGACTATCCCGATATGATAGGCATTACCTGCCTAAAATAGCTGTCAATGCAGTTGGTTAGAGGCTGTTAGGCAGTTTTGCAAGATATTTAATGTTTGTTAGGCGACACAATCGCATTGTTAGGTGACACAATCGCATTGTTAGGCGAAACAATCGCATTGTTAGGTGGCACAATCGTATTGTTAGGCGAAACAATCGTATTGTCAGGCGAAACAATCGTATTGTCAGGCGAAACAATCGTATTGTCAGGCGAAACAATTGCATTGTCAGGCGAAACAATCGCATTGTCAGGCGAAACAATCGTATTGCAGAAGATTGAGTTAAAATCGCGCGTCAATACAAACACTAAACCGCAAAAGCATAATTTTGCGAAGAAACAACTGTCACAATATTTAAACAAGCCTATATTTTTATTTCAACAATGTCTGCTAAACACAAAGATAGTAGAACTACTATCCAATCTCGTGATTGGCCAATTGAGGAATTACCTGGACTGAGCCACGAGGAACAATCTCAACTCCAAAATTGTGGGATTACTAGCACAGTAACCTTAGTTAAACAAGGGAAAACTCTAGAGTCAAGACTAGCGTTAGCAAATAAACTACAGATTCATCTTCAGTATGTAAATAAATGGATGGCTTTAGCTGACTTGGCGCGTATTCCCAGTGTCGGGACACAATATTGTGGTTTATTGCTTCATGCAGGTATTGGTTCTGTAGTGCAGTTAGCTCAAACTCCCACTCACAGATTGCACCAACAAATTATGCGCTTGCAGGTAGCAACAATGCAGCGCCGAGATTTGTGTCCAGCAATTGAGCTAGTACAACAATGGAGCCAGCAAGCGAAAACAATCATTAGTTAGGAGTTAGGAGTTAGGAGTGAGGAGTTAAAACTCATAATTCATAACTCATAACTCATAACTCCTCACTCTTTAACCAAGACACCATTAAGGAAGATATCAGCGAGTCCTTCCGCCATTTCCTGCATTTGTTGGGGAGAGGCATCAGGTTCGATGATAGTGTTATTGGAAAAACCTGCGATCGCAAACATTCCTAAGAAAACTTTTGCAACTAGCTTCGCGTCTCCTTGACGATAAATACCTTTATCCATCGCTGTTTGAAAGAATGCTTCGCCGACATCAGTCATTTTGGTAATGACTTCTAATTGAATGCGATCGCGCAAATCAGGGTGAAATTGCACCTCCATAAAACAAACACGCATCAAATCGGCATTTTTTTGAAAATTCCACATCCGACGGCGCATCACCTGAGCAACGGCTTTATAGCTGCCCATTTCACTTAATTCTGTGAGCAAATCTGTCAGAATCTCTACCCAGCCACTCGTGGCTACTTCCACTAAAATTGCTTTTTTATTCGGAAAATGACGAAATAGAGTACCTTCAGCTATACCTGCCGCTTGTGCTAAGTCGCGGGTGGTAGTACCGTCAAATCCCTGAGAGGCAAACAACCGTTGCGCTGCCTGTAAAATCCGGGTGCGCGTCTGAACCTCTGAGGGCGGGGAAGAATTAAAAACTCGCATAACAGTTATGGTTAGATATCCGTAACAAGACTTGTAGCATTATTGTCTAATGTCAAGTGCAAAGAGCCACTGAAAGCTTAATACAAGATTAACGCTCTTTTGCTAAGTATCCTGTTATTTAGGTAATGTAACTTTATCTTAATTTTCGCTTATGAACCAGAGCAGTCGATCAATTTTAGATTTTAGATTGGGGATTTTGGATTGGTCAGATCAAGTATCTGTGATATTGCGGCGGTTGTTTATCACTTTGTTGGCTTTTAGTATTCTCTGGTGGGGATTACTACCAGAAGTTGCTCTAGCTCAAACTCAGACGGCATCTCCTCCTCAAGAAGCCAAAACTCAAACTCCACCAGTTCAAAGTTCAATCCAACCTTATCTCGATCGAGTTATTAAGCAATTAACGGAGTTTCGCCTCGACAATGGTTTGAAATTCATTGTTTTGGAACGGCATCAAGCGCCCGTGGTTTCTTTTCTTACTTATGCGAATGTGGGTGGTGTGGATGAGCCAGATGGTAAAACTGGTGTAGCTCACTTTTTGGAACATTTGGCGTTTAAAGGCACAACGCGCATTGGTACACAAGATTACAAAAAAGAAAAACCGCTATTAGATACCTTAGAGCAGTTGAATGCTCAAATTAAAGCAGCGAAAGCCGATGGCAAAAAAGCTGAGGTTGCGCGGTTAGAAACTGAGTTTAAACAAGTGGAATTGCAAGCAGGAAAGCTAGTCAAGCAAAATGAATTGGGGCAAATTGTTGAACAAGCGGGAGGTGTGGGTTTAAATGCCAATACTTCTACTGAAGCCACTCGTTATTTTTACAGCTTTCCTGCCAATAAGCTAGAACTTTGGATGTCGTTGGAGTCGGAACGATTTCTCGATCCGGTAATTCGTCGTGAGTTTTATAAAGAGAAAGATGTAATTTTAGAAGAACGACGGATGCGGGTGGAAAATTCACCCATTGGACAGATGGTGGAAAAATTTGTTGATACTGCTTACAAAGCTCATCCCTACAGGCGTCCGGTGATTGGTTATGACCAAGATATTCGCAATCTGACACCAGAAGATGTCCAAAAGTTTTTTGATACTCACTACGTACCAAGTAATTTAGCGATCGCTATTGTCGGAGATGTCAATCCCACTCAGGTGAAAAAACTGGCGCAAACTTATTTTGGCCGCTTTCAAGCCAAAACCAAAGCTGTTGAAGAAATTCCGGTGGAACCGCCACAACAACAAACGCGGGAAGTTACTTTACAGCTATCTTCTCAACCTTGGTATTTAGAAGGTTATCATCGTCCGGCGATTACTCATCCAGATAATGCCATCTATGAAATCATTGGCAGTTTATTAAGTGATGGGCGCACGTCGCGGCTATATAAATCTTTGGTAGAAAAGCAGCGATTGGCGCTAAATGCTCAAGGTTACAGTGGATTTCCTGGAGATAAGTATCCAAACCTGATCTTTTTCTATGCTCTCACAGCTCCTGGTCATACAGTTGATGAGTTGGCGGTGGCTTTGCGTCAAGAAATTGACAAATTAAAAACTGAGCCTGTAGCGGCGGCTGATTTGCAACGGGTGAAAACTCAAGCACGGGCGGGTTTGTTACGTACTCTCGATTCCAATATGGGCATGGCTCAACAATTGTTGGAATATGAGGTGAAAACTGGCTCTTGGCGGAATTTGTTTAAGCAGTTGGATGATATTTCGGCGGTGACGACGGCTGATATTCAGCGAGTGGCAAAGGAGACTTTTACGCCAGGAAATCGCACGATTGGTAAGTTGTTGTCGAAAGAAGCTTAAGAGAAACGAACCGCAAAGGGCGCAAAGGAAGAGAGATATGCAGAGGTATAAGGTGAAGAGTAAAAGGCGGATGGCGTTGAAAATTCAAAATAGGAAGGGGCTGATTTATGCTTTGGTTGCTGTTTTTGCGTGTTTACTTTTAACTTGTAATTTTTCTTTAGCGGCGACGGCTGAGGCGAAACATTACACAGAATTACAGCTACCACCGCTACCTGAGATTAAGTTACCCAAGTATGAGCGGCTTGTGCTGCAAAATGGCTTGGTTGTGTATTTAATGGAAGATCATGAGTTACCGTTGGTGAATGGTACAGCGTTTGTACGGACAGGGAATCGCTTGGAACCAATGGAGAAAGTTGGGTTGGCTGGTTTTACAGGCGCGGTAATGCGAACTGGAGGAACTAAGAAGCATTCGCCTGATGAACTCAACGAGATATTGGAACAACGGGCAGCATCTGTGGAAGTTGGTATTAGTGAAGCTTCTGGTAGTGCTAGCTTTGACGCCCTCAGTGAAGATTTAGAAACAGTGTTTGGGCTGTTTGCGGAGGTACTGCGATCGCCTGTATTTGCTCAAGAAAAGCTAGACTTGGCTAAGACACAAGCCAAAGGTGGCATTGCCCGTCGTAATGATAATCCAGATGGGATTGCTAGTCGGGAATTTAAAAAATTGATCTACGGGAAAGATAGCCCTTATGCTCGCACGATAGAGTATGCAACGGTGGATAAGGTTGAGCGTGAGGATTTGATCAAGTTTTATCAGCAATATTTCCACCCCAATAATATGATTTTGGGGATTGTGGGTGATTTTGATGCTAAGAAAATGCGATCGCTCATTCAAGCTAAGTTTGGCGATTGGCAGCGTAACCCAGGTATTGCTAAACCCACATTACCAAAGGTTTTGCCAGCTAATACAGGTGGAGTCTTTTTTGTCAATCAGCCACAACTAACCCAAAGTAGTGTGCTTATCGGGCATTTAGGCGGACGTTTCGACAATCCCGATTACGCGGCGCTGGATGTATTGAATGGAGTGTTAAATGGATTTGGTGGACGCTTATTTAATGAAGTGCGATCGCGTCAAGGTTTAGCTTACTCTGTCTACGGCCAGTGGAGTCCCCGCTACGATTATCCTGGCATATTTATTGCAGGTGGACAAACGCGATCGGATGCTACCGTCCAGTTTGTCAAAGCCTTACAAGCTGAAATCAAGCGCACCCAAACTCAAAGAGTCACAGCAAAAGAACTGGCTTTTGCCAAAGAGTCTACACTCAACTCCTTTGTGTTCAACTTTGAAGATCCCAGCCAAACCTTATCACGGTTGATGCGATACGAATATTACGGCTATCCTGCTGATTTTCTCTTTCGCTATCAAAAAGCCGTCGCCGCCACTACAGCAGCCGATGTCCAACGGGTAGCACGAGAATACCTCAAGCCAGAAAAGATTGTGACTTTAGTAGTGGGGAATCAAACCGCCATTCAACCGCCATTGACACAGCTAGCTAAACAGGTGACACCAATAGATGTAACGATTCCTGGTTCGCAGCCACAGGCGAAGAATTAATAGCGTAGATAGGTAGATACTCAGTATCTAAATAAAATCGCAAGGCTCAGATCCCCGACTTCTCTAAGAATTCGGGGATCTTGTTGTTCAAATAATTTTCTTCATTATCGGGAAATGATAGAGAACAAATTGGAGTAACAAGTAGAAACTAAATCAGGAACCAAAACCTCTGGAGTTGCCAGAGGTTTTTTCTTTACTTTATTAATCTTTTTCGGAGCGATCGCTCCAGCATACACTTCTATAAAGCAATACGCTTGGGTTAAGCATTTTTTTCCTCTCTCTGTTCCCTCTGTGCCTCTGCGGTAGCCTGCGGCAAGCCGCTGACGCTCCTTCGTCGCTACCGCTTCGCTAATGCGTCTACGTTAAAAAAATTGATTTTGATAAAGAGTTTTAGCCTTAACTGAACCGTATTGTTCTATAAAGGGCTTCTTTAAGCAAGCTATGTCTAACGACAACCTGCGGTATATCTGAGAATCTAGCGATGAAGCAGCAAAAATTGTCGCAGCGAATTATTTAACTAGAGTAAGCTAAATTTAGGTTTTAGCTACTGGGAGCGAAGATGATGTTGTTGGAATTAAAGCGCATCCATGTTCCACCAGGACAAAGAGTGCTACTACGAGATGTAACCTGGCAGGAATTGGAAGCAATTCTAGAGGATTTAGGGGAACACCGAGCAGCACGAATTGCTTATGACAGGGGAATACTGGAGATTATGGCACCACTGCCAGAACATGAATATGACAAAGAAATTATTGGTGATTTAGTCAAAGCGCTTCTAGAAGAGTTGAGTACTGAATTCATCAGCCTTGGTTCTACCACTTTCAAAAACCAAGCAATGGCTCAAGGTATAGAACCCGATCAGTGTTTTTATATAAAAAATGAATCTAAGATTCGCGGCAAGAAGCGGCTAGATTTAGCAGTAGATCCTCCTCTAGATTTAGCTCTAGAAATTGATATTACTTCTCGGACTCATCCTAATATTTATGAAGCGCTAAAAGTGCCTGAGCTTTGGCGTTTTGATCGAGGGAAGCTCCAAATTAATGTTTTGCAAGACGGACATTATGTAGAATCTCAACAAAGCCTAAATTTTCCTAGATTCCCACTAATTGAAGCAATTCCCCAATATCTAGAGCAAAGTACAACAGCAGGTAGAAATGCAACGCTCAAGGCTTTTCGTCTTTGGGTACAAAAACAGATACAACAGCAATAACTTATGCTGTCACCAGAATTCACAACATACAGCGGATTTCAAGTTAGCGAAGTATATAACCTAGTCTACCGCAAAGCATAAATAAATACATTTGTATAACCCAAAACCCAGATGTAGAGACGCGATTTATCGCGTCTTTAAATCCTCTGAACTCTGACTCCTGAATTCTGCTATAGAACTATTGCCAAACTTAGCATTAGCAGATAAATTGTATTTCTTTGAAGCCATTATTACCGCATTTTAATCGATGTTTCTTAAACCCAAAATAGCTTTATCATGGCTGGTATTAGTACTCAGTTTTGCAACTCTATTTCTTAGTTCTTGGATTATTCTTCCGGCTCCAAATATGTTTTTACTCACGCTAGCAGTAGGAGCGCCAGAAGTCAGCCCTTGGTTATTTTTATTAAATTTGCTCTTTTTATTGCTGTCTTTATTCTATATCCGTCGCCGTAAATTACAGCGTTTAGTTGGCATTTTCAGTTTAATCGGATTGCTAACTTGTGGATGGGTGCTAGTGAATATTCCACCAACTCAAATGCAGATGGCTAAAGCGATGAAAGAAGGGTTGGGAGCAAATTATCTAGAGCAAATTCCAGTCAAAGTAAGGGCTAAAATGCAAACCCATCCCTTTGACTTAGTTAATTTATTCTGGGGTATTCCATTAGGGAAAACGCGTCATCAACAAGATATTCTCTTTGCTTCTCCTGGAGGAGTACCTTTAAAAATGGAAGTTTACCAACCCTCAGAGGTAGGGAAATATCCAGCAGTGGTAGTAATTTATGGTGGAGCTTGGCAATATGGTAATACTCATGCCAATTCCGAGTTTAATCAATATATTGCTAATCAGGGATATACGGTATTTGCGATCGACTATCGACACGCACCTCAATATCAGTTTCCCTCTCAGTTAGATGATGTGCGTACAGCCCTAAATTTTATTCGCAAACATGCAGCTGAATATGAAGCCGATTCAGAACGTATGGTACTTTTAGGACGTTCTGCTGGGGCACATCTAGCAATGCTAGCGGCTTATGAACCTGATGCACCACCCATTCGTGCTGTGGTGAACTATTACGGGCCTGTTAATTTAACTGAAGGATACAAAACACCACCAAATCCCGATCCTATAAATTCTCGCGCTGTTTTAAAAGCATTTCTTGGTGGTTCTTTAGAAGAATTGCCTAATCGGTATGAAATTGCTTCACCGATAAATTACCTAACGCACCTTTTACCGCCAACTTTATTAATTTACGGCAGTCGCGACCATTTGGTGCAAGCGCGATTTGGCAGACAGATGTATGAACGTTTACATGATGGCAACACTGCGGTTTTTATCGAAATTCCTTGGGCAGAACACGCTTTTGATGCTGTTTTCAACGGTGTGAGCAATCAATTAGCGTTGTATTATACTGAGAGGTTTTTGGCTTGGGCGTTGTTCAGGCAATGATTTTATTAACAGACTCATTCACAAGTATTAAAAACTCAGCACTCCTTACTCCTTTTGAGGCCAGCGCCAATTATAGCGATTCCATTCATACATACCTTGAATTTCATATTCAGCGCCGTTGAAGAAGCGGACGACGCAATTAGTAGAGGAATCATCGCTATCGCTAATTTCCTCGACCTTAATCACCATACAGGGAAACCATTCCCGCTTACAAGGCCCATCCTCCTGCACCCATTCCCATAGTGCATTGGAAACTTCAATGCGATCGCCTACTCTTAACTTCAGTGCATCCTCAAAATAAGAATACTTGTCAAAATGATATGACTCAACCCGATTCAGCCACTGCAAACCATAGCGTTGGCGAATAAATTGTACCGTTCCAGAGTCATTTTCCAGCAACCAGTCGTTGAGTAATTGCACTTTCCAAGTACGGTTGCGTTGTTCTTCATCCTTAACAAATTGTAAAAATACTTCTAACTCCTCTGGCGTAAGTTCGTCTAGAGGATTAGCAATATTTGACTTCCCAGAGGTAGAATTTCCCTGAATTTGCTCAATCACTTGCAGTAATATCTGTTTCTGCGTGTCAGTGAGAGGACAGCTTGCTGCATCACAATCATTAAAGGCTGCGAACATAGCTACTTCAATCTCATCTGGAGTCATAAGTTAATAGCAATTGAGGGGTTATTCCCCTAATTATTACAAATGTTAAATTCAAGTCTCCAATCACCCTGTAGTTAAATATAGACATAATTAAATGTAAGATGCCTAATATTCAAGGAAGTCAGGAGAAAAACTTGATTCTTTCTCCTGTCTCCTAAGTTCTTGGTATCGGTTTGGTATTTTCTAGTGTTGACCTATTTATCACCTAGTTAGGAAAACTGCGATGACTCAAACTCAGCATCCCACAAAACTCCTGACTTTTGAGGAATTTATGGCTTATGACGATCGCACTGATACCCGCTATGAATTAGTGGATGGAGAGCTAGTAGAAATGCCAACCGAGAGCCAGGAAAATTGTGATATTGCCAAATTTCTATTATTCGAGTTGGCAAAGCGTTTTCCTATTACCTTACTGGCTTACAAGGACATTGAAGTTGAAGTTAGTGGGCGGCGAGCAACCTGTCGCCTACCCGATCTGGTGTTGCATACGGAATCGAAAGTGGCTTTGATTGGCAGTCCTCGCAATCTGATTACCCGCGATATGCCTCCGCCTGCGCTGGTGGTTGAAGTCGTCAGCCCCGGAACTGAGAACCGCAGCCGCGATTACCGTTACAAGCGCACAGAATACGCAGCTAGAGGTATTACTGAGTACTGGATTGTCGATCCTGAGTTAAAACAAATCACCGTTTGCAAGTGGGTCGAGGGACAATATGAAGATACGGTCTTGAAGGGTACGGCAACCATTGCATCAGATATAGTACCTGATTGGGAATTGATGGTGGAGCAGGTATTTGCAGTAGCGAATTAATCAGGGAACTAGAGAATAGAGAGTAGGTGTATGTTGTAAGCTGAGGTTATCAGTTAATAATTATTGAATTAAATCACGGGGTATTTTATGCGGTTGCGTTCACTCACAGTCGTTTTTATTTCATGTCTCATTACCCTTCTATCGTGGGTGATTACTCCCCCAGCTGTAGCCCTGACACAGATTAAACTATTTGATGTCTCTTATAAAGATTGTCCACCAGAACTAGCACAAGGGGCTGTTATCAGTAGTGGTAGCGCGGCTGCCAATTGTTTTCTTGTCATTGGCAAGGCAGAAAATGGCACTAATAAAACAGTCTACGACGCAGATATTTTTGGACGCATTTATGATGCCAATAATGACTCGGTAATGCAAAACCGCACTCGCTTAGGCTCTATTACCGAGTTACCACCAGGTATTAGCGATTTTGAATTGAGAATTTCTGTACCGGCAAATCAGCCTACTCCGTTGAAGCTGAAGCAATTCAAGGCTGCGGGGTTTAGCGGTCAAGTGCGTAGGTAATTCGTAATTCGTAATTTTTAATGCGTAGTACTCGCCAAAGGCGAGAAACAGGCTAGGTAATTAACGTAAGTTGCTAGTTAGTTTTGCATAATGGTATTTTTTGATAACTAGCAACTTGGGTTAATTAGTAATTCGTAAAAAATCGTAGAGACGCTTGTATGCTTAACGTCTCTACACAATTTTTTACCAAGGTAGTAATCAAAATCTTTCTTTCTATAAGGGCAGGCTAGCTGGAATAGCACTCAGAAGCCCACTAAGTAGATTGAGTGCTAAGAAAGCTAAGATGGGCGAAAAATCCATACCGCCCAATGGGGGAATAATTGAGCGGAATAGATTCAGATAAGGATCGGTTATCTGGGCTAAAGCGGCAAATGGCTGGTTATACCAGTTAATTGTCGGGAACCAAGTTAGCAAAACCCGGATAATTAGCAAATAGCTATAAAAGCTGACAAAGGTAATTAGTGTGGTAATCAGTAAACTCATGGATAGTTTGGTTTCCTACTAGGTGTCAAACGCGGTCTTATCTTTTAATTTTAATTTAGTCCAAAGTCAAAAGTGTTTGCGGATTTCACGTTTACCACACTTGACACTTTTACCACGCCTGAACAAACTTCAGGAGTCTTTAGTGAGGGAGCGGTCATTAGTTGCTTGGGGTGAACTGCTATTAACATTTCCCAGTTGCTTCCGCACTTCATCAATTGTGGCATTTAGCTGGGCAATTTTATCTTCTAGCGATCGCCTGGCCGTTTCTATGCCGATGCTTTCACTTTCTGAGGCTTTCATCTGACGCCGCTTTGCTGCTATTTTCTTAGCTTCGGCTTGGCTATCTGTCAGTTCTGTCTCATCTTCTATTAGCAATTCTGGATCGCGTCGAGAAGCAATCAGCGCCCCGATAACACCGCCAAATACGCCACCAACAAACGCCCCTGCTACAAAACCACTGCCAAAACCATCTCGCTGACTCATATCTTTACCGCCTTCAACAAACCTTGCAACTTTTACAGTAGTTATGCTATTTTCCTGCCCTAGCTGCATACTAGCTTAAGTCCCAAAGATGCGATCGCCTGCATCTCCTAATCCCGGTACAATATATCCCTTGCTGTCCAGTTTTTCGTCAATAGTAGCGGTGTAAATTATTAAACCTGGATAAGCTTCACTCAATTTTTGTAAAGCTGGTGGAGCCGCTACTACACAAACAATCCGCGTCAAAGCTGGGTCAGCACCCCGTTGTGTCAATTCTGCCATTGCCGCCATAATTGACCCTCCAGTTGCCAACATTGGATCGGTAACTAACACTCGTGTTTGGGGGTCAAATTTTTCTGGTAACTTGTTCAGATAACAATGAGGTTGCAGAGTCTCCTCGTCTCGCGCCAAGCCAAGGTGGTAAATCGATGCTAAAGGCAGTAAAGTCTGCGCTCCCTCTAGTAATCCTAGCCCAGCCCGCAGAATCGGCACTACTGCCATAGGTACTTGCGGATCGATCACCGTTGCTGGACAGGTATCTAAGGGACTCTGTACTGCTATTTCTTGAGTCGGCAACCAGTCTCGTGCAGCTTCATAAGTCAGCCATCTTCCCAACTCAGTCATGGCACTGCGGAACAATACTGAAGGCGTGCCTGCATCACGGGCAACTGCTAGCCAGTGCTTGATCAGGGGATGGGGTGGAACATAAACGCGCAATTGTAGCGTCATAGCCAGAAATAGGCGCCTTTTTATTGTATAAGAACTGAAACACCATAATACTCTTTCCTGCATCCGGCTGACAGCTTAAAATTAACAATCCCAATTTTATTGATAAAAGTTTTCATTAGTAGTTGACATATATTCTCAATCAAGACTATATTCTTATAAAGTGTTCTCCTCTCTTTTAAGGATCGGCAGACGGGATTAGCCAGCAGTAGCAGGCTCGTCCCTCTTTTTTTTTAATTGGTCATTGGTCATTGGTCATTTGTCATTAGTTAAATTAAATATTGATTGACTCTGGACAAAGGACAAATACTTACTTCTCTACGTTCGCGCAGCGTGTCGCAGACAGACGCTACGCGTTAGCGGAGCTTTCGCTTTAGCGATACGCTCAGTACAAATGACAAAGGACAAAGGACAAATGACAAATGACGCGATCGTAATTGGGTCTGGGATTGGCGGATTAGTAACAGCGACCCAGTTAGCGGCGAAGGGAGCGAAAGTGCTGGTACTGGAACGTTATTTGATTCCCGGTGGTAGCGCTGGTTATTTTGAACGCCAAGGCTATCGATTTGATGTTGGTGCGTCAATGATTTTTGGGCTGGGACAGAACGGTACAACCAACTTACTCACCCGTGCATTATCAGCTGTAAATGTCAGCCAAGAAGCGATCGCAGATCCGGTGCAGATTCACTATCATCTACCCCAAGGTTTAGACCTGAAGGTTGATCGGGTTTATGAAAAATTTTTGCAAAATCTTATTGCTCATTTTCCTCATGAAGAACAAGGGATTCGTCGCTTTTATGACGAATGCCAAAAAGTCTTCAAGTGCCTTAACAGTATGGATTTGCTGTCGCTAGAAGAACCTCGGTATTTACTGCGGGTATTTTTCCAGCATCCTTTGGCGTGTCTCGGTTTAACCAAGTATTTGCCCCAAAATGCCGGGGATGTGGCGCGGCGTTACATCAAAGACCCGCAATTATTGAAATTTATCGATATGGAATGTTATTGCTGGTCGGTGGTTCCATCAGACATGACACCAATGATTAATGCTGGAATGGTCTTTTCTGACAGGCATTATGGCGGAGTTAACTATCCCAAAGGCGGAGTCGGACAAATTGCTCAAAAACTAGTGGAAGGTTTAGAGAAGGCTGGAGGTCAGATTCAGTACCAAGCTAGAGTCACCAAAATTCTCACAGAACAGGGAAAAGCGGTAGGTGTACAACTGGCTAATGGTAAAGTCTATCGGGGTAAACGCATAGTTTCTAATGCTACACGCTGGGATACATTTACACAATTACTACCAGTAGAAGCAATGCCAGATAATGAGAAAAAGTGGCAACAAAACTATCAAAAATCTCCAAGCTTCTTGAGTTTGCACATTGGGGTAAAGGAGTCAGTTTTACCTGCGGGGACAGAGTGCCACCATATTTTGCTGGAAGACTGGGAAAAGATGACAGCATCAGAAGGCACAGTGTTTGTTTCGATTCCCACATTGCTTGACCCAGATTTAGCACCAAATGGATATCACATCATTCATGCCTTCACGCCTCACTGGATTGATGATTGGCAAGAACTTTCTCCGAGTGAGTACGAAGCGAAGAAAGAAAAGGCAGCTTGGCGAATTATTGACCGCCTAGAGAAGCTTTTTCCCGGTTTAGATGCCGGATTGGATTATTTAGAAGTCGGAACACCGCGCACCCATCGCCGCTTTTTGGGTCGTGAGGATGGCACTTATGGGCCAATTCCTCGGCGTAAGTTGTGGGGATTATTGAATATGCCCTTTAATCGCACAGCTATTTCAGGACTTTATTGTGTAGGGGATAGTACCTTTCCGGGTCAAGGTTTGAATGCAGTCGCTTTTTCTGGGTTTGCTTGCGCCCACCGTATTGCCGTAGATTTAGGATTTTAATTACAGAAACAGCCTACGCAAAAAACCTAGTAAGCGGATAGCTTTACTAGTGAAGCTGATAGCTACCCTAACAATCTGAGTAACTATAGCAGTCCTAAATCATTCGTGAA
This sequence comes from Nostoc sp. JL23, assembly GCF_017115065.1. NCBI lineage: Bacteria > Bacillati > Cyanobacteriota > Cyanophyceae > Nostocales > Nostocaceae > Nostoc > Nostoc sp. JL23. Next base: position 22,169 of record NZ_JABXKN010000128.1, read on the forward strand.
AATTATATCTCTCTTTCTTCTTTCTTTCCTTTGCGTCCTTCTCTTCGAGACGCTGCGCGTTGGCAGAGCCTCTCGCAGAGAAGGCGTCCTTGGCGGTTCGTTTCCTAATCTATATTTTTCACAACTCAATTAGGATTGCTATATCAATACGGTTTGGTTAAAAAAGTTATCTGTTAAAGCGAGTTCTTTGAGCGAAGTAGAAGAAAGTGCTGGGGAAGCAATAGTATTTAAATTTAATCTCTTCACTTTAAGTGCCTCCAAACTACCTCTCCAAGTTATCTAAAACGTATTGAGATGGGCAGCAAATACAATCAAAAAGTTACTATTCTTAGTGCTTTTGCTAACATAATGATCAGCATTTTTACTCTTGATCTGGTATTTTTTGATTCTGAAAATTAGCTAACTCTGATGCTAAAGTCTCTTCTAATGCATCTAGAATCGCTTGGGGATCAACAGCTTCCTTCATTATTTGGGCCTGCGGATCAGAGCGATTTTTGACATTGGGAATATCTTGGCGTAATTCTTCAACTAAAGCAATAAGTTTTGCGATTTTCTGCTCAGAGAGCAGGTTAAGCTGAAGGCTAAGTTGCGCCCGTTGCTCTGCTAGTTTTTCCTGACGCTCTTGTTTTATCAACACCCCTGTTGTTACTAACAGGGAACCTGCGGTCAGTGAAAATTGTAGCCAAGAAAATGGCGGGGGATCGAATCTTGATATGCCTAAACGTCGTGGTAATACATTGGGTGTTACCCACAGAATAATTCCTAACAGGATGCTATACAGGAATACCGGACGACCAAAAAAGGCTGTTACCGTTTCTACAAACCGTTGATGTTGAGGTACGTCTTTTTCATAACGTCTGTGCAGGGCAATAATAGTCTCGATATTTTGACTAATCGCTTCCGGCAATGGGGCTGTAGGCAAAATGGTTTGGCAAGGCGCTGAAGATGATACTTGCGGTGAATCTTTTGGATTTGGTTTATCTTGGGAAAACATGGACAGTTTTCTTGTAGTACTGATTTCTCTAAATCAATAACTCAAGTTTTAGCTATATATGTATACTTTTAGGTAGAAAAATATATGAAAGTACCTATAGACAGATTCTGGCAGATTGCTATTGCTGTTGAATCAAGCAGAGATATTGAAACAGAATCATAGCATCAAATTTCTTGTTTCAATATTGTATTAAGACTAAACGCCTCAATGATATCTTGAGATTTTTGCTCTTGATACCTGACTTCAGTTGAGGTACAGAACGAAACAGGTTTCGCACATGGTTTATATGGTAATTTTGACAATGCTTTAGCTGCTGAAATATCATTGAAAAATTTTATAGCTTGTAACCAGCGCAGTTACTAAATATAAATTATGTTGATTTGTTAAAACTATAGTTTATTTTATACTTTTTAGATATGTCATTCTGATGTCAATGTTATGTCAGGATAACACTCATGTTTATGTGGTATTCCTATCGAATATCTACTGTAGATTTCGCAATAAAAGCCTTCAGTGACACAATTGTGGCATCGTGGCTCACGCCGGAGAAACAGTCATCAGCTGCGATACGCAAACGCATTCGTGCGTGGATGCAATAGATTACGCCACGCTCAAAATCGGTTCTGTTGCTTCTTACCGTGCCTTTTCACTGCAATTTACAAAACTTTTTATAATTGTGCTTTAATGGTGGGCGGCTTTTGTTGGTTCAAGAGTCTTCCTCACACACAAAGCGATCGCTGATGCTACTCACACACAAAGAAAATATTGTAAAATTTAGCTGGTTTCTACCCAGCCTCTTAAGCTTGCTCCTGTTTGGTTCCACTGTTAAAGCTAATGGTGCGATGCCTGCGGCGGGCGTAGCCATCGCAAATTGGCATTTTGATAGCAATCGCAACCATCTGGACTTCACCACAGATGAGAATGTTCAACCGAAGGTACAATTACTTAACAACCCGACTCGTCTGGTAATTGATTTGTCTGGAGTTACATTAGGATATCCACAGACTAGTCAAAGAGTGGGGCCAGTAATTAGAGACATTCGCATCGAGCAGTTTAATGCAGAGACTACCCGCATGGTAGTTACTTTAGCACCCGACTACACCTTTGATTTAGCACAGGTGCAACTGCAAGAGGAATCCCCCAATCATTGGTCTGTGCAGTTACCCAAGCCAATACGATTGACTGCAACCCAGCCGCAATATTTAGAGATAACTCCGAGTATTTCTCCAAGAGTGAATGATAGTAGCACTCTCTTTGCTGGTGTGGTTCCAATGCATTCACCGATGAAAGCGCTGGAACCTCAAATTAAAGCCTTGATGAGTCGCTACAGCTTTCTGAAAACAGGAATGTTTTTCTTGGATTTGGATACTGGAGATTATTTGGATATTGGAGGCGATCGCGTTTTCCCAGCTGCTAGTACAATCAAACTGCCAATACTCATTGCCTTTTTCCAGGATTTAGATGCTGGTAAAGTCACCCTTCAGGAAAACCTGACTATGCGGCGTGACTTAGTTACCAATGGTTCTGGAAGTATGCAATATGAGCGAGTTGGGAAGAAGTACACAGCTTTAGAAACCATCACTAAGATGATTACCATTAGTGATAATACCGCCACCAACATGATTATCGATCGCTTAGGTGGAGCGGCGAAACTAAATCAGCGCTTCCGTAGTTGGGGACTGAAAGACACAGTAATTCGCCATCTCTTAGCTGACTTGAGAGGAACCAACACCACAAGTTCTCAAGATATGGCGCGGGTGCTGGCTTTAATTGTGAATAACAAGTTAGTTTCGCCACAAAGTCGAGAACAAGCCTTAGATATTCTGCGTCACACCACAATTCACACACTGCTCCCCGCTGGTTTGGGGAAAGGTGCAGTTATCGCCAACAAAACCGGAGATATCGGCTTTCTCATCGGCGATGCAGGGTTTGTAACTATGCCCAATGGTAAGCGTTACCTGGCGGCTATCTTTGTCACTCGTCCTTATAAAGACACCAGAGGGAGAGACTTTATCCGTCAAGTTTCCCGATTAGTTTACGATTATCTGAATCAGACCAACCCGGTTGCTGCGGTTAATTCGCTTAATAGTGCTACAAGATAGGAGTAGGGCGCACAGAGCTAGCTGCGCATAGGTGTCAAGTTAACGTGAAAGCCCTATAATCACCTGATATTAAGTCCACTCGCTTACCATCACTATCCGCGTCACCCCACCCCGGTTTTGTCTAAAGCCAAAACCGCCCCTCCCCTTGGCAAGGGGAGGGGTTGGGGGTGGGGTAAAGTGTATGTGGGGATAAGCATTTGAGCTTAAGTTGACACCACTGCACAGATGTACACCCCTACAGTAATTAGATAATTGTGATTTTACTTGCGGCTTTAGTAGCCTTTTTCCTAGCCTCTTGGACATTAACACCCTTAGCCAAAGCTACTCCCATTCGCCGATATGGATGAGCATTAGGTTTACCGAATAATTTAATATCTACATCTTTTTCTGACAAAGCATCGGCGACACCACTAAAAGTAACAGAATCAGATTTTTCTGAGGCTAAAATTACTGCACTTGCTGAGGCTCCTAGCTGTTCTATATGAGGAATTGGCAAGTCTAAAATAGCTCGTAGATGTAGTTCAAATTCATTGAGATTTTGTGAGATTAATGTCACCATTCCCGTATCATGAGGTCTAGGAGAAAGCTCTGAAAAAATCACTTCATTTTTAGTAATGAAAAATTCAACGCCAAAAATTCCGGCTCCTCCTAAAGCATCAGTGACTTTTATCGCTATTTCTTGAGCTTTTAATATCTTATCTTCAGAAATATCTGCGGGTTGCCACGATTCTTGATAATCGCCTCTTTCTTGGCGATGACCAATAGGAGAGCAGAAAATTGTCGGTGAATTCCACTGTTTAATTGTCAGTAAAGTTATCTCAATTTCAAAGTTAATAAATTCTTCTACGATGACCTTTTGACTGTCTCCTCTAGAATTAGCGATCGCATAATTCCAAGCTTTCTCAACTTCACTCTTATCCTGCACTACAGATTGACCTTTCCCTGATGATGACATCACAGGTTTAAAAACATTGGGAAAGCCAATTTTATCCGAAATTACAATCAATTCTTCTAGAGTTGTTGCATAACCATATTTAGCCGTTCTGATGCCCAATTCTTGATGTGCTAGTTCGCGAATTCTGTCGCGGTTCATTGTATAGTTAGTAGCAGCCGCAGTCGGTATAACTGTAATCCCTCGCTGTTCAAATTCGATGAGTTTTTCTGTTCGGATTGCTTCAATTTCTGGTATAATAATATCTGGCTGATGTTTCGTCACCACAGCTTCTAAATCATCAGCACTGAGCATAGAAATAACTTCATAAGCATCAGCAACTTGCATCGCCGGAGCATTGGCGTAGCGGTCAACCGCAATCACATAATTACCAAGACGTTGAGCTGCGATCGCAAATTCCTTACCTAATTCTCCTGAACCCAACAGCATCAATTTTTGGGGCAACTTAATACTCATTAACTTATCCAGACCAATATCAATTCAATAATCTTATAATTTTTTGTGTTTTCATTACTAACTTCTCAAGAATTAAATATCGCTCCTCGTAGTTGTAAATCTTGACGTTGCAGATGATTTAAACCAGTACCTCTACCAAGCTGAGACTTATCTACTAGGGTCTCAAACCAGATAGTCTCATTCAAAGTTGCACCTCGTAAATCTGCATTTCTCAAATCGGCTTTCGTAAAATTTACAAACAAAAGGTCTGCATTGACTAAACTACTACCTTGTAGATTTGCTTCTAATAAATTTCCTCTAATCAAGTTTACTCCATCTAAAATTAAACCAGATAAATCTGCTCCCATAAGATTAGGAAACTTTAGCTGACTTGGATATTTAAAAAACCGCATCATACAGATGATATTTGGTTCATTTAGGCGTATCTGAGTTAGAAAATCATAACGAGCGATACCCAGTTGTTTAAGAATTTGTAGACGTTGTGGGGGACTTTGTTCTAAAAACTGAATGGCTGTATAGCGTAGGTCTTGAGTCGGCAGATTTAGCATGATTGTCAGATTGTCGTAATACCTGTGCTAATTAAAAGTTTAACCTTAATGCAAAAACCCCGAATTCTCAAAGAAATCGGGGTTCTAATGAATAACTACTTACTTAACGTCCTGCTAATAATGCTTTTGTAGCAGATTCGCCTGCTAATCTTACCTGCTTTGTTAACTGGAAATTCAACAACGCTAAAACACTCACCTGAGCTAGGAATGCCATAAAAATTGTTGTCGCCCCAGAGTATTGTATCGCGGCCCAAGGAAAAGTTGAAAACAGCCATATAGTAGGATGTTTCCACAAGGAGATGCCGAGAAATTCTAGAATTATCGGTGGTACGAATGTTACCACACCTATAGTACCTATTGCCCAGAAAGAACGTTTGGGAGTTTTCAACAAAAGTATCAATTGGGCAATGGTAGCGTAAATCATGATGATGCTAATAGACAAAGCTATAGCTAAAAGTACTTTCAACCTGTCAAAATTCTCACTATGCTCTGTATCAAAAACAGATGTAAGTGCAATCCAGACTAGCCAAGGTATAGCAACAATTGTCAAATTAATAGCGATCGCCAAAATTGCAGGGCTTTTTTCCGACCAAATTAGATCCTGCCAAACATTCTTGCGACTAGAAACTTCCTGATGTCGGTATCTTGCCCAATCTTGTACATCTTGACGATGAGGCGAAAGAACAGCAATCAAACTGAGAATTAATCCCAAATTGTATATCGCCAGGAAAATTAAGTTTTGTGCAACATATTCATTAAATCTTAAATTGTTTCGCCAAGATTGTAAGCTAAATCCCCACATCATCACCTGACAAAAACCTACCAATAAATAACTTTGTCTCTTGCTGATGATTGAGGCTTGAGGATTACGAAAGCAACGTTTTAGAGCTTGCAAAATTCCATAACTGCACAATCCCAAGTTCAATAAATAAAAGCCAACAAGACTAACAATATTTTTTCCTAACGGTAAATAGAAAAACTCCAAGTTGTTCAGGGGAGAATCATTATATACATTTAACCAGTTAGAAAACAGATAATTTATTGTATCCCAAGGGGCGAAAAGCCTTAACCAAGCAGTTGAATTATTTAAACTGTTGTTAGAAGACGATGCTATCAACATCGTTGTGAACAAGAAAAATAAAACTGCACCACTACCTAACCAAGGCTGAAAACCGCTAAACAAACGACTAACTAAACCAAAGAGGAGTGCAGCACTGTAGAAGAAAATACAGCTAGCAACAAGAATTGCATAGTAACTCAAAATGTAACTAAAGGCAATTTCGGCAGAACTTCCGGCAAACAAATGTAAAGGAACTGCAACTAAGATAACGAGATAAATTAAACTCGGAACTCCTAGCAACTTACCAGTCAATATACTTGTTTCTGATTGCGGGCTGAGACGGATGAAATTCAATGTGCCGCGACTTTCTTCTTTGGCTAGATCGTTGATTAGCAAATAAGTTCCTGCAACTAATAGTGTAAATATAAAAATTACACTAAACGTTAGGAATATATATTCAAAGTGATCTCGCCACCACAATTGCCAATCAATTTGGTCTTGTGGGCAAAAATTCTTGGATAGAAAATCATTGAAGTCAGCAAATTCTCTATGATTATTTGGTTGCTGGAAAACCTGGTTTTGTTGTGGTTCATATACTTTACGCAAACGACAATATGTACCCACTAGGGAGTACCTATCATCAGGAAATTCCCGTAACTGATATAAAAAAACTACCAATTGTAGAAGTAGGGATGTTGCGACTGCGATCACTACATTAAAGAATTTCAGCCGTCCTTTAAGTTCGCGGAATAATTGTGGATTCCAATCACCGATTTTGTCTATTAAATTGAGCATCATCGGAAAAAATTCTCCAAAAATGGGGAGTGATATTTATTGACGAATTAAGATGCTTGTTTGTGACCTAATTTTAAGAAAATAGTTTCTAAGTCTTCTTGGGTGCAGTGAAAATCAGTCAGGCGAATATCTGCTTTGATGAGCGATCGCAACAACTCAGCACTATCTTCATCTTTGCCCGAAAAATTCACCCGCACGCTATTTTTTCCTGATATTACCTCCCACTCATCTACTAAATGATGATGTTTCAATTCCTTTAAAAGTGCCTCTAGGTTCCCCAGAGTTGATATCACAATTTGCTGATGGGAAAGACGTTGGTAAAGTTGTTGTAAAGAGGTACTTTCTACCAAGAAACCAAGTTCCATAATTCCTACAGATGTACACAGTTCCGCTAAATCACTGAGAACATGGGAAGAAATAATTACAGTCATCCCAGCTTCTTGCAAAGCCTTAATGATTTCGCGAAAGTGCATCCTGGCAATGGGGTCAAGCCCAGAAACAGGCTCATCTAGTAGTAGTAAAATCGGTTCGTGGATAATGGTTCTCGCTAAACTTAAGCGCTGTTTCATCCCCCGCGACAGAGTAGAAATCTGACTGTGGCGTTTATTACCAAGTTGGATGAGTTCTAAAACTTCATGTAGGCGTTGAGTGCGGCGTGGTTCTCGCAAGCGATAGAGACGTGCAAAATAATCTAGGTAGTCCCAGACTGTCAAATCCTCATACAGTGGATAGTCATCGGGTAAGTAGCCTAGACGACGCTTAAGTTTGGGATTACTCTTGTCACGAAGTAAGCGATCGCCATTAATATAAATCTCACCCGTAGTTGGTTCCTCAGCAGTTGCCAACATTCGGATGAGAGTTGTTTTACCCGCGCCATTCGGCCCAATCAGTCCATATACTTCCCCCGCTTGAATCTCTAAATCAACATCATTGACAGCAACGTGCCGGTCAAATTGCTTAGTTAGTCCACGGGTGCAAATTGCTAATTCTTTTACCATCGCGGCTGGGGTGCGGCTTGTGATTAACAGTTAACCTAACTTTTTTTACAGCTTTTGTCAGGCTGGTTTCAGAAATTGAAACTAGCTTTCAGAAAAATAGCGACATGAAAAAGTAGGTGAAGTATATACCCTGCCTACTTTTACATACATTTATGAAGAGGCGTAAATACTTTTCTAGTTGAGACTTTAGTTCTACTACAAACTTATGAAAACGACCACTAGTGTCAAGTTATTTCTGATAGTAGTGGGATGATGTTATTAGGCAAATACAAATATAAATGTTTTCTTAAAGGTGATTTAGGAATGGCTCATCAGCGGTAACTTTATCTGGAACGTTGAGCCTTTACCCTCATTGCTCATCACATGAATGTTACCGCCGTGAGCCTGGACAATTTGTTGAGCGATCGCTAATCCCAACCCAAATCCGCCGCTTTCTCTGGCACGTTCTGTATCAACTCGGTAAAAGCGATCAAAAATGTAAGGTAAATCTGCCTCTGGAATTCCAATTCCAGTATCAATGACCTGAATTACTGCCCGATCTGGGTGAGATTCTAAGCGTAACCAGACAGTTCCACCAGACGGAGTGTAATTACAGGCGTTATTGAGCAAGTTTTCAACAGCTAGCCGCAGCAAATCGGGGTCAGCCCACAACTCAATGGGTTGTTCTGGTAAATGGCTGATCAACTTGATCGACGCTTTTGCAGCTTGAGTATTGTAATAAATAGCTAAATTATCTAACAAGCTATTAAGATTAACCTTTTTGAGAGATTCGGGAGTTAATTTTCCCTGATGCCGAGCTAACAGCAGTAGGTTATTGACCAAAGTACTCATCGACTTAGCGCTATCGATGATGTTCTCCACTGAGGGATGGATTTGAGGATGGTCTGCTGCCATTAGTAACCCAACTTGGGCATTAGTCAAAATCGCAGAAAGGGGCGATCGCAACTCATGAGAAGCATCTGATGTAAAGCGTTGTAGTTGATTATAGCCTAGCTGAACAGGCTGCATAGCTATGCCACTAAGTACCCAACCTGTAAGTCCAATTAACCCCAGTGCTACAGGCACAGCCAGCGTCAATATTAACTGAAATTCTCTGAGTTCGTTTTGAGTTTCTGTCAGAGGGATAGCAACTTGCAGATAACCGATAACCGAATTTCCTCCTTGAACAGGTAGCGTGACTTGACGCAGCCAAAGCGTCTCACTTGTAAACTGGTCAACGGACTTAATCGTGAGAAACTCAGATGCTATTTCTAACTTTTGTGGAGGTGGAGTACCAAAAAAACGATTGATTTTGCCATTTGGGTCATACCAACGAATATAAACTAGTTCAATATCAGCAGGGTGAGAACCACTACCCAATAGCGGTATATTGCTCAGATCGACTTCTTTTTGTCCTTGATCCAGCCGATATTGCGAACTGGCTGCCATTAGCTCTGCTCTTTTATAAAGCAGTTTGTCTAATGCTTTGAGCTTGTCTTTTACCTCAAGATTGTAAATGACTCCAGCAAAGAGAATCAGAATGCACCCCATTGAAAGGGTAAACCAACGAGCTAAATTACGACGACTGCGGTTAAACACAACTTATGCTAATTCGTAATTCATAATGACGCTCTCTACGAGACGCTGCGCGAACGCGGACTCGCTACCGCTACGCTAACGTAATTACAAGACTTTTCAAATAATTGAACCACACTACTCCCTACTCTCCATCTCAGCCACTATCAAGTTTCAAGATGGTTCTGGAGGGTTGAGGCGATAGCCCATACCGTAAACAGTTTCAATCCAATCGGCTGCTGCTAATGTTTGCAAACGTTGGCGAAGTTTACGAACTAGAACGGTGATTGCATTGCTTTCTGGCTCACTACCCCACTCCCATACAGCTTGCTCAATCTGGTTACGAGTCAGGACTTGCTTAGGATGACGCATGAAGTACTCTAGCAACTGAAATTCTTGGCTGGAAAGCGATACGATCGCCCCTTGTCGCTCCAAAATTAGTCTATCGAGATGAAGTTCGAGGTCTGCCAAGCAGAGGGTGTCTCCTTGCCAAAGGGGCGATCGCCTTCTCAATGCCCGCACCCGTGCCATGAACTCCACGATATCAATCGGTTTGACGAGGTAATCATCTGCTCCGGCATCTAATCCTATGACTTTATCGGGTGTGGTATCTTTTGCCGTAATCATTAATACGGGAGCTGTTTTTCCGGCCGCCCGATACTGTTGACACAAACTCACTCCACTAATCCGAGGTAACATCCAATCCAAAATCAGCAGATCGTATTCTTTTTCAGCCAAAAGCCATTGAGCAGTTTCACCATCCTTGACACCATCGACGCTGTGTCCCGCCTGAGAGAGAACCATTTGCAGCGGCATTAATTGCTTTGGATCATCCTCTACCAGTAAGATTTTCATCACCTTTATACACTTGTGCTTGTTTAGAATAATCTATTGAAGCAATCTCAACGTCTTTCATCAGTAAGATTTCAGAGGATTGTCTACCCCATTAGGATATAGATGAAGTGTGACCTAGCAAAATTAGAAGCAGGTGTAGTGTGTGGCGTATTAGTATAAGTATATTTGGTCGTCTTTACCTCTAACTGTGCCAACAAACTCAATCTTACTTTTAATAATAAATTGAAATGATTTTTGTTTTTTTTGATAGGAAGATTTATTATCAAATTGCTTCCAAAATTCAGCTTGAGCATTATCAAGCCCATATTTTTCCCAAGCATGAAGCATTGCACGAATTTGACGAATGTATTTACGTTTTACATTAAGTTTTTTATTAACTGTTATACCAGTAACTTCTTGATGTCTATATTTACTGTATAATCTCGATTTAGATTCATTAACAATAAAACCATTATCCTCAATTGTTTTTTTGAGGTCATCACTTATAATTAACTTTTCTGCTTCTTCTGAAAACCAAGCTAAATGTCCAGGAAATTTTGGTCTAGAAGTTGAAAATGTGATGTCATCAGCATACCTTGTATAAATACAGTGATACTTTTTTGCAAGACGTTGTAGCTGGGAATCCAACCTAGCTGAAATCATATTTGAGACAATTGGCGATGTCGGAGCACCCTGCGGTAGCTTATTTTCATGACAACATATTTGAGCTAATACTGTCGCAATTTCCTCTGTGCAATTATATGGAGATGCCATCAAAAGACCGCGAACTCTACCAAAATTGATTGAAGAGAAAAAATCTTTAATATCTATATTTAGAACATTCTGCCTTGGTTTTTAATGTTTGGTTCATGGCTTCAAACCCTTGGCGAACGTCAATATTTAATCGACGAGCCAGCAGAGGTACTAGTAAGCCCTGGAAAGATTCTTGCTGAATGAAGCGGACGCGCAGGCGTAGCCCGTCGTAGACATCGCTTGCTAACGGTTCAATGATAAAGCTATGTTCAACGTCAAATAACCCTGGTATCAAAAAGTGCCATAACCAGCGCAATTTGCGATTAGGTTCTACCGTAATCACCGTAGGTCGAAAGGTCACAATATGTCTACCCGGAGGCTGAAAGTGAACGGTTAGCTGTGCCCCTTCACTCAGCAAACCACTAATTTGACGAATAAACAGATTCCAATGTGGAAAACTGGCAAAATCAGTGAGTAGGTTCCAGACTTGCTCATCGGATGCCTGAATTTCAATTTCAGTGTAGATTTTCATGGGTATGAGTTGATAGGAAAACCAAAATTAAAACGGTTATTCCTGCTAAAAACAACCCCATGTATTCTAGTCCTAGTAATCGACTAACCCAAAAATTACGGGTGAAGGTAGGTAGATAAAGCAGGGGAAGCATGGGGAGAAAATAACTTGATTTTCCTACCATAAAATAAACCATATAAAGTTTCTTTGGTGGACTACGAGAAAACTAGATTGTTTCTTGTAAAACATAATGAATACTATTCGTAGAAAACTCACGTTTTAACAGCAAAATTCTGGTGGTTAGTAGACAGTTGTGAAGCATTGGTGTCAACTTAAGCTCAAATGCATGTCCCACAGGCGTTTTACCCCCCTTAATCCCCCCTTGTCAAGGGGGGAAACAGGAAATTTTTTCCCTCCTCTTGACAAGACTACCGTGTACACACAAGTCGAATTTCTTCTTAAATCCCAAACATTACCTACTTAATTGCACTGATGGTTAGGGTGGGGTAAAACTAAAGCTAAAACCTTAGTAAATCAGGTTTCAGGTAAGGTTTTGAGAATTTATGCAATAAATATATTGATTTCGGGTGGTCATTTATTGATTTCAGGTGGTCGTTTATTGATTTCAGGTGGTCGTTTATTGAATTCGGGTGGTTGTTTATTGAATTCGGGTGGTCGTTTATTGAATTCGGGTGGTCATTTATTGAATTGGAGGTATCGTTCATTGAATTCAAGCAGTGGTTTAGGGTGGGGTGATGCGAATGGTGATAGGAAGCCAGAGAATTGAATATCACGTCATTACGTTAAGTTGACAGGTATGGTTCTGAAGGAACTATTGACCTTGAACAACCAGGACGGAACATGGAGCGTGATGAACTACGTGATTGCTCACACTTCCTGCTAAAAGTTCGGCAAATCCTTTAAGTCCTCTACGACCAAGCACAATCAAATCTGCTCCCCAACTCCGGGCTAAATCACAGATGTTAGTCCCAGGATCTCCTGTTTGATAACTGGATTCTGCCATACTGCCTTGTATTTTCGCTTTTTGATAGTAGAACTGGAGTAAACTTTGTGCCTGTTGTGTTTCTATTTCCAGGTCTACTAAATTTACAGTGAGTTGACTAGAAGTTGCTAGCTCAATGCTGTGACAAATCATTAACTGAGCAGCATCTCTTTGGGCTAACTCTAGCGCTTTTGCAAACACTGTTGCAGTAGCAGATGAATCATCGACCGCCACCAAAATCTTCTTAAAGCTCATCTCCAACTCCAATAATCAATTACTTCATTCCAGAAATGTTGTCTCTTAGCTTAAGGGACAAATGTGATTTAAAAGTGAAATTAAGTAGGATAAACGATTTATTCACTTTTCATTCACATTCATCAGTAATCCTGGGAAATAAGCAGAGAAACGAAACTAACCCAATTGAGGTTTAAAACGAATATCCGAACTGATACGGTTCATGCTCATACTATAAAACTAAGGAACAGCAGATGAAATCTGGCAAGCGGAATCGACTTTCTGTAACTGGGGTGTGCGGAAATGGCATATTTATGAACTTAGCAAAAAATTATCGTAATAACACCAATTTGAAAAAAGAAAGATACAGATTCAAACAGAGAAATCCAGATTAAATCTGATGAGTCTTAGAGGTTGTTTGAAAAGTGGTTGGCTGTGATTTAAATCGAATTATTACCCACCTTAATCCCCCCTTATAAAGGGGGGAAACCGGAAAATTTGGTTCCCTCCCCTTTTCAAGGGGAGGGTTAGGGTGGGGTAAAAAATATTTCATACATCAATCATGACTTTTCAAACATCCTCTTAGTTACTAATTATTTTTTGGAGATGGAAATGACAGCAGATACGATCGCTACAAATACTTTTGCCCAGACAACAAAAGATTTACTCAACTATGAATGGCATACTCTAGGCGAACAAAAGGTTGTGCAAACGTTAGCCAGCCATCCCGAAGCAGGTTTGACCTATGAAGAAGCTACGAAACGACACCAGCAGATGGGTGCAAATCAACTGACTGGTAAAAGTGGAAAAAGTTCTTGGCTACGATTTTTAGAGCAATTTAATCAACCACTACTATATATTTTGTTGACGGCGGGAGTGGTGACGCTGCTGCTGCGAGATTGGCTAGATGCGGGAGTAATTTTTGGTGTCACCCTGATTAATGTCATCATTGGCTACATTCAAGAATCGAAAGCAGAAGGCGCGATCGCTGCTTTATCCAAAGCTGTCACTACCGAAGCAACTTTGATTCGCGATGGTCAAAAAACCCGTCTGGCTTCGACTGAACTTGTTCTAGGTGATTTAGTATTGCTGGCATCTGGGGATAAAGTACCCGCCGATCTGCGGTTATTAAGTGTGCGTGGGTTGCAAGTTGATGAGTCTGCCTTAACAGGCGAATCCGTTCCGGTTGAGAAAGCAACGGCATCGCTGGCTGTCGAAACACCGTTAGCCGAACGAAGCAATATGGTGTATACCGGAAGTTTCGTTAGTTTTGGACAGGCAGAAGGGATTGTAGTAGCGATCGCAGATGCCACTGAAACCGGTCGCATCTCGCAGTTAATTGAAAGCAGCACAAATCTGAAAACACCACTGACGCGAAATATTGACAAGTTTAGCAAAAGCTTGTTGTATGTCATTTTAGGTTTAGCTGCCCTGACATTTGCAGTCGGATTAGGACAGGGCGAATCTTGGATTGATGTTTTCAAAGCGAGTGTGGCTCTGATAGTCAGCGCGATTCCCGAAGGATTACCTGCAATTGTTACCGTCACTTTAGCGATCGGAGTTTCGCGGATGGCACGACGTAAGGCGATTATTCGCAAGCTACCGGCTGTGGAAACCTTGGGAAGTACCACTGTTATTTGTTCTGACAAAACTGGGACGTTAACTGAGAATCAGATGACGGTTCAAAAGATTTATGCAGGTGGACAACATTACACCGTTAGCGGTATTGGTTATGCCCCAGACGGTGAAATCCTGGTCAATCAACAGCCTGTTGATTTCAATGCAGATGGACATGTTGCCCTTTGGGAATCCCTGGAAGCAGGATTGCTGTGCAATGATTCTCATATCGAATGGGGAGACGGACAGTGGGACTTAGTAGGAACCGCAACTGAGGGAGCATTGATTGCGGCTGCCAATAAAGCGGGATTGACGCAAGGGAATCTAGAGCAAGAATTACCCAGAATAGACACCATTCCCTTTGAGTCTCAATTCCAGTACATGGCGACTTTGCATGAATTGGATGCAAAGCGATCGCTGAAGATGATTTATCTCAAAGGTTCTGTAGAGGCAATTCTCCAACGATGCGATCGCATGTTCGATTCTCAAGGACAACTCGCTCGTCTCAATCCTGCCGCAGTGGAACAGGAAGTTGCTGGTATGGCAAACCAAGGGTTGCGAGTGCTAGCTTTTGCCAGCAAAGAAGTTGCCACTAAGCGATCCTTTGATCGCAATGATATCGATCGAGGACTGGTGTTTCTGGGACTTCAGGGCATAATCGATCCGCCTCGTGAGGAAGCGAGCGCCGCAGTAAAAGCCTGTCAATCTGCTGGGATTCAGGTAAAAATGATTACAGGCGACCACGCCCTAACAGCAGCTGCGATCGCCCGGCAAATGGGAATTTGCTCGACTGAAGAACAGGTGTTCACCGGACAGCAATTAGCTCAAATGGATGAAAATGAATTTACCCAAGCGGCTGAACAAGGTATGGTATTTGCGCGAGTTGCTCCAGAACAAAAATTGCATCTGGTGAAAGCGTTGCAGTCTCAGGGTGAAATTGTTGCCATGACTGGAGATGGTGTCAACGATGCTCCCGCTCTCAAACAGGCGGATATTGGTGTAGCAATGGGTATAGCCGGGGCAGAGGTTGCCAAAGAATCGGCGGATATGCTTCTAACTGATGATAACTTTGCCTCAATAGAAGCTGCTGTGGAGGAAGGGCGTGGGGTTTATCGCAACTTACGAAAAGCGATCGCCTTCTTGCTGCCGATCAACGTGGGAGAATCCATGACAATTTTGATTGCCATTCTCCTGGCCACCGTGCTTCCCATCTTACCAATCCAAATTCTCTGGCTCAACATAGTCAGTTCAATAGCGTTAATTGCCCCCCTTGCCTTTGAGCCAAAATCTGGACAGGTGATGCAACAACCACCGCGCAACCCCAGAGAAAGACTTTTATCGGGTGGCTTACTCCAGCGCATCATCGCGATTTCCGTCTTCAATTGGCTGGTAATTTTTGGGGTGTTTCAATGGATATTTCAAACTACAGGCAATGAAGCCTTAGCTCGCACGATGGCGATTAATGGATTGGTGGCAGCAGAAGTCTTTTACCTGTTAAGCATTACCCAGTTTTTACCATCTCTAGTCGTGAGAATACAAGGTAAACGCACACCCGTAGCCTATGCACCTGCGATCGGAATTGTGGTTGTGGTGATTTTACAATGTCTGTTCAGTCAGTGGAGCATGATGAATCAAGTGTTTGACACCACACCTTTAACATTTATCCAAGCTCTTATTTGTATGGGTGTAGGTTTGCCAGTGGTGTTCATAGCTCTCATCTTGCAGCGTTTCGATCCGCTCAACTAGGGATATAGGACTTTTTTAGTAGTTTCATCCAATGCCAGATGATTACGTTAGAGCTACACCCAAATAAATTAAAAACTCCATCAGTACATTTTGCTAGGTATGATATTTGATCTGAAAGCATTTACCTAGTAATAACCAGCTATGACCCAGAACTACCGCATTACTCTACTCCCCGGCGATGGCATTGGCCCTGAAATTATGGCAGTGGCGGTAGATGTGCTGAAAGTCGTAGGGAAGCAATTTGATCTGAAGTTTGAATTCCAAGAAGCCCTGATCGGTGGTGCAGCAATTGATGCCACAGGGGAACCCCTACCATCTGCCACTCTAGAGGCTTGCCGTAACAGTGATGCTGTATTACTCGCAGCGATTGGTGGTTATAAGTGGGATTCCCTGCCATCCAATTTACGCCCAGAAGCAGGTTTGTTAGGACTGCGTGCAGGGTTAGGATTATTTGCCAATTTGCGCCCAGCGAAAATTTTGCCCCAGCTAATCGACGCCTCAACTTTGAAACGCGAAATTGTCGAAGGCGTGGATATTATGGTGGTGCGCGAACTCACTGGTGGGATTTACTTCGGTAAACCTAAAGGTATTTTTGCTACAGAAAACGGTGAGAAACGTGGTGTAAATACAATGGTTTACACTGAATCGGAAATTGAACGCATTGGGCGAGTGGCCTTTGAAGCAGCCCGGAAACGTGGTGGAAAACTTTGTTCAGTAGATAAAGCCAACGTATTAGAAGTATCTCAGTTGTGGCGCGATCGCATCATCCAACTTTCTCAAGAATATCCAGATATCGAACTCTCTCATTTATATGTAGATAATGCTGCGATGCAGTTGGTACGCGCTCCCAAGCAGTTCGATACCATCGTCACAGGCAACTTGTTTGGTGATATTCTCTCTGATGCTGCCGCCATGCTCACGGGTAGTATTGGAATGTTACCCTCAGCTAGTTTGGGTGCTTCTGGGCCCGGTGTGTTTGAACCAGTTCATGGTTCTGCCCCAGATATTGCCGGACAGGATAAGGCAAATCCTCTAGCACAGGTTTTGAGTGCGGCGATGATGTTACGCTACGGTTTAGACCAACCAGAAGCAGCAGATCGGATCGAACAAGCCGTATTGCAAGTTTTAGAGCAGGGCGATCGCACAGGAGATATAATTTCTCCAGGAAAAAATCTCCTCGGTTGCCGCGCTATGGGAGACTCACTCATCAAAGCTATCGAACAAAAATAATTTTGTAGAGCAACTTGGGCAATTTGGCAACCTTTGCCATAAGTTTCGGGTAGACTAAAGGGAAATCTAGCAATCAAATAACAGTCGATAGTGTACGCATTACGACAAGGACAAGTAAATTTTACCGCCCCAAAGAACCAATCGCCTTTGATTGATCCTGCTGTAATCAGAGCTGCTGGGCAGATATACTATACTCACTGTGAAGTCCATCCCGAAATAGCTGGGCAACCTTCCGGTGTAGCAATTAATCGTGTGACTCATCGAGGTAAGGTTATTTTTACTAACCAACCAGTTCTTTTACCTCAAGAGTGTTTTGTACCCTTAAGTCAAATTGAATCGCACATGTATTAGTCATTGGTCATTGGTCATTGGTCATTGGTCATTAGTTATTGGTCATTAGTTATTGACAAAGGACAAATGACAAAGCACAAATGACACAGGACAAATGACAAAGGACAAATGACTGTATGGACATTTTGTTCGCCATCCCGGCGAGTGTAATGGTCTTTGCTTTGGGTGCATCTATTGGTAGTTTTCTCAATGTTATTGTTTATCGCCTACCTGCCGGGTTGTCAATTCTTTGGCCGCCTTCTCGTTGTCCTAAATGCTTAAACCAGCTAAAAGCTTACGACAATGTACCAGTGTTCGGCTGGATTTCTTTAAGAGGGCGGTGTCGATATTGCAAAAGCAAAATTTCTGTCCGTTATCCCGTGGTAGAAGGGGTAACGGGCATAATTTTTTTACTAATTTTTTTGGTATTTCAAGTTTCGACTTTAACAATAGGCTATTGGGCTTTTTGTAGTTGGTTATTGGCGCTATCACTCATCGATTTAGATACAATGACCCTACCCAATCCACTTACTCAGTCGGGTTTAGTGGTGGGGATTTTGTTTCAAATGGTAGTTGGTTTTCTACCAGAAGGTAGTTTTGTAGCATTGGTAAATCACCTGATAATGGCTATAGTTGGCGCAGTATTAGGCTTATGGCTGTTTGATGCGATCGCCCTCTTGAGTTCAATTGCCTTTGGTAAAACTGCAATGGGTGCAGGTGACGCCAAGTTAGCAGCCATGATGGGAGCCTGGCTAGGCTGGAAACATTTGCTCTTGGCTAGTTTTATTGCCTGTGCGTTGGGAGCATTAATTGGCATCGGTGTTTTGATTATGCAGCGATCGCGACAAAAATTAGGACAAAAAATACCTTTTGGCCCTTTTCTGGCTTTAGGATCTGTGATTACCCTGTTTAGCGGCGAAGCTATTTTGTCTAGCTACCTGCGGTTATTTTTTCCAGCGTCTTGAATTGAAGTAGGGAGTGGGGGACAAGGGGACAAAGGGACAAGGGGGAATTATTGAACAAGCCTCTCCTCGGCTCCCCCCTCTACCTTGTCCATTCCCAATGCCCAATGCCCAATGCCCCATACCCATAACTAATGCCCTTTCATAAGAAATATTTATAATTCGTGACTGTAACCAACATTACCCCATCTACCTTTCACATTTTGATAATATTCAGCTTGTGACTTGTATTACCCTCTTAACGACGATTAACCGTTGGCAAGCGCAACTAGTACAACAGATGCTGATTGTTCAGAACCTAGCAATACGAATAATTGATTTAGGTGGGAGGGGGAGAGCATCTTATTTGGAGGTTGGTATTCTCATGGCTTTGTCACTACGTCCATATAATTAAGTCTGCTGAAAAAAAGAGCAAGAGACTTGTATTGGTATAAGTATTTTCGTTAAGCTGGCAACCAAAGATGAAAATTAAGGTCTGAATTGCTTAAAAGCGTAGTTTAACGATGTAGCCATTAGTCTTAATAAAGAAAAATGACTAATGACTCAGGACAACCCAATACGGTTTGACATGTTTTCGACCTCATACCCACTTAAAATAAAATAAAAAATGGCTAACAACGAAGAATCACGTGGTTTAAAGTCTTTATTTGATTGGTTTGCAAATCGGAGGAAGTCAGGATCTACCAGCCTCGAACGCCAAGAACGTGAAATTGCTGATGGATTGTGGCATAAATGTTCTAAATGCGGCGTATTAGCATATACAAAAGACCTGAAAGCCAATCAGATGGTTTGTGTCGAATGTGGTCATCACAATCGGGTAGACAGTGATGAGCGCATCCGTCAATTGATAGATAACAATACCTGGAAACCACTGGATGAGCATTTGCGTCCAACTGATCCGCTAGAATTTCGCGATCGCAAACTCTACAGCGATCGCTTGCGGGAAACACAAGATAAAATTGGCTTAATAGATGCAGTTAGAACTGGTTTAGGTCAAATCAATAGTTTGCCTATTGCCCTTGGGGTTATGGACTTCCGCTTCATGGGTGGTAGTATGGGTTCCGTCGTGGGAGAAAGACTCACCCGCATGATTGAGCAAGCCACTCAACGACGCTATCCTGTAGTTATCGTCTGTACCTCCGGTGGCGCGAGAATGCAAGAAGGTATGCTCTCTTTGATGCAGATGGCGAAAATCTCCGCAGCCTTACAGCGTCATAAAGACGCCCGATTATTATATATTCCAGTTTTGACCAATCCGACAACGGGCGGCGTTACCGCTAGTTTTGCAATGTTGGGCGATATAATTTTGGCAGAACCCAAGGCAACCATTGGTTTTGCTGGTCGGCGAGTGATTGAGCAAACCCTGCGGGAAAAACTACCCGAAAATTTCCAGACTGCTGAAGATTTGCTCCAGCATGGTTTTGTTGATGATATCGTACCCCGTACCCAATTAAAGAACACCCTAGCCCAGCTGATTGCTCTACACCAGCCTGTATTAACAACACCTCACATGGTGTTGTGGGAAACAATGTCCTTGACTTCTACCGCAGCAGAATAAAGCAGGGGGAGCAGGGGGAGCAGGGGAAGACAAGGGAGCAGGGGAAGACAAGGGAGAAAATACTACCTTGTCCTCCTCATCCCTCTTATCCTCTACCTGGCTCTTGGAGAAACATGAGCGGAACAAGGGCTACTAGTCGGAATAGAGCAGAGAGGACAAACAAGCTGAGTAAACCTCCAGACTGGGCAAATTGGGCGATGAAACTGCCTATAGTTGTGCCCAAAGCACCACTTACACCAGCAGCGGCAGCTGCGATCGCAAAATAGATAGACTGATTTTTAGTTGGTGCGATCGCTAATTGTATATTATTGCTGCACAAATCAATGGCCGCCCAAGTACCTCCAGCCAAAATGTGTAATAGAGGTAGCCACAACCAGATATCAAGGTGATTAGCACCAATTCCTAGCCAGAGAAGTGGGGTGACTCCAACCAAAATCCCAATACAGATGAGAATGGGACGATTGCCTATCTTGTCTGCTAATCTTCCCCACAGGATAAGCATTAGCAAAGTCGCCGCCGCCTGAAAGCTATTGTAGATAGTCACATAGCTCACATCCAAATCCAGCGTGTCGAGCATATAGAGGTTAAAAAAAGGACTACTGAGGTTAACAGCAAGCGCCCAAAAGCTGAAATACAGCAGAAAAATCAAAAAGTTAGAGTTTTTCCAGATGCTGTTGGTTGACTGTTCTTGTCGTGGATGAATTGATTGAGCGACTTCAGAAGATTCTTCTTTTACAACCTCTGATTGAATCTCACTTGGTTGAGTTAACTTGCCATAATAAGTGTTTTGCGTAGCTTGCAGCCCTAGGCATCGCGGATTCATATCCACCTGGAAATACTGGCACCCTAATCCCATAATCCCAAACACAACGCTTACCAGTAGAACTATCCCATAGCCTTGTAGAGATCCCCCATACCAATGTGATACAACTAGACCGGCCATTGGTACGCAAACCAAAGTCGTAAGGTTAGCAGCACTATTGCGTGTTCCAAAAAACCTGCCTCGTAATTGTCGGGGAACTATCATTGCTACCCAACTGAGCCACGATGCAGTTCCTAGCCCTCCTAAAAGATTACTCAATAAAACAATCAAGAGTGTCAATATGACTAACTGGTGAGCATCAACCACTCCCAAGCTAGCGCTGGCAATACCAATTACTAAAATCAGCCATAGCAGCCGACCAATTCCGTGTGTCCGAAGCGAATATTGAAAGCGGCTGGTGCTGCGTTCCGACAAATAAGCACCCAACGGCTGAATGAGATTGACCAACATGGGAATAGAAGACAGCATCCCAAATACCACTGGACTAGCACCCAATTCCACCAATAAATTGCTGAGTAAAATCCCGCCAGTTCCAAGAGAGTAAACCGATGCTAAGACAGAATCCGCAGTGGAAGCTTTTAAACTAGTGCGAATAGTATCTTTGGGTATTCGAGAGTTTGGAGAGATTGATGTTGGTGGTGAGGCAATCTGGGGAAATTCTAGAGTTAGTGGTGCAGTTGTTTCAATCTGAACAGAATCCATCAACATAAATTATGGGTGAAGTATCCTCGGACAAATCAGGTTGCAAAGGGACTCAGTATGCTTTAATTAGCATTGCTGATAATTTTTCGTTATTTTAGCTTGCAATTTTCAGCCAAAATTTCAAATAAGTAAAATATCATTCCTTAATAACACAAGGTATAAGCGAGGAAAGAGAATATTATTTGTTTGTGAACAATAAAGGATTATTTAATTTTTTGGCTTTGGTGATGGCGATCGCGATCGCTATTATTGCTTGTCAAAGCCTACAATTGCCAAGCAAACCGTTAGCATCTACCGCAGTCACCATCAAACTTAGTGGTTGGGGAGGCTCTCCCGTTGAGCAAAAACTCTTGAGACAAGTACTGCAAGACTTTGAAGCACAACATCCAACTATTAAGGTCAAATATGAGGTAATTTCCGACCAATACATGGATGTAATTAAAACTCGTTTAGTTGGGGAAGCTGCGCCCGATGTCTTTTATCTGGATGCGCTGGAAGCTCCTTTCTTAATGAGTCAGAATGTCCTCGAACCGTTAGAAAGTTACATTACCCCCGAATTTGACCTAACGGATTTTGAGGATGCCTTACTTGACAGTTTTAAATACCAAAATCAGATTTACGGTCTTCCCAAAGACTATTCAACCCTGGCTCTGTTTTATAACAAAAAAGCTTTCGCCGCCGCAGGCTTAAGTAATCCGCCAGCGACTTGGGATGAATTACGTAACTACTCGCAACAATTGACAGGCAAGCTTAACAAATACGGCTTTGGGGAAATTCCAGAATTAGCGCGTCAAGCTTATAAAATTAAAGCCTTTGGTGGACAACTTCTCGATGGAAATGGTTATGCTACTTTTGCCAGTGCAGCAGGTTTGCAGGGTTTAGAGTTGGTAGTAAACCAGTATCAAAAAGACCGCTCCTCTGCCCAAAAATCTGATGTGGGAACAAACTCAGGTAGTGAAATGTTTGGTCAGAGTAAAGTGGCAATGGTGATTGAAGGTAACTGGGCAATTCCCTATTTAACTGAAACCTTTCCGCAAGTAGAGTTTGCTACTGCACCAGTGCCTACTATTAATAACAAAAAAGGCACGATGGTATTTACAGTTGCCTATGTGATGAACAAGCAAGCACAACACAAAGCCGAAGCCTGGGAGTTGATTTCTTATCTCACAGGTAAAGAAGGAATGCAAAAGTGGACAGGAACAGGGTTTGCTTTGCCAACACGTAAATCAGTGGCAAAGAATTTGGGTTATGACCAAGACCCGTTGCGATCGCCATTAGTGGCAGGAGTTAATTATGCTACACCGTGGCAAGTAGGCCAGTATCCAGGTGCGATCGTGAATAATTTTGATAACCAGTTTGTCAGCGCCTTGTTGGGGCAACAGCCATTAAAGCAGGCGATGCTGAAGGCAGAGAATGAAGCAAATCAGCAAATTAAAGCCATGGAGTAATGCTTAGTTTAAGTAAGCAATCTTTCTTGCTTCTACCAAATCACTTCTTGTCCATTCCTCAGTGGTTGGTATAGTTAAATCCTCAAAGTACTTCACTTTACCGCGCATTTCCCCAAATAACTCCTCTGTTGAAAGTGCTTGTGCGTATTTGGAAATTTTCACGACTGGTTTACTGTGATCGGTAACTACAATTTCTTCTCCTTCGGACTCTACAAGTCGTAAGAACTCAAGAAGTTGAGATTTGAGTTTACTTTTGGAAATTGATTTCATAATAACCGTAGTCATGATTATAGTCATATTCTAATAGGACATAGCATGAACTATTGCTCAATACTTATCGGCTATGACCAAGACCTACTGCGATCGCCATTAGTAAAAAGTCTGGGGCTATACAAACTTTCGTCCGCCTGCGCGGACTCTATAAAACCCAAAGCAGGCTGGTTTAGTCTATATAGCCGCGATTTCCAATCGCCCAGTGTTTCTTCCACAAGTGGATGCTCCCGATTCTCTCGTTCTGATGCCGATGGACAATGAAATAAAATAAAAAATTGTTCGGAATTATATTTATTGGCATATAGGGATATCTGTTCAAACTGCCGATCGAATTTTTCGGAATCAAGCAACTCTAAACCAGTATTGCCAAGTATAATGCTAGTCATAGTTGAGCGATAAAATTGAAAAATACTAGCATCAGAGATAGGATTTTCTTGTTCGTCTTCACAATCCTTATCTTCTGAGACAATACTTGTAGGGATTTTCCTAGTAGCAGCTTTGGGTATACTATTGTAGCCTCCATATTGAGATTTTCTAATTAATTCATAATTAAAGATTTTGACAACAATATCGCAGAAGAAATCTTCTACTTGCGGAATCAAAAAAATCCCTACTGGCTGGTGAGAATCTAAACACGCTTGGAATCGTTCATATTCTTGTTCAGAGCCAAAATCAAACAAGTAGTAGAAAAAATCGTGTTTAACTGAAATTGCCTCTTTTAGTTTGGCTGAAATTGATTGAGATTCAGCAACTTCATTTGTTGGTTCTACACCTTTAATAGAAATAGCTATTTTAGTATTTAACGGAATATGCAAATCCAACTGAGGATTTGCACAAAGCCCCAATTCATCAAGAGCAGTATTAAAATCATCTATGAATGATTGACTTCTACGCTGGTAGCCAAACTGTTCTATGATAGTTTTGACTCGTAGGCTTTTTTGAGTTTTACCAGTTCTTTGAAGTTTACTTTTAATCGAGCGTAAGTAGGCTGTATATGACATTTTGTGAGCATCCCAAGGAAACTAAATATATAGTTCCCTAACTTACATATCCAGCTAACTCACACAAGCAATGTCTTTATTTTTGTCCGAGAGTAGGATAAATAATCATGTACGAACCATCGCTACAGTCGGGTGAGTGCGGGATTAAGTGGAGGTTCAGTAGTGTTTGAAATCAACAGGCGGCGCAGAAACCCCAGGTGGAATATCACAGAAGGCTTGGCTGGGTATATGTTTATAATGCCCACAATTCTAGTTTTGGGAACTTTTGTAGTCTTACCCATTCTCTACGCCGTTTTTCTTTCCTTGCAAAAAGTCCAACTTCTCGGCGGTATTGAATACGAGTTCATCGGTTTTCGCAACTTCACGCGATTGGCTGAAGATGAAAGAGTTTGGATTGCTTTGAGAAACACAGCCGAATATGTAGCCATTGTTGTGCCAACTCAAACAGTCTTAGCTTTAATTCTGGCGGTAACTCTGAACTCTGCAATT
Source organism: Nostoc sp. JL23 (assembly GCF_017115065.1). NCBI lineage: Bacteria > Bacillati > Cyanobacteriota > Cyanophyceae > Nostocales > Nostocaceae > Nostoc > Nostoc sp. JL23. The sequence goes on from NZ_JABXKN010000128.1 coordinate 47,142, forward strand.
CGCGGTAAAAACTGGTGGCGCATCCTCTATTTTTTGCCGACAGTCACTTCTTCAGCAGTGCTGACACTCATCTTTATGTGGATTTATAACACTGATGGGCTACTAAACGATTTTCTCGCTTTTGTGGGGCTACCTACTTATAACTGGTTGGGCGATCCAGCAGTTGCGCTCAAAGGCATTATGATCATGAACATTTGGTCAACTGCACCGTTTTTCATGGTGATTTATCTGGCGGCGTTGCAAGATATACCCCAAACACTTTATGAGGCGGCGGAACTCGATGGTGCAAATGGGTGGCAGCAATTTATCTACATTACTCTTCCCCTGCTTAAGCCTGTAACCTTCTTTGTGGTAGCAGTGGGGGTGATTGGGACTTTTCAACTTTTTGACCAGTCTTACATCTTTTCTGGCGGTACTGGCGGGCCGAACAACGCTACCTTAACTGTGGTGCTGTTGATTTATCAGGCTGTGTTTGGGAATTTACAAATGGGATATGCAGCTGCGATCGCATTTTTATTAACAGCAGTGATCATTGCCATCACTTTGATTCAACGGCGACTTTTTGGAGGTGAACGGATTTGACTAACACCTCTGGCTTATCCTGGCTCAAAGCCCTGTTATACGTCTTACTGACACTTTATGCCATCATTACCCTAATCCCCTTTCTCTGGGCACTTTCAGCATCATTTAAGCCACTAACAGAGATTGTCAGTGGTGAACCCAACTTTCTCCCCAAGAATTTTACTCTTGACAACTACAAGCAAATCTTTCTCCAAGAACCGCTTTTTTGGCGCTGGTTGTTTAACAGTGTAGCGATCGCACTCAGCGTTACGCTTTTAAACTTGTTGTTAAATTCAATGGCTGGTTATGCCTTGGCAAGACTGCGCTTTGTGGGCAAACGCTTTTGGTTCTTTCTCATCCTGGCAGTACTAGCAGTACCGACGCAAATCACCCTGATTCCCACATTTTTGATTTTGAAAGCGATCGGCTGGCTGAATTCTTATCAAGGCATGATTGTTCCTAGCATGGTTAATGCCACTTTTATCTTCATGATGCGGCAGTTTTTCGTTAATTTTCCTAAAGAACTAGAAGAAGCAGGTCAACTCGATGGCTTAAATACTTTTGGAATTTTTCGACACATTGTTTTACCTTTGGCAAAACCAGCACTAGCAGCACAGGCAGTTTTTGTGTTTATGGGGAGTTGGAATAATTTTTTACTGCCTATAGTTATCCTATTTGACCCAGAAATGTTTACCCTTCCTTTGGGGCTGAACACCTTCAAAGGTCAATACATCAGCTATTGGAACTACATTATGGCGGCTTCTATGGTCTTTACCTTGCCAGCTTTAGGCATTTATGCCTTTTTTAATCGTTACTTTATTCAAAGTGTCACCTTTACCGGGGGAAAAGGTTAATAGGCATTGGGCATTGGGCATTGGGCATTAATTATTCTCCTTTGCTCTCTCTGTTCCCCATGCCCCATGCCCCATTCTCAATGCCCCATTCCCCAAACAGTATTTTGGGCAACAAATTGCACTCCTAACGTGATATTGGTATTACAGCGACTCAATCTCGATCTATCAGTAAACAAGCATTATGGGTTTTGCAGACCTATCGATCGCAGAGATAGCAGCCGACTACAGCATTCCTGTAGAACAAGTGTTTTCTCTGTGCAACCAACTGGGAATCGCCTACAAACACCAAAAGACCCGTTTGGCGTTAGAAGATGCAAAGGCAATTATTTCCCAAATATCCTCTGAAATACGCCCCAATGGTACTAACGACTTGGTGGGTGATCACGAAGTCACCTGAAGGGTTATCTCAGAACTTTGGCTAATAACTGATAGCTAATGATAAAAAACAATGAGTCATTAGCAATTAGCAGCTTGGAGATTGAGAATCGCGTTCTTAGCTGTGTTGAGCGTCAAAATCTTTAAGGGGAAACATGTTTATAAGACTAATTGGCGTTGTTGTGGCTACTGTTTTACTCTCGTTTCAGTTGATTGTCGGTAGCGCGACAGCAGTGGAACTAGACGAAGCTACCCGAACAGTGCCATTAAATACTCAGGGTGATACCGTTGTACTCAGCCTTAAACAAGTCAAAGAAGGCAAACGCTTATTTAATTACGCTTGCGCCCAATGTCATGCTGGGGGAGTTACCAAGACAAACCAAAACGTCGGACTCACTCCAGAGGACTTGGCGCTGGCAACACCTAACCGTAACAACATTGAAGGTTTAGTAGATTACCTGAAAAATCCCACTACTTACGACGGGGAAGAAGAGATTTCCGAAATACACCCCAGTCTCAAAAGCGCAGATATTTTCACAGCAGTGCGAAATCTGACGGATGATGACTTGGAGGCGATCGCCGGTCATATTCTCTTACAACCCAAAATCGTTGGTACTAAGTGGGGAGGCGGAAAAATCTATTACTAAATCCCGGAGTTGAGTCATTGGGAATAGGGCATTGGGCATTGGGAATAGGGCATAGGGAAGAATTTAGTCCCCATTCCCCATTCCTTATTCCCCATTACCTATTCCCCATTTACTGCTTATTGGATAGCTTTTCGCAATAAATTGCTCTCCATTCTTAAAAAAAATTGGATCTATGACAGATTGTCATACTTTGGTGTTGATTTTATTTAAAATGAGAAAGGGAAAAAAATTGTTTGTTAGGAGAGAGCTATGAAATTAATTTCGGCAGGCTTGCGACGCCTTAGTTTAGCTGTGTTGACAATCCTTTTAGTTGTTAGCAGCTTTGCTGTTTTTACTCCCAGCGCTTCGGCTGAAACCTACCAGGTGAAATTGGGTAGCGATAAAGGAATGCTGGCATTTGAACCTAAAAAGTTGACCATTAAAGCAGGCGACACTATTGAATGGGTGAACAATAAAGTTCCTCCCCATAATGTTGTGTTTGATGCTGCCAAAAACCCCACCAAGAGCGCCGATTTAGCTAAATCTCTGTCTCATAAGAAGTTGCTCATGAGTCCTGGCCAAAAGGAAACAACCACCTTTGCAGCAGACGCTCCTGCTGGTGACTACACCTTCTACTGTGAACCTCACCGTGGTGCTGGCATGGTTGGTACAATTACTGTCCAAGGCTAGAAACACCAGTGTTTGACACGAGATGATTACTCAGTGAAATTAGCTCATCGCCACACGCTACACTCCTAGAGTGACGCATAAAATGCAGAAATGGCGGTAACGAGTTCTATCCTTCCCTAAGACGCTAAACAATCTGTAGCGATCGAGGAGTGAACTTGTTACCGCCAATTTTGATCAAATTTGACTTAATCAGGGATTAATCACGTTTATACTCTTGCTGGAGGCTTGTTGCGAGGAAATACTGTTGAGAATACTTTTATTAATTCTACTGTCGGCGATCGCCCTATTCAAATTTACATTCATTAGTCCAGCACTAGCTGCCGAAACATCCAACGGTGCTAAAATTTTCGAGGCTAACTGCGCTTCTTGCCATATAGGTGGCGGTAACATCCTTATCAGCCAGAAAACCTTGAAAAAGGAAGCATTGTCAAAGTACCTAGAAAATTACAATCAAGACTCAATCCAGGCAATTATCCACCAAGTGCAAAATGGTAAAAATGCTATGCCTGCCTTTAAAGACAAGTTAAGTTCTGAGGAAATTCTGGAGGTGGCTGCTTACGTTTTTCAAAATGCAGAACAAGGTTGGTAAAGTAGCTATACCGTATAGTCTTTGTGGGGTGAGCGTTTGCCTATCTTTTGTTAATAGCCAGTTAGACGCTCACCCCAAAATATTGGAGAATTTATTTGTTGGAAATCCCTCAGTAGATTTCCTTCTTGGAACCTTTTAACGAACTTCTAAATTAAGTATTATGTATGACGAACTAGCGATCGCTAATTTGTCAACTATCAAAAACAATATTTTAAACCCAAAACCCTGATGTAGAGACGCGATTTATCGCGTCTTGAAACTACACCAATAACTCTTAACCCAAACGTATTGTATTTTAAACAGGATTTATGCAAAAAATAGTCGAAAAGAATTATCTTCAGGTAGGGAAAATACCCTGCGGTTACTCCAGTTGAGAACTCGTAGAGTAGCCGCTTCTTTATAAAACGCTGCAAACGCGTCTAGATAAATTATCCCTACCTGAATCTAAAATCATCAACGGGCGATTATTTTTCTGGATTAGACTTTTGTCTGTTTTCCTTAACTTCGCGCAACCGTTCTACTAATTTTTTATCCGATTCAGCAGCAGATGTAGACTGACCCTGATTGATTTTCGGCAACAATAAAGGTTCAGAAGTAGTAGCTGCCGATGAAGGCGTAGGCTGGTTATTTTTAATTTGCAGCTCAGATAATGGCTTGAGAGTAGCTGTTGGTGAGGACGTAGGCGGGTTATTTCGGATTTGTAAATTAGGTAATGGTTTAAAAGTCGCTGCTGGTGAGGGGGTAAGCTGATTGTTATTGATTCCCGGTGCAGATAATGACGAGGGATTTTGCTCTTGAGTAGTCCCAGTAATATTGCTCGTGCTGTTTTGGAAACGTAGGTTGAATGGATAAGAACTAATCTGTTTATCTCCCTTGGGGGATTGCTTGTTGAAGTATTGCCTTGCTTTTAATTGCAATTCTGGGGAAATTAACTTGTCTTGAAATTTGATATCTAAGACCTTACCATCAGGATCTACAATCAATACACCCAAAACAGCACCTTCAAGATTTGACTTATTCGTGGATAATGTTTGGCGAATGACTGGTTTTTGTTCAGCGTTGGGATATTGTTGCTGGACTTCCTTTCTCAGGTTGGCGTAGGAGTCTAGCTGTGCAATTGCCTGTTGAGTCCCCTTTGCCGATAAATCCGCTGTTTGTAGCGTGCTTCCCCTAGTTCCAATTAAAGTATCCCCATTCCTGGGAGCTTGTTTTAGAGAATTTATCAGCGGGTTTTGAGCAATTGTAGACGACGCATTAGGAATTGGTTGCGTCATGGGCTGCGAAGTCGGATTTACCTGTGCTGTTGCAAGCGGTGTAGTCTCAGATAAGATTGGAGGCTGGGCATTCCGCAGCATATCAGCAGGTATCTGCTGCGACTGCAATTCTGGCAACCTATTTACAGCTAGTGGCTTAGGTGACTCGTATTTGGCGACATTCTCATTCACATTTACACGAGGAACTGGTTGAGAGAATCTGGCGCTCGTATTAAATTTAGAACTATCAAATTTAGAAGCATCAAACCGCAAATTCTCACTCGGAATCATCCGCAAAGATTGCCTTGTAGGCAAGGAAGAGACTCGATAGTTATTTGATGATGCGGGTAGGGGAGGTAATACCATCTGGCTGGATGGTGATGGCGCTAATGGGGTTAATCCCGGTTGGAGGCTAAAGTTTGAAGCAGCAAGTGGGGCGACTGGAGGTAATTGTTGTAAACCAATTTGGGGGGTGCTTTGCGGCAAACGGTTTTGGTCAGCTTGGCTCAATTCCAAAAGTCCGACTGTTTTGGATGATGCTGTTTCTTTGGGCTTGTTAGACTCCATCGGCATCAATGGTACGATCATGGCGATCGCACCGTGGATACCAAGCGAGGCTATAGCTGCTATCCCAATTGGCTGGCTTAAGATTTCTGGTATATTTTTCAGCAGGGAGACGTAAGACATAGATGTTATGGTTCACTCACTCAGTTGCAGTTGACTAGCGATTTTCTCTTTTCGACATTGCAATATCTTGCAAGATATGCGTTCTTCATAAGGAAATAATAACTTCCCCAGTTGGCAATCAAAACGCCAAAATTGCCATTTATTCAAGTTTTTAATTAATCTAATGACGCTGTATCATATTTTCAAAATTTGAGTCTGCTAAAGAGATATTTGAAAAATTACTACTTTTGATTTTTATTGTTATGACACACACAATTAAAATTAATATCTGGAAGTTTTATAGAGTTTAAGTAAACGCACAAGTTTGAATACATCAAAACATCTGCCGAAGTTGTCTTGTTTTTTCAACTGTTTTTCAGTCAACAACACTTCTGTAACAGATGACACACGTGTTTTTCCGAGACTGGGCCCTATTTGAAAATATTACCACATCGGCAGCCCCTCAAACTGTTGCAAACTGTACAATTTTATTGACATTCTAGCCTTAAATTCCACCAAAGCTATTGGTTTTTTCTCTAAGGGGTGAGTCAGGCGATCGCAATTCTAGCTCTTGAATATGACTACTTTTTCGTCAAAAAAGTTCAAACCCTCAATCATTGCATCCAAAATTTCAAATGCCGTTACCGACAGTTATTTTACCTGGATATTTAGAAAGCGCGATCGCTTATCGCCAACTAGAACAATCCCTACAAAACTTAGATTTTCCCACAGTGACAGTCCCACTGCGACGGCGTGACTGGCTCCCCACTTTAGGAGTAAGACCAGTAACATTGATTCTGAAACAACTCGATTACACGATCAAGCATATATTACGTCAATGTAATGCTACTCAAATTAACTTAATTGGTCACTCAGCCGGAGGTTGGATATCCCGCATTTACATGGGAGAAAAGCCCTATTTAGCACGCGGTGATGTCAAACCATTTCTCTGCCAAGGGCATCCCTTGGTTGCTACTTTCGTCACCTTGGGTACACCCCATATTAGCCAAGAACGCTGGACACGCTCCAATCTAGATTTTGTCACCAATAACTACCCAGGAGCTTTTTACAAAAACGTTCGTTACGTTTGTGTAGCTGGCAAAACTATCTTTGGGAAAAGGCGGCCTGGTAGTTGGTTAGCTTACAGTAGTTACCAATTAACCTGTGGTAAGGGTAACACTTGGGGAGATGGCATTACGCCCATTGAAGCTGCTCATTTGGAGGGAGCGGAAAATCTGGTGATTGAAGGTGTCAAGCATTCTCCCAGAAGTCCTGGAATTTGGTATGGCTCACCAGAACCCTTAAAAGCTTGGGTGCAATATTTGATTTAAAAAACTTTATTTTTATATAAGAAAAGTAAAATTTATTAAAATTTCTTAGCTAAAATTGTAATAAGAATAAATACTTAGTTAAGAACAGGAGGGGTGAGCCATGCAAAGCACCCAGTTCGATAAGATTTTGCGACGAATAGCGACGATATTATCAGTCGTGATTTTGACTCTGTGTTTAATTTATATCTCTACCGGAATTTTGCTGTCTTTTTACTATGAACCGACAGCAGGCGGAGCTTATAACTCATTGAAGATGATTAATACACAACTGCCATACGGCTGGTTGTTTTGGAGAGCGCATGATCTTGCTGGTAACGGAGTAATTGCGATCGCTCTCATTCAAATTGTGGTGATGTTTTTAGGTCGGCAATTTCGCAAGAGTTGGCTGGCTGCTTGGATTAGTGTGATTTTGTTAACCCTAAGTGCGATCGGGCTGGATTGGACAGCAATGATTTTAGATTGGACTCAGGAAGGGTACTGGCGTTTTAGCATTGAGCTAGGAACCATCGAAGCCATTCCTTTGATTGGTAGGCAACTGCGCGAAATCCTGACTGGTGGTGGAGCCATTAACACAATTACCGTCGAACACCTTTACACAATCCACAGTTATCTGATTTCGGTAGCGACGCTAATTCTCGCCATAGTACATTTGTCTGCTTTACTCTGGCAGGAATGGCAAATGTATCAAGAAGCGCCAAAACTAGAAAGCGAATTTATTCCTTCCGAAGGCTAATCAAGAGTCAAAGAAGAGTAAAAGGGGCAGGGTGCAGGGTGCAGTGGGGAAAACACCATAAATAAATTTAGGCGCTTGATTTTAGATGCATTATTTCTTGTGTGATGCATCTCGAAATAAATAAATTTATTTGTTCTGGAACCCTCTATTGCTGGGAAACTACAGCATCTTGTACCTGCTCCCTCCTCCCTGCTCCCCTGCCCCTCTGCCCCTCTGCCCCTCTGCCCCTCTGCTCCCTGCCCCCTGCCCCTCTGCCCCTCTGCCCCTCTTCCCCTCATCCCCCAGAAGCCTCACTAGTAGAAAGTTGAGATAATTGGGCGAGGGATAAATCTTCAACCTCTGGTAACTTTTCTAGAGAGAGAGGAGTGGATTGGGTGGCACCAGATAAGCGTTTTAAAAGGCTAGGTCTAGGGTCATGCAATAGATAAATAATGCGATCGCCAATTTCCCAATCTTGGTTAGCTGGCATTACCTGTAAGCGTTCTGCTCGTTCTACCAATAGCGGTATCAACACCCCAGTCCGAATCTTTTCTTGGATGCGATCGCATTGAGTCGAAAACTCCAACTCATCTAGCGTGGTTGTTCCCAACTTCACTCGCCCATCATTCAAATACTCATTCCAAGTTTTAATTGCTAAGTCTGGGATAAAAGCTTGATTAACTTTATTATTAGCCGAGATACTCGCTTGCGGATCGCGGGGAAAAACAGCTAAGACGCGCGGGGGTTTAAACTCCTCAGCTGCTCGTTGAGCCAAAACAAAATTCACCTCCCCATTACTTGTCATAGCCAAAAAAGTACCTATAGAGCCAAGTCCTGCCTCTTCTAAAACAGCAGCATCCAGCGCACTGCTGGCAATAACCCGGAGATTTTGCGCCTCGGCTTGCACAAGACATTCAGGGTCAGTATCAATCATCACCACGTTTTCTCCGCGTTCTTGAAAGAAGCGGGCAATCACAAGACTCAAGGGATTACAACCCACAATCACTGCCCCAGTTACGTCCTTAGAGGTGATTTGCAGCCATTTGGCAACCCAGCCAGCTGTTAGCCCTTGGCAGACAACAGTCATGATAATTGTCAGGAAAACTAAAGCTTTGATGGAATCACCGCCGTTAATGCCTCGCTGTGTCAACGAAATCGCAAAAAAAGAAGCTACAGAGGCAGCAACAATTCCTCTCGGAGCAACCCAGCTTAAAAATAGTTTCTGTCGCCAGTTGAGATCACTATTCCAGGTACACAACAAGATATTAATTGGGCGAACGACAAACATTAGTACCAAAACAGTGAATAAACTACCCCAACCCAAAGCAAACACACTGGCAATGGATAGGTCAGCAGCTAATAAGATAAATAGCACCGAGACGCTGAGAATTGTCAGCTGACCTTTAAAGCTGCGTAACAGACGTTCTTCCGGGACTGAGGAGTTAGCAAAGACTGCTCCTGCAACTACTGTTGTCATTACTCCCGATTCACTGCGGATCATCTGCGATAAGGTAAACAAGCTCCAAAGTATCGCCAACACCACTAAGTTTTTTAGCTCAAATGACAGAAAACTGGCGCGTTTGAAAATCAAACTCATCAAATAACCGCCAGCACCACCAATTGCTGCGCCAACACCCAGGCGTATAAGTAAACCGATGATCGCATTGATGGGGTCAGCATCGCCGTTCAAAATCGTATCGAGAACAACGAAGGCGAGGATAGCCCCTACAGGGTCAATTAAAACCCCTTCTCCTTCCAAAAGTGTCGCCACTTGTCGATCTACATTGATTTGTTTGAGCAATGGTCCAACGACGGTTGGACCTGTCACCACGACTATGGAAGCATAGAGAAAAGCTATGTTCCAGGGAAATTCACCCAGCCAGTGAGCAGCCATACTCCCGCCAAGCAGGGTGATTAGCGTTCCTTGAGTGACAAGTAATTGTAGGCTGACTGAAACTCTACCTAACTCTCGCAGATCCAAGTTAAGTCCGCCTTCAAACAAAATGATTGCCGTTGCGAGGGCGACTATAACTTCCAGTCCAGTGCCTAGCACGTGGGGATGCAAAAGCCCTATACCATCAGAGCCAAACAAAATGCCCAACAGCAATAACAAGACGATGCTGGGTACACGAAGGTATGCAGCCAGCACTTGGGCGCTAATGCCTGCAAAGACAGCGATCGCCATCTGTATGGTGATTTCAAAAGATGCTTCCATGTTGTAGATTTTGAGCGATTTATTTCAAAATCTCTTGTAAAAAACCGTAGATATTAACTCTACAGGGTACAACATCATACCCTTTGTTCCTTGCTGTCTTCAGCGTTTGTTAGATATGTGTATACCCCGAAATTCCCCACACCCAACGCTGACGCACCCTGCGGCTGACCGCAGAAGTATCTACGGGCTTTTTTATCTGTCTCCATATCTTTGTATCCTCTTCAAGCTTTTGCTTCCACCCAGTTTAGCTGCCACAAACTTTTTTTGGCAAAACCTGTTGACAAGAGCAAGAAAATTGGTTAACTTATAAAAGGTCTGAGTCCGATGCCCCCATCGTCTAGAGGCCTAGGACACCTCCCTTTCACGGAGGTAACGGGGATTCGAATTCCCCTGGGGGTACTTAAAAACAATAAAAAGCAAAAGCTTTTTTGTCTGAAATCTAGCAATAAAAACCATCATCCAGGAATACCCTGAATGATGGTTTAATCGTTGTTATGCATACGGTTCTTTGCTGGCTAGCTCTTCTACACGTTGGTGAATAGCCAAAAGATTTAACCGCAAATCTTTGCTCAGACGATTTTCAATAATTCCCACTGGCATAGTGAGTTTAGGCCAAACTTGAATTGTGTAGGACAGATTTGTTCCTAGATACTCACCGAAAGAATAAGGCTCTAAGCACCAGCTACCAGAAAAGCCTTTAAAATCTCCCTCTACCATACGGAAATTAATTGCTTTAGGGAAGCATTCTTCCAAATCTAGAACTACCCGCGCACAAAAGTTGAAATTCAGTAAGCGTTGGGAGCCTACTTGCTCCAGTCGAATTCCACCATCGGGATGCTCGATTAGACAACTCTTGACGAGGTTGGGGAGGAAGTCTGGTAAGGCTTCATAATTTGTCAGAACCTTCCAGATTTGCTCCACTGGGTGGGGAATTTGGACTTTAGCGCTGATTTGCCGCTGTCGCTCTGCTATTTTCTCAATTTGAACTTCTACCTGAGCAAGCAAATCCCCTTCTAGTTTGGTGTCATCAGTGGAAGATTGCAAATCAGAGTTCTCTGTTGTGTTCTGTTTTTTAGTCACTTTCAGAATTATGGTTTGCTTTCGTCAGAAAATTGGGGCAGAGTCAAGGTGAAGCAAATTTCGCTCTGTTCAGAATCCGAAATTGGGAGACTTGCAACAGCGATCGCTCCATTCAGATGCTGCACTAAAGACTTGACTAGAGCAAGTCCCAAGCCAGTCCCTGGAGTCCAGCGCCCTTTTCCCCGACGGAACTTATCAAAGATATAGGTCGCTTCTTCTTCAGAGATGGCACGTCCTGTATTCGTCACCTTCATGATAACTTGATCGATTTGTTGATCGACTCGATGAACCGCTTCAAGGCGGACTATTGTATCAGGCTCTGAGTATTTACAGGCATTCGTTAACAATTCTTGCAGGATGCGGTCAAAACTCTCCAGTTCAGTTTGCAGTTTGAGCGATTCCTCCGGCAAATCTACAGAAATTTTTAATCCCTTTTCCGCAAGTTTTTTCTCAAAAGATGCTGCTATATCTTGAATTCTAGTATTTAAATCTATAGATTCTAATTGCGGGGCTTCGTGAGGCGAATCTAGCTTTTGGAGTGTCAACAAGTCATTAATCAAGTTGATTTCCTTTGAACATTCCTGCTCAAGAATATCTAGATATCTACCCTGACGTTCTGGTGCTATTCCTGGCAAACGCAAGTTTTTTATTGACATCAGCATATTTGTCAAGGGGTAGCGTAGGCGATCGCTCATGTTACTCAAAAATTCATCTTTGAGTTCATTGAGTTTCCTTAGCTGCTCAACATACTGCCGTGTTCTTTCATGCAATTTTGCCTGGAGTTCCAGACTACTCTGAAGTTTTGCCGTCCGTTCATCTACCAAGGTTTGCACTTGGCGCAATGTCTGTGACTGAATTATGGCGTTACTCACTTGAGCGCAAACCATTTCCACAAGATTTAATTCTTCTGGTTGCCAATTGCGAATCACAGCTTGCTGTAGCACCAAGAATCCTAAAATTTTACCTTGACTTTCCAATGGCACTAAAAGTACCGCAGGCAATTTCTCTATCGCAAATAATGGAGTAGCTGTCAAGGTATCGTTTTGATCTGTATAGTCATCGAAGATTACTGGTTTTCCAGAATCCATGAAGGCACGCTGGCATAAACCACAGTCTGAAATCAAGAAAGACTCAGCTAAGGTATCTAGTTTACTAGTGCCGGAATTTTGTGTTTCTCTAGCCCATTGGGCGATCACATTAGCTTTCGCTTTGGGGATTTGTTTTTTAGCTTGAGTTTTAAATAGTGGATCTGTATATTTTAGTAATATGAGCAGACCCCGATCTGCCTGTAGAGATTCGGCTGTCGAGGCGATAACTAACTGGAGCATTTGATTCAGCTCCAAGTTGCTACGACTCAATATGGTTAATTGCTTGATCAAGCTTTGATGTTGCTTACTTTTTTGCAGGGACTGGTCTTGATGAGTAATTTGTTGAGCTTGTGCCACTCCAGAAAAAGCGATCGCGCAAGCCGACTCCACTTCTTTGAGCAATTGTTTTTCTGATTCACTCCATTCATAAGGTTGGAATTTAATCAGATTAATCACTCCATTATTATTACCACCAAAGCGAGTGGGAATTGCCAAAACCGCTTTTATCGGTAGTGGTAAATATTGACACCCAATTACCAGACTGTTCTGAATGATCGAAATGTCTTCAATAGTCAATGGTTGGGCAGCGCATTGCAGCACTGGCGAGTGCATAAGCAACTGTTCCATCGAAAACATTTCTTCTGGGTGTGGCAACCCTAGAAACTCATCAGCACACCAATTAGTAGTAGTTGCTTCGTCAGATGTCTCATCCGCCACTGAAACCAAGCAGCAGCAATCTACTTGAAAAGCAACTCCTAGCAATTGGGCAATCTCTTGCAGCATCAAAGCCGTAGCAGAGCTATTAGCAATGATTTGGTTAATTTTTTGTACCAACTCGCGGGCAGGTTCTTCCTGATGCTGCATCAGCTTGACTTGGTAAGGTTGTAGTCGATCTATGTCATCTATGTAATGTGGCGGCGATGATAAAGGTTTTTTCATTTCTGGCCCGCCCTCCGATAATAACCCCATTGTTCTTGCACCCAACCTCTTGGCATATTCTTCACCGTTAGTTGTGTTGCTACACCCTGAATAATTGACAAATTTTGTGTGAATACTTTCTCTCACCTGTTATAGCCCTTTTCTATCTCAGATAGCCAAATTTCCATTGAATCAAGCAAATTGCTACACAAATTGCTACATTGGTACATAAGTAATAAAATTCTTAAGATATCCTATAAATGCTTAAGTTAGCTTATTTTTAACTACTCTATCTTGAAATAATTACTAACTCTATCCTGTCTGTAAGTATACATAAACCGTAATTTCTCTGGAATTACAGCAAAATTCCCCTTTTAAGCGCGTAAAATTACGCAACCTGTTTATAAATTTTTATTACATTTTTTGAAAAACTAGTAGGTTTAACAAGCTACTCCTTGATCTCCGTAACTCTCAGTAAAATATCAATAAAAGTAAAGGAGGCAGGAGGAGGTTGCAATTTTGGCTAAATTTTAAATGCAGCCCAGTAGTAAAAATAACTAGGCTGCATTCGTCTGAATATAAAACTAAACGACATCTATTTTCAGAACTATATTTTTTAAAGTAATAAGAGCATTTTGTACTCCCTGTTGGTGATGGCGGGCTAGATGCCCGCCCTACACCAGGTTTCAAAATGGACGAAGTTTATCCAGCCAAGCTCTCGACACTCAGAGGAACCATATCGCCATTCCTCGTTAGTCCTAACAACATCGGTTCTTGGGGTTGAATTAGTTGACCTGTAAGTACACAGCGTTCTTCTTGCTGAGCTGTGGCAGCTATGCTAGCTCGAATGTCGGATCGCGAAAATCGAGGCTTCCACTCACCTGATTTTTGCTGGACATAATTCCAAAGGATATCTCGGATCAGAGCTTGATATCCCTGATTCCCAGCTATTTCTTTGAGCTTATCTTTGAGTTCCCGTTCTAGGCGAATGCTGGTAACTTCCATATCGGTGGTTGGGGTGCGAGCGATCGTATGCATCAGTTTTTCTCCTTAAAGGTATAGACAGGATAGTAATACAAGTGTAGTATGTTTAAAGGAATGTTCAATAGGTGAAATTTTCTGTGAAATCCATTTACCCCATCTCTACTTCAATTTTGTGCCTTACCAATTGCCGAACCAATTGGGAATCAGCTGCTATGGAAGTGGAGTATTTATTTATGGGCGATGGTAGCCGAAATCATGGGCAAATCACAGAGAGGAATGATGATTATAAGTATGTAGGCTTTAGTGCACTAATTGCAAAACCACAACTAAATCAAAAAAGCGGGGGGTACAGGCGAAGGAATCCTGTACCGATATGAGACCAGAAAATTTTCCGGTCAATTCTAACCCCCGCTTCACCGAAAACTTGAAGCGGGGGTTTTTTTATAAGGAGTTAAGCTGTGACGATATCTTCCATGCGCGGCGCGAACGCAATGCAAGTGTTAGAGCAATCTGTGGTGGTGTTTTCTCAAAATTACTTGCCACTATGTCGGGTCAATATCAAACGGGCGATTGTGCTGTTAGTAACCAACAAGGCGCAACCGCTGGGTTTTACCAGAGAAAGCGGATGGCAAGTTCACTCACCCAGTTTGGTAATTGATGTGCCAAAACATATTCGCTTGACAATCACTTCTAATGAGCGGATGTGGAAAGTTCCGCCAGTGAATCGGCGGGAAGTATTGCGACGAGACCATCACAGTTGCCAATATTGCGGTAGCAGCAAACATCTAACGCTAGATCATGTGATGCCGCGTTCTAAAGGTGGTTCTCACACTTGGGATAACGTAGTCACAGCTTGTGAAAGATGTAACTCCCGTAAAGGCGATCGCACCCTGTTTGAAATTGGTATGCAACTGCGTACCAAACCAAAATCGCCAATCCACCCCGCGATTTCTTTTGCTGAACAGTTTTGGATAGATATGCAAGCAAACCTGGAATAACAGGAGAGCATAAGAAATGCTGAAATTAACTTACACTGAAAGCAGTTTTGATTTGGAATGTGTCACTTTGTCGCTAGAAGAATGGGTAGCGCAACGAGTGATTTTAGCCCTGCGAGTTGGGCAAGGTTTGTGCATTGAACCCACTACCGCTTCCTTTTTGCTTCCTGTTGATTTGCCAGGAGTAGAAGTACTGAGGTCTGAGGTAAAAAGAGATGACAGAGAAATCATTGTCCTCTGTGCGTGCGATGCCGAATATATGGAAGTCACCCTGCGGGGTTCTTGGCTATCAGCTAGTTCTAAGGATTCTGTCGGTGTGTTTGTCACTACTATGGGCGATCGCGCTGAGTTCTTTTTGCACAAACTTTGGCAGGAAGCTCAATCTTGTGCTTCTGTCATGAGTGAATAAACGAAATAGTCGGGTGAGAAATTGTCCTCACCCTCTATTGCGCCATTTTTAGCAGTTCAGGAATTGTCACAAATCGGTAGCCTTGCTGTTTGAGTCCGCTGATAATTTGTGGCAAAGCTTCTACAGTTCTGTGGCGATCGCCACCACCATCATGCATTAAAACAATAAAACCAGGTTTTGCACCTTTCAGGACATTATTTGTAAATGCCTGTGGTTTGGCGTGAGGATCGGTATCAGCTGAAGTTAGCGACCACATAATGACAGCATCTTTCTGGCTTTTGGCGTCAGCGGCTAGTCCGTTATTTAAAAAGCCTCCTGGAGGACGAAACAGAGACGTTTTGACTCCTGTAGTTTTGTATATCAAATCAGCTGTGCGATCGATTTCACTCTTGGCTGTGGCTTCATCCATTCGCCGATACCAATGATGCCAAGTGTGGTTGCCAATGGCGTGTCCCTCGGCTACTTCACGCTTGGCTAGGTCGGGATTTGCTTGTAAAGCTTGTCCTACCCAAAAGAATGTTGCTTTAACATCATTTTGCTTCAAGATATCCAGCATTTCTAGGGTTGTTTTTGGCCAGGGTCCATCATCAATGCTGAGAGCAATAACCTTTTCGTTGTTGCTGGGTTGTACCTTATAAACTGTTTTTCCCTGAAATTTCGTTGGGACTGTAAAGGTAGGGTTTTCTACTTTGGCTGATGGCGGTAGCTGGGCATTAATTTGGCCCTTTGCTGGATCTTGAAGTGCAGTATGAATTTTGCTTAGTGGCTGGTTCAACCCCGATTGTGGGGAGATAGCTGGGGCAATACTACAAGCTGTAATACTAGAGGCGATCGCGACAAAACTAATTATCTGTTGTCGCTTGAGGTAATTGTCTGTCACATCAGGCTTTTAAAGATTCACCCAATCATAAGCTGTAGTTTGACTTTTCAAAGGGTTTAGCAAGCTCAAATATAAGTGCAGAAGCTTTTATAGACAATTAAAAAAAAACTTTCTAAAACCCCTTGACACCTCTTGTAGTATTTTGTACTATATTTGTAGTGAGGCAAAAGACAAAGCTTCTCAAGAGTCAAAGTTATGTTCTACATACAACTAAAGGACAGGCGTTGGAATAAACCAGAGTCCCCAGCCAAGAAAGCTGCTTTTACTTGCAAACCATCGGCAGTAGAGGCAATAAATGAAAAAAGTTCTAATTTTGCACTCATCAAAACCACTGAATACATCCGTAATACAAAACAGTCTTACTACCTAGAATTTCGGTTGTTTTCTTAACAGTTTCTAACAGTAAAAAGTCAATTTTCTGAACCATGAAAACTAAATAAGAAATGGGCAAGTTCACCAACAAAATCTGTGCCTAAAAACCTCAAAGTTTAGGCACAGATTCCAAAAAATCGGGGTGTAGCTCAATTGGCTAGAGCGTTCCGTTGTCTGCGGAAATGTTGCGGGTTCAAGTCCCGTCACCCTGGTTGTAGTCCTGTAGGCGAATAGTTTAAGCCGTCAGTTTCTCAAACTGAAGATTGCGAGTGCGAATCTCGTCGGGACTCCCAAATGGCTGAGTAGCCAAGTGGTCGAAGGCATTGGTCTGCAAAACCGACATCGTGAGTTCAAATCTCACCTCAGCCTCTGGTGCTGCAGTGTAGCTTAACGTAAAGCCCCTGGCTCATAACCGGGTCGATGCGGGTTCAAGTCCCGCCACTGCTACCAAATGCAGGGATGGTGTAACGGCAACACCTCGTGACTCCAAATCCGATGTTCTAGGTTCAAATCCTAGCCCCTGCGTCAGACAATTTTGGATTTTTGAGATTAATAAATTTAATCCAAAATCTAAAATTCGGTCAATTATGCCCTCGTGGACGAATGGTTAAGTCAGTGTTCTTTCAAAGCACAGATGCGAGTTCAATTCTCGTCGGGGGAATGATTATGGGTCGGTGGCCGAGTCTGGTTGAAGGCGACAGTCTGTAAAACTGTTCTTTTTTGCGCGCAGGTACCCTTCGGGAAGCAAGCTACAAATCCTGCTCGACCCACTATGGAGAGGTGGCTGAGTGGCTAAAAGCGTCCTCCTGCTAAGAGGAAGCGGGTAATTAATACCCGTCGCAGGTTCAAATCCTGTTCTCTCCGTTTTGAGAGTGTGGTGTAACTGGATAACATCTCAGTCTACGAAACTGAAGACGTGAGGGTTCAAATCCCTCCACTCTCGTTACATAATCTCTTCTCCTATCCTCCGGTAGCTCAGTTGGTAGTTAGCGCCTGTTTGAAAAACAGGAGGTCGTCGGTTCGATTCCGACCTGGGGGGCTTCGTTGCCTCATAGCTCAATGGCAGAGCAAGCGGCTGTTAACCGCGCGGTTGTAGGTTCGAGTCCTACTGAGGCAGCCATTCATTGCCGGGTAGACGAATTGGTAAGTCGCATCGCTCTGAACGATGAGGTTGCAGGTTCAAACCCTGCCCTGGCAATAAAGCCCTGTGGTGTAATTGGCAACATAGCGCCCTTTGAAGGCGAAGATTCCAGGTTCGAGTCCTGGTGGGGCTGCCAAACTTTGCTCTTGTAGCCCAACTGGAAGAGGCTGCCGTCTACAAAAACGGTAAGTTGTGGGTACCCTGCGGGAAGCCGCTTTGCGTCTACGATTCCCACCAAGAGTACCAAAATTTGCTCCTGTAGCCCAATTGGAAGAGGTGGCAGACTTAAAATCTGTTTGGTTGTGGGTTCGACTCCCACCAGGAGTATCAACGGGATGTAATTCAGTGGCCAGAAGCCATGCTTTGGGAGCATGGAGTCGCAGGTTCAAATCCTGCCATCCCGATATGCCCCTGTGACGGAACTGGCATACGTGCTGGAGTCAGAGTCCAGATTTTACAGGTTCAAATCCTGTCAGGGGCACTAAGCTCTCGTGGCGGAACGGAAGACGCACTAGACCGAGGATCTAGTTTTTTGCAGGTTCAAATCCTGTCGAGAGTACCAAAATATCTGGGTGTGGCGCAGATGGGAGCGCGGGAGTTTCGGGAACTCCAGGTCGCAGGTTCGCTGCCACTAAGACTTTGCCCTTGTAGCCCAATGGAAGAGGCGCTTCGCTTAGAACGAAGAGGTTGCTGGTTCAAATCCAGTCAGGGGTATTGGTGAATATGCGGGGATAGAGCAACGGTGGCTCGTCAGGCTCATAACCTGAACATCGGCAGGTTCAACTCCTGCCCCCGTCACCAAAACAGTGCTGGTGTAGCTCAATTGGCAGAGCAACTGACTTGTAATCAGTAGGTTGCAGGTTCAATTCCTGTTACCAGCTTGATGCGGGTGTGATGTAATCGATAGCATCTGAGTGCGCCATACTCAGCGCGTGGGTTCAAGTCCCTCCACTCGCTTGCATAGTCCTGTAGCTTCAACGGTAGAGCAAGTGCCTTACAAGCAAGAGGTTGCAGGTTCAAATCCTGCCAGGACTACCAAATGTTGGGAGTGTAGCTCAATGGAATAGAGCTTCGAGCTTCTACCTCGAAAGTTGTGGGTTCGAGTCCTACCACTCCCGCATAAACAAGTCAAAAGTTAAAAGTTAAAAGTCAAAAGTCAGAAAGAATGAATTTAATTTCTTTTTGTTTTTACTTTGCTCTTTTTACTTAATTTGATGGGGTCATAGCTCAAATGGCTAGAGCGCCTGCCTTGCAAGCAGGAGGTTATGGGTTCAATTCCCATTGATTCCACTGATGATGGTGTCTGAAGCCAAAGTGGTCGAGGCGCTGGTTTGTGGAACCAGTCATAGCGGGTTCAAGCCCCGTCAGATACCCCTCAATGGAAGATGCTGCTGAATGGTCGGCAACCAAGCTTGAACCTTGGAGTACGGGCAACTGTAGGGGTACCCTACGGGAAGCAAGCTACGATTCCTCCATCTTCCTCTTTTTCCACCTGGAGCCGAAAAGCGAGGCGCTGTGCTGATAACACAGAAATAGGAGGGGCAGTACCTCCCTGGTGGATTTATATCTAGTGTTGGTGTTACAAGATTTGCGATGTAATACGATCGCACTTGCTCATTTCTTATTTAAATTAACTAGGGTGGTTGGCATATCGGCTGTGCAGCGGGCTTTTAACCCGCAGAAATAGGTTCGACCCCTATAGCACTCACTAAACAATTAAAAATTAAAAATTAAAAATTAAGAAATGCAATCTTAGTTAGCCTTTTGGCAATTGCTAATATGCAACTTGAATGCGCGTTGGGTTATGAGTAGCAGCTAGCGATCGCTAGTTGAGCATGTTGCAATAATACATCTTTATCCAAAGCATGTATGGGATATTGCGGTGTTACTGCCAGTAGTTTCTCAATTCTTTCTCTAGCTGCTTCTAGGACTGCTTCATCTAAGCTACCGTTACTGAGCGAATCAGCAAAATCTTCAGCAATCCGATAAGTTCTTTCAATAGATGATGAATTAATATTACGCGACACAATAAACAAATCGCAGCCTGCATTAAATGACCGCGCCACAGTACCAGCTTTCATAAACATATCTGAAATAGCTTTCATATCCAAATCATCAGATACAACTACTCCCTCAAAGCCAAGTTCCTCTCTAAGTATGGTTTTGAGGATAGCCTGAGAAAGCGTTCCTGGCACATCAGGATCTATCTTGGGAAATAAGATATGGACAGTCATAATCAAAGGAATCTGTACTTCGATTAAAGCTCTGAAGGGTATAATTTCTCGAAGTCGCAGGTCTTCTAGAGTTAAATTCAGTATTGGTAGCTCAATGTGAGAGTCCTTGCTCGTGTCTCCATGTCCGGGGAAGTGTTTAGCGCATCCCAAAATTCCTGAATCTCGAAGTCCAAGGTAGTAGTCACGGGCACCTTGAGTAGCAGTTTCGGGAGTGTTACCAAAGGCGCGAGGTCCAATCACGGGATTATCGGGATGGGAAAAAATATCGGCTACGGGTGCCCAAGATAAATTGATTCCCAGTGATTTTAGTTCTACCGCTGTGGCTTTTGCTACTTCATAAGCGTGCGATCGCAGTAAAAAAGCATGAGGAAAGCGGGTAATTGGCGGTGGTGTACGAATTACACGACCTCCTTCATGATCGAGAGTGAGGAACATGGAATCACGTTCACTATATTCTCGTATCTGTTTATTCAAATCCTTGAAGCTTTCCAACCAAACCTGATATGGAGTGCCATCCAAAAAGTTCTTAGCAAAAAATATCGCCCCAATCGGTTTTAATTCATTGAGTGCGCGTTTATCGTCATCGCTTAATGTAGTGCCGGAAATACCTAAAATTAAGTGATGTCCAAAGCGCTTTAGCTCCTGCGATACACCCATAATCTTTTACCTATTAAGTTGTGCGGTAAACAACTTGGTTGTTCAACCTAGAGGACATAAACATTTATCCTACACCCTTATAGGGAGAGGAAAGTTTTCTTTTAAGTAATGCCCCAGATATTTTTTCAGAGCAAGTACACAAATTAGCAAAGAAATCAACTACTTTAAGAAAACTTTTAAAATTAGCTATTTTCAGTCGAAGGAAATACTTTTGTTTCCCTAAATCACTTGCATGTAAATATAGATAAAGTGCATGGCGCAAAGCTATTGCCAACAATGGTATTGGCAATTTGCTTGTGCAAGTGCGCGTAGGTAAAATTCCCTTTGGCAAAAGTTTTTTGGGGAAGCGATCGCACAATCACTGCCAAATGTAACGGATTGCAACGTATAATGAGAACGATAAAACGGTTAAGAAATATTGAAGAGCAGTAGGGTTACATGC
The DNA here is from genome assembly GCF_017115065.1 of Nostoc sp. JL23. Classification (NCBI taxonomy): domain Bacteria; kingdom Bacillati; phylum Cyanobacteriota; class Cyanophyceae; order Nostocales; family Nostocaceae; genus Nostoc; species Nostoc sp. JL23. The sequence goes on from NZ_JABXKN010000128.1 coordinate 68,214, forward strand.
GAGTAGCGATCGCGGGAGCGGGACTAGCAGGACTTTCCTGCGCGAAATATCTTACAGACGCAGGTCACACACCCATTGTCTTGGAACGTCGAGACGTTCTAGGCGGTAAAGTGGCCGCATGGAAAGATGCTGATGGAGACTGGTACGAAACAGGTCTGCACATCTTTTTTGGCGCATATCCCAATATGTTGCAGTTATTCAAAGAACTGGATATTGAAGATCGGTTGCAGTGGAAAGAACACACAATGATCTTCAACCAACCAGATGCACCAGGTACTTACAGCCGCTTTGATTTCCCAGATTTGCCGGCACCAATTAATGGTATAGTGGCAATTCTGCGAAACAACGACATGCTGACATGGCCAGAAAAAATCCGCTTTGGCATCGGGTTATTGCCGGTCATGATTCAGGGGCAAAAGTACGTTGAAGAAATGGACAAATATTCCTGGACAGATTGGCTACGTAAACACAACATTCCAGAACGGGTCAATAAAGAAGTTTTTATTGCCATGGCCAAGTCGCTGAATTTCATCGACCCAGATGAAATTTCGGCAACCATTCTTTTAACTGCCCTCAATCGTTTCCTCCAGGAAAAAAATGGCTCGAAAATGGCCTTTCTGGATGGTTCGCCAACAGAACGATTGTGTCAGCCGATAGTGGATTACATCACCGAACGCGGTGGAGAAGTCCGCTTGAATGCCCCCTTAAAAGAGATTTTGCTAAACGCCGATGGTAGCGTCAAAGGATACTTGATTCGGGGGTTGAATGGAGAGGAAGATGAAGTTTTCACGGCGGATTTGTATGTATCTGCCATGCCGGTTGACCCTCTGAAGGTGATTTTGCCAGCACCTTGGAAAGAAATGGAGTTTTTCCAAAAGCTAGACGGGTTGGAAGGAGTGCCTGTGATTAACGTGCATTTGTGGTTTGATCGTAAACTTACGCAAATTGATCACTTGCTATTCTCGCGATCGCCCCTCCTAAGCGTTTATGCTGATATGAGCAATACCTGCCGTGAATACGCCAACCCCGAACGCTCGATGCTGGAATTAGTTCTAGCCCCGGCAAAAGATTGGATTGCCAAATCTGATGAGGAGATTGTGGCTGCAACTATTGCCGAGTTAGAAAAACTCTTCCCCGACCACTTTGGGGGAGACAATCCAGCAACATTGCTGAAATCTCATGTGGTGAAAACGCCCCGTTCAGTTTACAAAGCGACCCCTGGTCGTCAACAGTACCGTCCCTCGCAAACAACCCCCATTAGTAACTTCTATCTCTCAGGGGATTACACCATGCAACGCTACTTAGCCAGTATGGAAGGTGCCGTACTTTCTGGTAAGCTGACAGCGCAGGCGATTTCTGAGGCCCTCCCGGTAGCAAATTCCTCAAACCTGCAAACGCTCACCCGACCGCCCGCAACGAATGCTGCAACTGCCTGATTCCCCGCCGCGCATGAAAACGCTGGTCTCTGTAGACGAGTCATACAAACTTTGTCGGCATCTCACAGCAAAGTATGCCAAGACTTTTTACCTGGGTACTTTGCTTATGAGTCCGGTAAAACGTCAATCTATTTGGTCAATTTACGCTTGGTGTCGCCGTACAGATGAATTGGTGGATGGCCCCGCATCTGCTATTACCACGCCAGAAACCCTAGACCTATGGGAACAGCAGCTGGAATCGATTTTTGCGGGGCGTCCATTAGAAAATTACGATGTAGCTTTAGTTGATACCCTCCAGCGCTTTCCGATGGACATTCAGCCATTTCGGGATATGATTGCCGGTCAGCGCATGGACTTATATCGCAGTCGTTATGAAACCTTTGAGGATTTATACCTCTACTGTTACCGTGTTGCTGGCACTGTTGGCTTAATGTCAACATCAGTTATGGGTGTGGATAACACCATATATGCAGCACCGTGGCAACAGAACAAACAACCTTATGTTCCCATAGAACAAGCGATCGCTCTCGGAATTGCCAATCAACTCACCAACATCCTGCGGGATGTGGGAGAAGACGCCAAACGGGGACGGATTTACATTCCCCTGGAAGACTTGGCAAAATTCAACTATAGCGAGCAAGACTTCTTCAAAGGTGTGGTAGACGATCGTTGGCGAGCATTGATGCGCTTTCAAATTGACCGCGCTCGTCAATTTTACACCACATCCGACCAGGGAATTACTTATTTAGCATCCGATGCCCGTTGGCCTGTGTGGGCAGCATCAATGCTGTACGGTCAAATTTTGGAGGCGATTGAACGCAACGATTACGATGTATTCAGTCAGCGGGCTTACGTTCCCCAGTGGAAAAAGTTACGCACTTTGCCCGTAGCTTGGATGCGATCGCAAGTCCTTTAAAAAATTAGTCATTTGTCCCTAGTCCTTAGTCCTCGGTGTTTTATAAATAACCAATGACCATCACAAATGACCAATGACAAATGACTATTGACTCTTACTGGCAAGTCTGGTAACATTGATATTCGTGAGTCAGGAGAGGTGGCTGAGTGGTCGAAAGCGGCAGATTGCTAATCTGTTGTACGGCAGGCAACTCCGTACCGAGGGTTCGAATCCCTCCCTCTCCGTTTTTCAGCTTTTGATACACGGAGAATATTCTGTGTACAAAAAGAATTACTAAGATCGGCGTAAATATTTCTACTCCCAAAGATGGATGATATGATTTATCCTTTGGAGTCTTGATAAGATCCAGCTAAGTTACAAACCTAGTTTGGATCTTATTTTTAGGCTCCTAAATATCTGAGGAGTGAAAGTAATTTATGAGAAAAATTAGCGCCGCCTTAAGTTTAAGTATAGCTACCCTAGCAACTGGCTTCCTACTTGGGGCTTGTGGTGATAGCAGTACCCCCAACGGCACAGCTAACAACGGAAGTACCGCTACCCCAGCGGCAAACTCAACTACTACAAGCAGTGCTAAAGGGCTAAAAATTGGTTCCTTGCTACCGACAACAGGCGACTTGGCTTCTGTGGGACAGCAGATGTTAGGCTCTGTACCTTTACTAGTCGATACAGTCAACGCTTGCGGTGGAGTGAATGGCGAACCTGTTACCTTGGTGCAAGTAGACGACCAAACCGACCCGAAAGCTGGAGCTGCTGGTATGACTAAACTAGCAACTTTAGATAAAGTAGCAGGTGTAGTTGGTTCCTTTGCCAGTAGCGTTTCTAGTGCAGCAGTCTCCATTGCCACGCCGAATAAAGTCATGCTGGTTTCCCCTGGTAGTACCAGTCCCGTATTTACCGATAAGGCTCAAAAAGGTGACTATAAAGGCTTTTGGGCACGTACCGCTCCCCCCGATACATACCAAGCACTAGCTTTAGCCCAACTTGCCAGAAAAAAAGGTTTCAAGCGAGTTTCTACAGTCGTAATTAATAACGACTATGGCGTAGGGTTTGAAAAAGCATTCGTGCAAACCTTTGAAAAATTGGGTGGAACTATAGTTAATAAAGATAAGCCTGTCCGCTACGACCCAAAAGCTCAAACATTTGATACAGAGGCGGCTGCTGCATTTGCTGGTAAGCCAGATGCAGTTCTGGCTGTACTCTATGCAGAAACTGGTAGCCTCTTCCTGAAAGCCGCCTATCAGCAAGGTGTGGCGAAGGGAGTACAGATTCTGCTGACAGATGGGGTAAAGTCACCGACTTTTCCCGAACAAGTTGGCAAAGGCAGTGATGGTAAATATATTTTAACTGGAGCGATCGGTACAGTACCGGGTTCCGATGGTAAAGCATTAGAAGCATTCAACAAGCTGTGGAAGGATAAAAAGGGTGGTGCGCCAGGAGAATATGCTCCTCAAGCTTGGGATGCAGCAGCTTTATTGACATTGGCAGCGCAAGCTGCTAAAGAAAATACAGGCGTTGGTATAGCCAGCAAAATCCGGGAAGTTGCTGATGGGCCTGGCACAGAAGTTAGTGATGTCTGCGAGGGACTGAAGTTACTTAAAGATGGTAAAAAGATTAACTACCAAGGAGCCAGCGGCAACGTAGATGTTGATGCTAACGGCGATGTCATCGGTGTCTATGATGTTTGGACAGTAGGAGACGATGGCACAATCAAGGTGATTGACAAAGTTACCCCTAAGTAGAAACTTAGGAGTTAGGAGTGATGAGTTATGAATTTAATAATTTAATCTTAATAACTCCTAACTCCTAACTCCTAACTCCTAACTATTTAATCCCACTGAAGTTGTAACCAACTCCTAACAACAAGCCCACATCAGTTTCATCGAAAAATCCGGCATTGATAGCAGCTGTTGCCGTAAATTGAGAAGTTAGAGGCACATCAATGCCACCAGACACCAAAAAGGCAAATTTTGAATCATCACCAGTTTTGTAAGCTGCACCCACTCCGACGTAAGGTGCGATCGCTAATGGTTCGCTAAAAGCATCTGCTGATTTGAAGGTAAAATCGTAGGTGATTGGAAGTAGAACTGTGGTGTTGTCACCAAATACAGCTGAGGGTCGCACTGATATAGAATTTGTCAGTCCGATTTTACTGACTACTGCAAAGTTAGCGTCGCCCAAAGACGTGTCACCACCACTCAAACCAATGTTACCAGCGACGCCAAGATAGCTACTACCACCAGCCGTAGTTCTACCTAAATCAATATCTGATTGCGCCACTCTTGTCGCAGATGGTTGAACAGTAACAGTAGTTTGAGAAGTCGGTTGTACAGGTTCAGAAGTGAGCGTTGCAGATGAGGTCGCCACTGTGCCTGGAATGGGTATGGGTGTTACACTGGCGTTTTCTTGTATCGCATTGTTGGGTAACTGCTCTACCTTAGTTAAATTTGTGACTGTAAAAGTTTCAGTTGTTTCTGTAGAGAGGTTTTGGCTAAACTCTTTGGGAGACGCTACAGTTGCGGAAGGTTCGGTTAATGGCTGATTGCTCAACTTGTCTACTGTTTGGGCGCTTGCAGATAAACCGTTACTTAGGAATGCAAGAGCAGCTATACTTGGCAACCAAAAAACACCTTTACGAAGAAAAATAGTATTCACGTTCACTCCTAAAACAATGTTGCCGCGAAAAATAAAGATTTTTGTTGATTTAAATCAACAAATTCGGGCAATATTCAAAATTTAACATCAAAAAATCGGTTTTTGCATTCTGACTTTATTTGATTCTCTAGTTAATATTTACTAGCAAAAAATTAAATTTTATAGCAATCCTGAATCACTCATGAGAAACAAGATACCCAACAACTTTTACAAGGTCGGGGATTTGTGGGTTGCAATTTTCACAAATTAAATAGAATTGATATATATTTATTTTAAATATCCTGAATTTGATAGATGACAAATAGTCCCTTTTCTTAAAACCAAGATAGTGTTAGTTAAGGAGGCGATCTCAACCTCTCCTAATGCAGAGAAGAAGTTTTTTAGGATAGCTGTCTTACCGCCAAAGGCAGCTAAATTGTGAAGTGATATTACGAAGCTTGCAAAAATATTTAGAAATTGCCTAGAAGGCAAACATAGTTCTAACGTAGAACCTATTAGGAGAGACTGGAGGCAAATGTGATGAGCGAAAATAATATTCAAAAGTATCGGTTTGTCTGTACCCTGACTTTCGGTGATATCTACGGTCAAATAATTGTTTGGTTGATTACGATTACCCTAAGTTTGGCATCAGCTTTGGCGCTGATGGGTGCCAAGCGGCCCGTGTACGCTTTAGCAACAGCGGGTCTCGTCGTTCTGCTATCGCTACCTTTCTTGTTGTTTGCGTTTGTCACTACCTTGTTAAATCATATTGAAGTCAGTCCTGTAGGTCCGGGAACCAAAATGGAACCTATACCAGGTAATGTGTCTCAACAACAACCTGTACAAGCAACTAGCTAAAGAGTTAGGAGTTATGAGTTATGAGTTATGAGTTATGAGTCACTTTATCTGTGCCGTAACTCTTTGTTTTTAACTTTTCACTCCTAATTTCAAAATTTGTTATAACTTCCCTGTCTGTAGGCAGGGAATTTTTTTGTAGAGATGCTACTGTTACAACGCACTAGCTGATTAATCACCTCTCTACAATAGAACAGCAGTGGTTTGCAATCAGGGGGCTAATTATGCTGGAACACGATGTGATTATTGTCGGGGGTGGATTGGCGGGATGTCGCGCTGCTGTAGAAATTGCCCGCACTGACCCTAGTTTAAATATTGCTGTGGTTGCCAAAACCCACCCAATTCGTTCCCACTCGGTTGCGGCTCAAGGTGGTATGGCTGCATCGCTGAAAAATGTTGATTCAGAGGATAGTTGGGAAGCACATGCTTTTGATACTGTCAAGGGTTCTGATTACTTGGCAGACCAAGATGCCGTAGCAATTCTCACCCAAGAAGCGCCAGGTGTGGTGATTGACTTGGAACACATGGGCGTTTTGTTCTCTCGCTTATCCGATGGGCGCATTGCCCAACGCGCTTTTGGCGGACATTCTCACAACCGCACTTGCTACGCCGCTGACAAAACTGGTCACGCGATTTTGCACGAATTGGTTAACAATTTGCGGCGTTATGGGGTGCAAGTTTATGAAGAGTGGTACGTGATGCGTCTCATTTTGGAAGAAAATGAGGCGAAGGGTGTGGTCATGTTCCATCTTTTGGATGGACATATTGAGGTGGTGCGGGCTAAGGCAGTGATGTTTGCCACAGGGGGCTATGGTCGCGTTTATAACACTACCTCCAATGATTACGCTTCTTCAGGTGATGGTTTGGCAATGACTGCGATCGCAGGTTTACCCCTGGAAGATATGGAATTTGTCCAATTTCATCCGACTGGCTTATATCCGGTAGGGGTACTCATTTCAGAAGCGGTACGGGGTGAAGGGGCGTATCTAATTAATAGTGAAGGCGATCGCTTTATGGCGAATTATGCACCCAGTCGCATGGAACTAGCTCCTCGTGATATTACCTCACGAGCGATCGCTTACGAAATTCGCGCTGGACGTGGTATTCATCTCGATGGCAGTGCTGGTGGCCCCTTTGTCTATCTGGATCTGCGCCATCTGGGCAAAGAAAAAATTATGAGTCGCGTTCCTTTCTGTTGGGAAGAAGCCCATCGTCTAGTAGGCGTTGACGCAGTAACTCAACCGATGCCAGTCCGCCCGACAATTCATTATTGTATGGGTGGTATACCAGTTAACACCGATGGTCAAGTTCGCAGTAGTGGTGATGGTTTAGTTGATGCTTTCTTTGCTGCGGGTGAGACTTCTTGTGTTTCTGTACATGGTGCAAATCGTTTGGGGAGTAATTCTCTGCTGGAATGTGTCGTTTATGGCAAAAGAACTGGGGCTGCGATCGCCAAATTTGTGCAAAAACGTAAGTTACCCTCTGTAGATGAGCAACGGTATGTAACAGAAGCCCAGCAACAAATTCAAGCTTTGTTAGAACAACCAGGAAAGTACCGCATTAACCAAGTCCGTGAAGCTTTCCAGGATTGTATGACTGAATACTGCGGTGTTTTTCGCACTGAGTCATTAATGACTGAAGGGTTACACAAACTAGAAGAAATACAACAAAAATACCCTCAAATTTATTTAGATGACAAAGGTAGTTGCTGGAATACGGAACTCGTAGAAGCCTTAGAATTGCGAAGTTTGATGGTAGTAGGGCAGACCATTTTGGCATCAGCCCTAAATCGTCAAGAAAGTCGTGGCGCTCATTTTCGCGAAGATTATTCCCAGCGAGATGATACGAACTTTCTCAAACACACAATGGCTTACTATTCACCAGCGGGAATTGATATTCAATATCGGCCAGTGGCGATTACTATGTTTGAGCCAAAAGAGCGGAAGTATTAGTTAAAGGTAAATGTATGTCAGAAATCGAGGGGACTACAAAAATTTTGTCCACCTCGATTAATAACAGTAAGTGCGAAAATATTTTCTATGTGTCGTAAAATTCTGACTATAAAAACAAAATTTTTATTTAAAATATGAACGATTCACAAACTTGGTATATTGTCAAGCGTTCTGTTGGAAGCTGTGAAATTATCCCCAGGGACCAAGTTGGCAACGATAATCTAGAAATTATAGAACAATGGGGGCCTTTTAGTTCGCAAGAAGAAGCGATCGCTCGACGTGTCGGACTTATTAGGGCTGGAAAGTGCAAACCAGTTTAAGTTAGTAGTTAGAAGTTGACAGTGATGGACTTTATTCCTAACTCCTCACTATTCACTCCTAACTTTATTCCTAACTCTTCATTTTTCTGCTGTAGGTGTACCCTTAGCAGCAATTTTTTTACCTATCACTTCCACTGCTTTAGCGAATTGAGGATCTGCAAGAGTAGCGAGTTTGTCACGTTCATGGAGCCACAAATCTTCCATCTGCTTTTTGCTCAAATCCACCTTCACATCTGGCGAAATGCCTTTGTGATTGATATCTGTACCATTGGGAGTATAGTAATGAGCAATTGTCACCGCTAATCCTGAGCCATCTTCCAGGGGGCGCACCGATTGCACTAGTCCCTTACCAAAGGTTTGAGTACCGACCAAAGTAGCACGCTTATTATCTTGCAAAGCCCCTGAGAGGATTTCACTGGCACTAGCTGAACCTTTATCTACCAGCACCACCAATGGTTTAGTTGTCAAGGCTCGTCCGTTTGCCTCTTCCTTTTCTGCCTCTCCTTGGCGTTCAACAGTGGAGACAATCTTACCTTTATCTATCCACATCCGGGCAATATCGACACTGGAGAAAAGTAAGCCACCAGGATTACCACGCAAATCAAGGATATATCCAGCTACCTTTTTGCTTTCTAAATCTTTGATGGCAATTTGCATTTCTTTACCAGCATTGGCGCTGAACTGGTTCAAGCGGATGTAGCCAAGATTTCCGGCTGGGGTTTTCTTTTGAGAAAACTTAACTGGATGGATTTCAATGCGTGCCCGTTTGATGTCAAACTGTTTTGTCTTACCGTCACGCATAATTGTCAAGCTGACTTGAGATCCTGCTTCACCCCTAATCAAGGACACTGCCTGATTAGTATCCATCCCCTTAGTATCTTTGCCGTCAATTTTGAGAATGATATCTTTTGCTAAAACACCAGCTTTAAAGGCTGGTGTATCTTCGATTGGCGCAATTACAACCAATTGCTTGGTTTTTTCATCCTGACTAATGGTGATCCCAATCCCTGTCAATTCTCCAGAGGTATCAACTTGCATATTTTTGAATTCTTCTGGGTCCATAAACCGGGTGTAGGGGTCTTCTAGCTTTTTCAGCATTTCCCGAATGGACTTATACGCATCTTGCGGATTACTGTAGGACTTGCTCAAGTATTCCTTACGAACAGCCTGCCAATCTACCTGATTAAAAGTACCGTCGACATATTGGCGCTGAACAATTTGCCAAACTTCATCTACTAATTCTTTAGGACTTGCTTTAAATAAAGCCTGACCTCGCGAATGAATGCCAAGGCTAGTAACAGCGATCGTGGAGAGTGTAACTGCCGTAGCACCCAAAACAAGTCTACTTTTTGTAATCACCATAATGACAGCTGCGTCAGAGGGAAAATAATATAGTCAGTATGCTCAATCTAACACAGGCTACCACTGTACAGACCTAGTATGTATTCTTAATTTAAACAAAATACTTGACAATCAGGCGGCCTTGGTGGTTAAAAGATACAAAGTTTTTGGGTATGGGGCAGTGGGTACAAGAGGCAGAGGTACAAAGGGGCAGAGGGGAAAAACTTACTGCAACTTAAATTTTTCCCTGCTCCCCTGCTCCCCTGCCTCTTTTAAGGTTCTACCCAGCGTTCATCTGCCTTAATGAGGTTAATTAATTCCTCTACACCTTTATCTTCTGGGACTTTTTTAATTTCTTCTCGACCACGATACAAAGAAATATAACCAGGTGTTTTGCCAACGTAGCCATAGTCAGCATCTGCCATTTCTCCGGGACCATTGACAATACAACCCATAACTGCAATGTCAAGACCAGTTAAGTGTTTAGTGGCTTCCCGAACTTTGTGCAGCACTTCCTCTAGATTAAACAAAGTGCGTCCACAGGAAGGACAAGCGACGTATTCCACCATCGTTTTTCGCAATCCCAAAGCTTGGAGAATGCTGTAACAGACGGGAATTTCTTTTTCTGGTGCTTCTGTCAGTGAGACGCGGATTGTATCACCAATGCCATCAGCAAGTAATGTGGCAATGCCTGCTGTGGATTTAATTCGCCCGTATTCGCCATCACCGGCTTCCGTAACGCCTAAATGTAATGGGTAATCCATACCCAGTTCATTCATGCGCTTGGCAATGAGGCGATAGGCGGCTACCATCACTGGGACTCGTGAGGCTTTCATGGAAACTACCAAGTTGCGGAAATCCAAAGATTCACAAATGCGAATGAATTCTATGGCAGATTCCACCATTCCTTCGGGGGTGTCACCGTAAGTAAATAGCATTCTCTCAGCCAGAGAACCGTGATTTACCCCAATTCGCATTGATTTTCCTTGATCGCGCAAAGAAACTACCAGAGGTTCTAAGGTTTCGCGGATTTTCTCGCCAATTTCGTCAAATTCGCTTTTAGTATATTCAGTTCGATTGATATTTGGCTTTTCAAACACATACAAGCCCGGATTAATCCGCACTTTCTCTATGTGCTTGGCAACTTCCACAGCGATTTTCAGCCCATTGTGATGGACATCAGCCACAATTGGCACGTCTTGGTAAGTTTTAATTAATTTTTGTTTAATTTCTCCTAAAGCTTTAGCATGAGCCATACTTGGCACTGTGACGCGGACAATTTCGCAGCCAATTTCGTGCAGACGACGAATACCAGCTACGGAACCATCTATATCAAGAGTGTCTTCGTTAATCATTGACTGCACTACAACCGGGTAGCCACCGCCAATGGTGACATTTCCCACCTTTACAGCACGGGTTTTACGCCGCTTGATAGTTGTATCAAAGGTATCTTGAGTTGATGTGATGCTTGAAGTGTTTACTGTGGGCAGAGTTTGCATAACCTGATTAGGTAAATTTGCTGTTGCTCAAATATCAGATTTAATAAATCTCTGTTTCCCAGATTGCCACAGCTAGTGCCTCTTTTGGACGATTAGTATAGAAAAAAATGGAAAATAACACAGACAAAGAAATAAAGAGCAATTGAAGAGTTTTACTCATTTGTAAAGATATATTACTTAAAATATTTTTAAGTGAGTAGCTTGAGTGCGATCGCTTTAACCAGACTAAGTTGCGTTGCTCCTAAATTTACAGACACCAGATACTATCCGCTTTGACTATACCTCCGTATTCATGGGAGAAAACATATTGACCAGATTCTAAACCAGTGGCATATTCCTCTAGCCAGTTCTGAAAACTTGAAGCGACGAGTTCTCGAATATCGTTGTCATGCCACATCTGAATAATTTGTCCAACTTTGCCACCTTTAGCAGGAGCTAAGTCTAGACAATCGTGATTGCCATCACCGTCATAGGTTAGTGGTATCCATAACGCACTCCACCAATCTGTACAAATTCCTATTCCTGGTTCTGGCTGACTTTCACAACCATCGAAATTACCTGCGTCTAGAAGTTCCTTCCAAACTTGCCATTCATCTTGAATACGTTCAAGAGATAGAAATTCTCTTCTATTAATCAGCCCATAATTGTAGCCTGATTGTCCATTATGGATACGGTAAGAACTCTTGACATCATCAGGAAACTGTATCAGCAGAGCGTCTTATACTGCCTTTATCTGACTCTCTGATGCTCCAGGGTTCAATGTATCAAGAACTTGTGGAGTATTAGCTTCGAGCCAGAATTCTATTCTTGTCCAAATTTCCTGCATACTTGTAGCTGCCTCGAATTAGAAATATTTTGCCTTATGGTTGGTTTACAGATGAGTGGTTAGATCGACGGTTGGCGATGTTGCGAAGTTTGGATGAGAGCGATCGCTAAATTTATTTAATAATACAAATATACTATTAAGCAAGGAAAATGAGGAGCGAGCGCCCCTACCACCAGCTAAATTAGACTTATCACCAAATGCTTTAACGCCCATGCTAGAAAAAACATCTACATTCCAGAAAGCCATAGAAGCAGTAGAAGCATCCAGAAGCTCAGGCTATTCTTAAATTTGGGGATTGAAATCATAGATGTTATTACAGAATAAAAGCGGCTGTAATTATGAACACCCAAATAACACCTCAACTACCAATTCCCCCACATTTTAATCCTGAAGAAGTCGGCGAAGTCTGGCGCGTACCTTATCAAGAACGTGCCGCTGAAGCTGAAATGTGGGCAAAACAACACGATATCAAACCTGCATCTTTAGATAAAACTCGTATTTGCCTACTGTTAATTGATGTCCAAAACACCTTCTGCATCCCTGGATTTGAATTATTTGTAAGTGGTAAATCTGGTAATGCGGCAGTGAATGATAACGTCAGATTATCTGAGTTTATCTATCGAAACTTGGGAATAATCACGAAAATTGTACCAACTCTAGATACTCACACAGCAACGCAAATCTTCCATCCGATATTTTGGGTAAATGCTGCGGGAGAACATCCTACCCCAGCCGCGACTAGCATTACACCAGCAGATATTCAACAAGGTATTTGGAAAGTTAACCCAGCAGTTGCTAACAGTGTTACTAATGGGGATTATGAATTATTAGAAAAACACGCTTACCATTACATTAAGCAACTCAGTCAAGACGGTAAATATCCACTCACTGTTTGGCCTTATCATTCTATGTTGGGTGGTATTGGTCATGCTCTAGTTTCATCGGTAGAAGAAGCGATATTTTTCCACGGCATTGCGCGTCAGAGTCAAACGCAATTTGAAATTAAAGGTGAAAATCCTTTAACAGAAAACTATTCCATCTTACGTCCAGAAGTTTTAGAAGATTTTGAGCAACGTCCACTTGCTCAAAAGAACACGCGCCTGATTAAACAACTTTTAGAATATGATGCAGTAATTATTGGTGGTCAAGCTAAAAGTCACTGCGTCGCTTGGACAATTGACGATTTATTAACAGAAATTAAACAGGTAGATGCCACCCTTGCTCAAAAAATCTATTTGCTAGAAGATTCTACTTCGCCTGTCGTTGTTCCCGGTGTTGTGGACTACACAGAACAGGCAGATGCGGCATTTGCAAGATTTGCAGAGGCAGGAATGCACATCGTAAAATCTAGCGAAAATATAGCATCCTTTATTTAACGCAAAGGATCGCAAAGGTTTCGCAGAAGAACACAGAGATTTCCTTTGCGTTCCTCTGCGTTTCAAAACAAAACTCATTTCTTCAAATAACCCTTTGGATCTTCTGCTACCCAACCCAGAGATGAGCTAGAACGCACTTCAAAATGGAGATGGGGTTGAGTGGATGTTGGTTTTCCACTAGTACCTACTGTTCCTAGTAAGTCTCCTTTTTTCACTTGTTGACCGACAGTAACTTTGATGGTGTCAAGCTGGGCGTAACGGCTTTGAAGTCCGCCACTGTGGTTAATAATGACCAACTTGCCATAAGAACCTTGATCACTGGCAAAGGCTACAGTTCCAGGTGCGATCGCTAGTACATTAGTACCAACTGATGCTAATAAGTCAACACCACTGTGGAAGAAAACTTCACTTGTACCGGGATTAATTTGCCAGCCGTAAGCTAATCCTACAGTTGCCACTTCTCCCAAAGGATATCCAGACAAAGATGCACGGTTTGGTGTACCTGCATCAGTAGGTAAAGGCGACTTAGTTACAACACCATTAGGCGACCAATTTACCCCCGGAACAAAGACGATTCTGGGGTTTTGTTGGCAGCCATTCACCTCAAACAGGCTATCAGCACGAACTTTGTATTGTGCCGCCACTTGTCGCCAAGTTTGACCGCGAGGCACTTCGACTACAATCCCATTGTAGGGAGGAATCTGAAGCACACTACCAACAGCGACAGCTGCACCGTTCTGCAAAGCTGGATTCATGCCAATAATAGTTGTCGGAATGAGATTGTAGCGCTGCGCTATGCTCTCCAAAGTTTCGCCACGAACAACTTTATGGCGTTGGAAGCGAGATAAGGCTGGAGTTGAGCAACCACCCACAGCAGCGTTAGCACTGTTTGAGCTTGAGTATGGCAGTATGCTTACTAGGCCCAAGGCGCTAACTAAGCTACAGAGAAACAGTTGACGAAAGGGTAAAGTCATGTACACAGGTCAAGAGCGCATTAACTTTAAATTTTAGATGGGAAGAATGGGGATTGGGGACTAGGGATTGGGGAAGATGAGGGGGACAAGGAGATAAACAAAACTCTTAACTCCTAACTCCTAACTCAGCACTCCTAACGCCCATTCCCTAATTTCTCGTAAATTGATCTGTCCACTTGCCGTTAGCTTGACTACACTTAGAAATTAGCAACTGCATTGCTGTTCTTGAGCAAAAGATTATGAAGTTATCCTTAAAGCAATTGGCGGTTTATGTGTTTTTACTGGTAATTGGCGGTGGTGCAGGTTTGTTTGGCAGTCGCTATTTCGTGCCACAAAATCGCTCGTTCCAACAGTTAAGAAATGTAACAATGGCTTCGCCTCCAGAATCCGTAGTTCCGAATTCTCCTAACGGAGCTATTGGGGCTACTGGTGGCGATAACGTGAATTTTATTGCGACGGCAGTGCAAAAAGTTGGCCCGGCTGTAGTGCGAATTAATGCCACTCGTAAAGTAGCTAATCCCATCTCTGACGCTTTGAAAAATCCCCTCTTGCGGCGATTCTTTGGAGAAGATGACCAACCAATTCCTCAAGAACGCATTGAGCGCGGTACAGGATCGGGATTTATCTTGAGCGAAGATGGGGAATTACTCACCAACGCTCATGTAGTGGCAGATACAGATACAGTACAAGTTACCCTCAAAGATGGTCGGAGTCTAGAGGGTAAGGTGGTAGGAGTTGATTCAGTAACAGATGTGGCGGTAGTGAAAATAAAAGCGAATGATTTGCCGACGGTAAAACTGGGCAATTCGCAAAACCTGATCCCAGGACAATGGGCGATCGCTATTGGCAATCCTCTGGGTTTAGATAATACTGTCACTATCGGTATCATCAGCGCTACCGATCGCACTAGCACTCAAGTTGGTGTCCCAGATAAGCGAGTCAGCTTTATCCAAACTGATGCCGCAATTAATCCTGGTAATTCTGGTGGTCCCTTATTAAACGCCCAAGGCGAAGTGATTGGTATTAACACTGCTATCCGCGCTGATGCTCAAGGACTCGGTTTCGCCATCCCCATTGAAACCGCCGCCCGCATCGCTAATGAACTTTTTACTAAAGGGCGCGTGGAACATCCCTTCTTGGGTGTTGAAATGGCAGACCTTTCTCCCATCAGAAAACAGCAGATTAATCAAGAAAATCAACTAAACATTCAGCAGGATGCTGGAATTGTGATTAAAGGAGTCACAGATGATTCCCCAGCCAAGCGTGGAGGACTGCTTCCTGGAGACGTGATTCAAAAATTTAACGGCAAACCGGTCAAAACTTCAGCCCAAGTTCAGAGGCTGGTAGAGTCTAGCAAAGTTGGAGACATAATAGCTCTCGAAGTCAACCGCAGCGGTAAAGTTCAAACCTTCAAAGTACAATCAGGAGCTTATCCTGAAAAGAAGTAGTCAAAATAATTCGTAATTCCTAGAAAGCGTCATTCCGAATTACGAATTAGTAATTATTTGGTCAATAGTTCCAGAATGTTTGACTACTGACTATTAATTATTGGCCATTAGACAAATGCTCTAACTGCATTCTTTGTTCCATCTGGCGCAGAAAATACCCTGTCATCATGGCTGATGCTAGAAGCCCAGCTAAGTTTTCCCTATCTGTTGTGATTTGCACGTTGAAATTTTCCGCGGGGAGCATTCCCACTAGCCCTTGGACATTTTGCGAGATGATTTGTTTAATTTCGGGGCTAGCGGACTGAGCAACCCTAGCTAAAACATCAGGAGACTGATGCTGTAGATATTTGAGTAACTGATTAGGGTATTCCTCAGAGTGGTCGGAAAGAAGTTGATTAGGGTGTTCCTCAGAGTTGTCATTCAAAAAGTCAGGATTAAACACCATTGGCAGTTTTATTTAGCTTAATTGCTAACTCTACTCTAAACCATAGTACAAGGCTAGCGCATTCACCACAGGTATAAGTCAAGAGGAAGGGAGTGTGATTAGGGGAGAGATGACAGATGACAGGTTATAGGGAATAATCTGCACCTGTAACCTGTACCCTATTCCCTTCTTTACTCCCCACTCGCCACTGCCTTTAGTTCTAGTTCTAGTTCTAATTGTTCTTCCTTCTGACTGGTAGAAAGTATTTGCGGGAGTTGTTCGATTTGGAAATACTGATGGAATTTTGGGGTTACTTGGAGTGAGTAGGAGCGAGAATCGCTGTCTCGGCGCTTGCGGATGAAACCAAGTTCGACGAGTTCTGGAACGTGTTGATATACTCCCGAACCGCGCAGGTTAATCAAGTCGCTCTGAAGTATGGGACTATTAAGAGCGATCGCGGCCAAAGTCCGTAATGCACCTACACCCAATTCCACTGGTATCATCGTTTGCACTAGATCGTGAAAGTCAGACCGGAGTTGCAAACTGTAACCATCTGGGGTTTCTATGACCTCTAGGGCGCTATCTCGGTGGGCATAATTGTCCATAAGTTCAATTATGCCTTCTTTGACAGTGGCGCGATCGCACGCGGCATACTCGGCGATTTCGCCGAGCGACAAGGGTTTACCCTTTAAATAGAGAATTGCTTCTATCTTCGTCGCTGTGGCTGTAATCATTTAGTCATTAGTCGTTAGTCATTGGTCATTAGTCATTGGTCATTAGTACATGACAACTAACAATCAACAAGTGTGTGGCATTATATCCTAAATTGTCAAAGTATTTTTTTAAACTTTCAAATTTGGCATTGGGCATCAGTTATTCTCCTCCTGCTCACCAATTCCCCATGCCCCATGCCCAATGCCCAATGCCCAATGCCCAATAACTTAAAAGCCTCTACTCGTAAGAATAAATTCTGCGATCGCTAAATCTTGTGGAGTGGTCACTTTTAAATTTGTCTCCTCTCCTTCGACAATTCGGACTTCGATGCCGCACTTTTCAAATAAAGCAGCATCGTCTGTTACTTCCCAACCTTGACGGACTCCTTCAGCATGGCACTGTTTCAACAACTTGACATCAAATCCTTGGGGAGTTTGTGCCGCCCATAGTTGTCGTCTGTCGGGTGTTTCTTGAATTATGACTTGTTCATTGACAACTTTGATGGTGTCTTTGACGGGTACACCAGCAATTAAACCAGGACAGTGGCGAATGGCCTCAGCACAAGAGTTAAATAAATCTGGTGTGGCTAGGCATCTAGCACCATCATGAATCAACACTTGTTCTGCGGCTACTGGCAGAGATTGTAAGCCATTGTAAACAGATTCTTGGCGGGTGGAGCCACCTTGAATCAATTCCACTGGTTTAGTCAGCTTCAGATCGGCGATAATTGCTTTGAACTCTGGCCAATCGGTAGACTGAGAAATAATCCCGATCCAACTGATTGTAGTGGCGGCTTCTGCGGCTAATAAAGTCCAAGCAATAATTGGTTGCGATCGCACGACTAGCAGGAGTTTATTGCGGTTACTCCCCATTCTTTTTCCGATTCCCGCAGCTGGAATTAGTAAATACACAGAATTCCTCAATCTTTAAGCTATATATTTTCCCCTAAAATAGGGAGCGAGTAAGCGTCAATAAATATTATGCGAGTAGTAGCCCTTGTACCTGGCGGAATTGGCGACCAAGTTCTCTTCTTTCCGACTCTAGATGACCTGAAGCGCCATTACCCTAACGCTCAGATAGATGTCTTTGTTGAACCCCGGTCAAAGGCTGCCTACCGAGTGAGCAAGTCAGTTCACGAGGTGCTGAACTTTGATTTTAATGACCGTAACAGTCTGGCAGATTGGGGTAATTTAGTGGGAACTATTCGCGATCGCGAATACGATGTTGCCATTGCTGTTAAGCAAAATTGGTTGGTGGGTCTTTTACTCTGGTTGACGGGAATTCCTATACGCATTGGCTATCAAGGCAAAGGATCGGGTTTTCTTACCCATGCTGTGCCTTTCAAACCATCCCAGTATGCGGCAGCAGTTTACCATGACTTGCTGCAACCATTGGAAATAAATAGCCCTGTCCCAGAGTTAGCAGTAAATGTGCCAAAACCAGATATTGAATGGGCACAAAAGGAACAAAAACGTTTAGGGGTTCATGAAACAGGCTATATCTTGATTCATGGCGGTTCTGGCCAGTTATCCCAGGCTAAAGAACTAGATAAAATCTACCCTGTCGAAAATTGGCAGCAAATTATTCAAGCCTTCCAACAAAAACAGCCGGATTTACCTGTGGTTGTTATTAAGGGAGTTGATGATGAGCAGTTTGTGCGATCGCTTCTGGAGTCTTCTCCAGATATCAAGGTGACTGCCCCAGATGATATTGGTAAGTTAACTGCCATAATTGCCGGGGCAAATTTGATGTTATCGACTGATAGTGCGGCACTACAACTAAGTGTTGCAGTTCAAACCTATACCATTGCTATCTTTGGCCCCAGCGTTCCAGCTAAGTTGTTGCCGAAAAACGATAAATTCCTGGCTATTGAATCCCTCACAGGAAAAACGGCGGATATTTCACCAAACGCAGTTTTAGAGAAAATTTGGGGTGGCTAAACCAGTAATTTTTTGAAGAAGTCAGAAGTCAGAATTCAGAATCAGAAAGTGGGAGATTCAGACCCGCTATTAAGAAAGTTGACCATAAAATCATAGATTTTACGGGGGTGCAATAAATGCCGTTGATTTAGCGTTCGACTGAGCGCTCATGCCGAAGTCCGCTTTTTAGTTCAGAATTCATACTGAAACCAATTTGAAAAATGATTGCGATAGATGGAAAACTGAAACACTTATCCAATGGATGTTTCACAATCCAAAATCTAAAATCCAAAATGGTATGAATTCTGGCTCCTGACTCCTGAATTCTTTCTTGTTAAAATATCCCAAAAAAAGCATCATCTAATTCATAACCCAGCATTTGGGCCATGGACTTTAGGCGCGAGAGGCTAGGGATGTCTTGTTGTTTGAGCCAATCGCCTAAGATAAAGATTTTATGCATCAAAAATATCTCTAAGGCTTCAGGATTGTACTGAATACCTTCTTGGGAACTAAACTGGTGTGGTACAAGCATGGCGGCATAACGAGCAAATTCTCCAGCTTTCCAATCTAGTAAAAATGGCAACCAGGGATATTTGGCATCTAGGCGTACAAACCACAGGCGCACCTCTGGAATTTCTGAGAGTTCCCGTGGATCGCCAGGTTCGAGATTGTAATTGATATCAAAGCGTAGCTGCTGTTCATAGGATACAACCCCATCTTGCAGCAGTTTTTCAATCACCGTTGACGCAGGCGACAAATCCAGATTGTTAATGAAGTCATTATTGAGTGCGATCGCAATTGTCATTGATTCAGCAGCCACTTTCTTGATGCTCAACTGTAGGATCGAGAATATACAGTAGCAGCTTTCAGGGATTGACGCTAGATTGACTTTTAATAGCACAAAGTTTTCTTCACAAATCAACTAGTATTTACTGATACTTTTTTGCTAATAATTTCGTCAACCTATACAAGGTTTAGACATAAGTCTGACCCGATCAAATTTATTTGATAATTTTGCTTAATTTTTGCTATTTATAACAAATATACATCCAGTTACTAGCCTTGATATTATGAGCCGCTGGCGATGCCTGCGGCGGCCACTCACTTCACCGATTCTTGCTCAAGTTAAATGCTACTTTTATCATTGCTATAATTACTCGCCTTTAACTAAATAATTACTACACGATTAATATGGTACGCCATTAGAATTAGCCTACTTGGGTAAGGCAATGCTTGCCCCAAGGTGGACATTTACAGCAAATTTAAGTTAAAGTTGTAATGAGTTTGTTTTAGATTAAGGTCTGACAAAGTAGCCCTCAACAGGCAAAAAAATCATTATCGTCACCTGTCACTTCCACAGCATCAAAAGCCAAAACATAAGTGCAGGTAAAACAGCAGGGTGCAATATGATTGCATATATTAAATAACCAATAAACATTTAGATGGGAATATTCCCTCAACAGTTAACAAGCTGTAATATGCAAAAACAAACAATTACTACAAGACCAATTCGTTCTCTAGAAGATGCACTTGAGCGCTGCCAAATCCTGGGTATGCGCGTCAGTCGTCAGCGTCGCTTTATTCTGGAATTACTTTGGCAAGCAAATGAACATCTTGCAGCAAGAGAGATTTACGATCGCTTGAACCACCAAGGCAAAGAGATCGGTCATACTTCTGTTTATCAAAATTTAGAAGCATTATCCAGTCAAGGCATCATTGAGTGTATTGAACGCTGTGATGGGCGTTTGTACGGCAATATCAGTGATTCTCACAGTCATATAAACTGTGTGGATACAAATCAAATTCTTGATGTTCATGTGGAACTACCAGAAGATTTGATCCGCAAAATTGAAGAAGAAACAGGAGTGCGGATTACTGACTACAGTATTAACTTTTTTGGCTACCGCAATCCGGAGGAGGGATAGGGAGCAGGGGAGCAGGGGAGTAAAGAAAAAGAAGTTGCAGTAAGTTTTCCCCTCTGCCCCTCCGCACCTCTGCCTCTTGTGCCCAATGTCCAATGCCCAATGCCCAATTCCCTATTCCTCAATCGAATTAATTACCAAAAACTGTCTCATCATCGACATCATCATCATATAAATCTACTGACAAAATTGCGCCTTCACAGCTTTCAATTAGTCCGATGGCAGGGGTTTTGTTCCAATTAACGTTTGTGTTTGGCGTGATTTTCACGGTGTTTAAGAAGGGTTGGTGCGATCGCAAATGTTTCAGCTTTTGAAACATTTCTTTAGAAAACAAAGCACCATTATCAGCGGCTAATTTTTTGTCAGTCGCAGCAAGGATAGCGTCAAATAAGCAGGCGTTGGTGAGATCGGCAGAATTAAGATTTGTCCCCATTAGGTTTGCCTGTTGTAGGTTTGCGCCTGTGAGATTTGCCTGTTGCAGGTTTGCGCCTGCAAGGTTGGCGTTTTCTAAGTTCGCGCCTGCGAGGTTCGCCTGTTGCAAATTGGCTCCAGCCAAATTCGCCCCCATTAACTCCGCATTAGATAAATTTGTTTGCTCAAGGTTTACCCCAGTTAACACCACTTGCGATAAAGAGGCTCCCGATAAATTGAGTCCAGACAAAGACTTGATTCGGGTTGCAAAGGTGCTTTTATGCAAAACCGTTGTCCTAGCAATTAGCACACTCAGCACTTCTGGGTTGAATTCTGTCAAATTGATTGGATTTCCACAAGGCCAAAAAGGAACTTTTGTTTCTCGGTAGCAAGCACAAAGCAATAAAAATACATTCAATCCCACCGCAGCATTCACCTGTTCAACATTCACAGGGTTTTGCAGTGCGTGAAAATTAGTTAAAGCGTTGTGGGCTATCCCCTCATCTAACCAACGTCCTTGACAGTAAGCACGCCAGAAAGATAAAAGACGTTGAAATAAAACTTCAAACGAAAATTTGTGCTTTTGCTTGCGGCGTAATCCGGCGATCGCCAGTTCTTCAATTTCTTGGCTAAGTATCCCGTAACCTAGTAAATTATAAATATTCTGGGCTACGCTACTGGGATCAAGTACAAAAGTGGGCGTGCCATAAACCTCATCTTGGTACTGAGTCAGAAATTTAAGTTGGGCAGCTATAGCATCTGCACAAAGAGATTCTCCTAATTTGAGATGCGAAAACTCAATTAAACTACTTTTTGCTGTGCTTTCACCTGAGCTTTCTACATCCCAAATTTTAAAATAAAACCCTGGTAAACTATTAAATTCACCAGCTAGATTAATTTGATGACGTTGCGAGTGTAAAATTTTGAGAGCGATCGCTTGCATCTGCTCAAATAAATCTTGGGGATGACGGTTAGCGAGTAAATTAGCGATCGCTTCTGGAGTCCGGTGGATATGAGCCGATCCTGAACGCAATAGCATCGTCTTGATCCCACCAATCAGCGGATAACCCAACAACCATCGACTCAGGCGATGATGAATTTCCCATAACAGAAAAGACTTTTGGGTATTAGCCGCTAACTGCAATAGTTCATCATCTAGCAATCCCTCGCGGTGCAAGATACCCAACAAATGCAGCATTAGGGGTTGACGGACAAGGGCAGATAATTCTTTTAACTTTGATTGGCTGGCAAATAATCCTGCCTGTTTTAACAATGTAAAGAAATTTTGAGCAATGGGTAAAGATTGCACTTTTGCCCACTGCTGAAACCATTGTTTAAGTTCGTCCCCATCCAATGGCTGAATAATAATTCGCCTCAACAATAGCGGTAGTTCCGAGACGATTTCTGGTAACGTTGTTGAGCGACTTGTCAACACAATTTTGTGGCGGTGCTGAGATTGAAAGTTCAGTAATTGCTGAATAAAAATTGCTTGTGCCCTGATACCCACAGCAGAATGGGGCAATTCATCCAAACCATCCAGCAGCAACAGACAAGGGAGATTTTCTTGCTCTAACCAAGTTGAAAGATTAACACCAAAGGCAGAATTTAGAGTTTCGATTAAAGTTTTACCATATTTTACATCTCGCAACCTAATTACTATAGGCATCCAAGTAGGGTACAATTCCTGTGCTACCTGTGCTGCCCAAAGTTGGCAAAAACTAGTTTTTCCATAACCCGGTTCTGACTCAATAACAGCGATCGTTTCTAAATCAGTTAGCTGTTGCTGTGCCCATGTTTTTAAATCAACTGGTTTAACAGCTTTTTTATCCTGCTCAGAAAAATTTTCCTCTATTGGTAAGCCTTTTTGTGGCACATAGATATCCTTAAGAGCAAAGGATTCCATCAGCAAAGGGATACTGAGGTTTTTAATCAAACTTGCACGGTAATGTTCTCGGTACAAATCAATTTTTTCACTGACTGTAGAACCAATTTCTGGGGTGATGAAACCGGGAGATAATGAAATCCCCAAACGGAAAAATTTTTGCAGTTGGGCTAAAGGTGCAGCATTCTCAGTGACGACTACCAGTATGTCACCAGGAAGTGAGTTGACCAAACGCTGTGTTAGAAGTTTCGCTTCTGCTTCCTCTGCACCATTGGCAACTAACCAAGCGATAGCAGCGTTATTTATTTGTTGCACTAGTAATGAATCTGCAACCGAAGACAGCGCTTGTTCAGCTTGCGTATCAGTCAATTTACCTGGGCTGAGAGTTTTCAACAATCCTTGTAGTTGCGAATCTTGGAGGATGAATTTACTCACGTCCTCTTTAAGTATGTGTGCTTGTATGGGTATAATTGCCCGGTCTAACCACGGTTTTTGTAAGCTTGCTTCCTGCTCTAGAATTGCTTGCAAAGCTTGAAGA
Organism: Nostoc sp. JL23; assembly: GCF_017115065.1. Classification (NCBI taxonomy): domain Bacteria; kingdom Bacillati; phylum Cyanobacteriota; class Cyanophyceae; order Nostocales; family Nostocaceae; genus Nostoc; species Nostoc sp. JL23. The sequence continues at coordinate 91,598 of NZ_JABXKN010000128.1, forward strand.
TAGGCAATTTGAAACGCTAGCCATGTGCCTTCGTTACGTTTTAACGGTTTTTTTTGGCTGAGGCTACGCAACAGTTTTTCTGTCAACAGGGAAATGACACTGATTTCTTCCCAAACAATACTTAAGGGCAGTTCTAAAATCTCTACCAAGGTACAGATATCAAAAGGCATCAGGCTTTTGAGTTCCATATCCTGAACAATACGGTAGGCAATACCTGCCAATTGCCCCTCAGAAAACCCTCTGATTTGATTGATTGCGATATGGCGTTCTGCCAACCAGTGCCGAATACTCAGGTTCATTTAATTACACAGTGAGGCTGCACAAGGCAATTATGATCGATTTATCAGTTTGCGAAAACAGGTGACAATGGGGAAGACAAAGTTTTGTATCAAAGTTGTTTTCTGATTGGTAAAAAACACTGCCGATCTAATTGAGTGGACTATGAGCGATCGCCCTTTAAAATTATTGTTAATCGACCAAGACCCGATTTTTCGTCTGGGATTACGGGTAGCTTTAGAAGCGATTCCTAACCTAGAAGCGATCGCAGTTGTAGAAACTGACACCGTTTCCTTGCAGATTTTAGCAGAAATTGCCGAAAAAGACCCTAACCAGGTAAATTTGGTAGTTTTAGAATTCGGTAATAGTCGCTCCACCACCAGTCAACAGCTAGGTTTACAATTCTGTCGGCAACTCAGAGCCTTATATCCCAACCTACCAATCCTACTCCTCAGTTCTATTCAAGAACAAGGACTGCTATTAGCTGCGAAATCTATTGGTGTAAATGGCTACTGCCCCAAAGGTACACCACTTCCTGAGTTAGTCGCCGCCATGCAAGAAGTTGCAGATGGTGGTTCTTACTGGTTCCAGCACAGAGAAGCAATAATAACTGCTAACTCCTCACTCCTAACTCCTAACTCCTCATTCCCCTTCTCTAAACTGCGAAATAATTTACGTTTGTCAGGAATCGCTAACATTGATGCTACCCTAGCCGCAGTCACAACACAATTACAAACTCCTGGACTACCAGTATTAGATCGAGCCATTCTAGCTGGACAGCGGCGAGAACTGCTAGCGGCTCGTTGGTTGCTAAATCGGTTGTTAGTTTTACCACAAGAAAGGCAAAAAGAACAGATTCCGGTTGCTGATGAGCCGTTTTTGACTCCTTTATTCAGTAGTGCCATTCAGCAAAGGCAAACTGTATCACCTTTACTTAGTCCGGGAACCCTACAATCTGCCTTGTTTACATCTTGTGTTACTAAACTTCAATTGCCTTTACGAAATGTCACCGATATTCCTTTAGAAATTGACATCTTTCGTGAAGATAAAAAACGGGAATTACTTTATCTTATCCTACAAAAATTGGCTGAACAGTTGGATGAACTGCGTACTTCTCAAATAGAGATAAATCAATTACATGAACTAAAAAATACTTTAATACGTGATTTATGGCAAGCAGCAATTATAGATTTTTTTGGGAAGTTTTCTCGGATAAAAATAGTTAATCAAAATATAGAAATAGTTAATTTATTGCTGCAAAATATAGAGGTTGTACAAAGAGATATTCTGAATAGAATCCCGCTAGTTGATGAGTTGTATTCTTATCTCTTATTTCAAACAGAATTGAACATTGATAATAACTCCTATCCAGTAGTGAGTGCTGAAGCTAATTCCCAAGCATTGATGATTTTAGAAAACTTATTGATTCAGGTAGCGAATGGAGTAGTGCAACCACTGTTAAATTATTTAGCAGATGTAGAAGAGATTAAGCAAAACTTTTATGGACGTCAATTTATTTCTACAAGAGAAATTGAACGATTTAGAAATGATTTGTCGTGGAAATATAGATTAAAAAATTATATAAATGAGCCAAAAGCAGTTTTTGAAAGTCGCTATGATTTATTTGTAATTGCACCTCGTGGTATTGCCAACACTTCAGTTTACGCTCCTCGAAATCAGGAGTTAGTAAAACTTTCTAATATTCCCTTAGTAGTGACATTGCTCCTAGAATTTAGTGATGCGATCGCACCGCGTTTAAAATCACTATTAGCTGTTTTCGGTAGCGGTATAGTTTTTATCCTTACCCAAATAGTTGGTCGTGGTTTAGGTTTAATCGGTCGTGGTATTCTTCAAGGTATTGGTAGCGTTTCGTCAGTAGAAAAGAACTTTAGACGAAATAGCGATCGACCTAAGTGAACCAACAACGCAGAAAGGCAGCTTTCTGTAGTTCTTTTCCCAACGACAAATGACCAATGACCAATGACAAATGATTTTATCGGGCTAGCAATTTCGTATGTTTACGCTATCAGTCTGCTTGTGATTGGCGAGGGATTGCGTAGGCTATTTGGTGTAAAGCCGGATTTAACCCGCAAGGTAATCCATATTGGTGCAGGGATGTGGGCTTTCGGAGTCCTGCTACTGTTTAAGAATTGGGAAATCGGAATCATACCTTTTGCTACCTTTATCGGACTGAACTACTTGTTTTACCGCTACCGAATCATCGGCGCAATGGATACCCAGGATAGCTCACCTGGTACGGTTTATTTCGCTATCTCAGTGACACTGCTGTTCGGGCTACTGTGGCGACCAGATGGGCCAGTAGATAGCGTTGCGATCGCCGTAGCAGGGATAATGGCGATGACCTGGGGTGACGCACTAGCAGCATTAATCGGTAGACGTTTTGGGCAGCATAAATACCAAGTAGGAAGTTCTGTGCGTTCCTGGGAAGGTTCAGCAGCAATGTTTATAGCAAGTACAGTAGTGATTTTCTTGGTGCTGTTACTGCTACCTGGTTCATCGCTGAGTCCCCTAGCAAGTCCTTTAAGTTTAGGATGGGCATTGTTGACGGCAGTGGTAACTGCTACTTTTGCAACCTTAGCAGAGGCAGTCTCGCCCCACGGCACAGATAACCTCAGCGTACCTCTAACAGCGGCGGGAGTAGTTTGGATTTTCATGCAGGGTTTTTAAGGCACTCCCAATTACCTCGTTCCCAGTCTACGACTAGAATTTCAGCCACTTATAATATAGATTCTCAATAAAAACAGCTATTTCACTGCGATATCTGCGGCGGGCTATGAGGCTCGACGGCTCACTAACGCTGTGCTATCGGTATTGCACTATTCAATCGGTGATTTATACCCCTAATTTTTAGCACCTAACTTTGGAGTACTGCTCCTTCATACTACTTCAATACTACTATTTTGAAATTGGCAGTGTTCAGAAACACAATATGTCTGTGATCAAGAACACATATTTTCTGATTGAGACAACTATATGATCTTCCCCACATGGACTTACAGCAAAAATACATCTTGTAACTTGATGTCCATCTTTTTTCTGTTAACTCCAGCGATACACAGTTATGCTTCATTTTCTGATTGAGCAGAAATTGTCAAAGCATACTTGAAAGGATTTCCCACAATTGAAGAAGTCAGAAGCATGTAAGTATCAATCGAAACTTTAGTTGTGGGTGATTCCCCACAACTAGAACCAAATTGTGTCGAGATATGTAACACCAGACACAAAGCATCCTTGCTTCAATCTCATGCTTTTAAACCTGGGATTAAAGCAAAAATGCTTTCATACCTCGTACCTTCTGGCTTCTAAATGCATTTTTCATCAACAAACAACTCTAGCAACATAGGTACAATCAATATGAACTTTAAACAATTTGGTGTATTACTTTCTATATCTACAATTCTTGGACTCAACGTGATTGCGACCAAGGCTTTGGCTGAAGAGGCTAGTATTACTTTTGGAGATGCAATCGGGTCTGGCGGATGTATTGTTGACGATCAGCTTCCTGGAGAGGATGGTAGAAGCTTATCGATCATCTTGGATAACTTTAGTGCATTCAGTGGTGACCGTAAAAAGTGTATTTTACGTGTTCAAACTTTTATTCCAAGTGGTTTCATCGTCCAAGAGGTACAAGTACTGTACCAAGGAACTACTGATATTGATAGAGGGAGTAAAGGTACCAGCTTAAACAGAACTTATAGCTTTAGTGGTGGTGCTCTTGGTCAAGCCGTAGCTCCCCCTAAAACTACTAATTTTAAATCTAGTAAGGCATTTGCGGAGCAAGATGAGATTACTGTTGTAGCTGCTACAGGTTTATGTAGTGGTGGTGGGCAAGGACTATTAGGTATTAATCTGATTGCACAATCCTCACGAGGAAGTTCTATTTTCGTTGATACAGCCGATATCAATGCTGGCGATGTAATACTTCGTTTTGACCTAAAGCGTTGCTAGTAGTTGCTTTTAGCGATTCTGCGGATAGATGGTGATACACCGCACCAAATTTCAAATTTAGTGGTCTTCAATGAGTGGTGGGTCTAAATCCGGCACTCATTGAATCTACCGAATGTATTCTTCTTTAAAATTAAAAATTTCTGTTGATGGAGAATAAGATGATGTTGAGATTGAGTGATGCACGTAATTTTTTCATATTAATGTGCTTGTTTTTTTTCTATTCTTATGATGCCAATTCATCTAGCGCTGCTGCTCCAATAAACAGCCAGCTAAGATTTTCGGTTAATAGGGGATGTAATATAAGTTTCGATCCGCAAATAAGTCAATTTACACTTCGCTCTCCTATAACTGTAAAGGCACAATCGTCAAGGGCTAGATGTATTATTAGAATTGATACCTCTAATACTCAAAAGCAATTTAGGCTCGTACCTTTAGCTGTAAAAGGTGTAGTCAAGAAAGCACCAGCACGAGTAGCTATCACATCATTTTTACTTGGCGATAAACCAACACCATATCAAATAACATATGGAAGTGCTATAAATTTTGATTTGACCAAGCAAATACTTCCAACTAACTATACAACTAAAGGAAAAAGTGTTTTAGGCATTAATTTAGTATTAACAACAACCGGAGGAGAATTAGAGTTGACAGATTTAAAATTTGCAATTCAACAAAAATAATAAGCTCAATTTTGAGGGATGCTCCCCAATTCTGATGACGTTGCGTTTGCAATCAAGGTGCTGTCAATATTGGCAAAGGCAGCGAGAACTGCAAAGTCAGTATCCTTGTGGAAGTCAGTAATGATATAGGACTCATATCTGATTTTTGAACGAGATTTTAGATAAAACCCTGATAAAACGGGCTTTTCAGTCTCAAGATGTTTTCAGAAATCAAATCGGAGTCCTATATCAATACCTTGTTTAAGTTATTATAGTGACAACTCCGTGCGTAAGTGCTAATTCCAATTGCGGCAAAAATGGAAGAAGCTTTCTAAAAACTCTTGCAAAGGAATATTGGTATTTAACTTTTGCTTACTCCACTCTCTTGCACTTCGTTCCAGAATTTCTGAGAAACTGGGATAGGCAGGAGATAAATTTGCTAGATGTTTAACTTTAATTTTTTGTGATATTGCCAAGGCAATCAAATTAATTAATTCTCCAGCTTCTGCCCCCAATATAGAAGCTCCCAAAATTTCCCCATTGCGTAGCACAATTAATTTACACATACCAGTGGTTTCATCCCGAAGTTGGGCTGCTGCCACTGTTTTAAAATATTGTCGCAATACTAAAATTTTATCTCGGCTAAATAGGCGTTTTGCCTGTGTCTCTGTCAAACCCACTTGCGCCAACATCGGCACAGAAAACATCGCCCAAGGAATGGAACGATAATCTGCTCGTAACCTGGGGAAAAAGAGTGCATTGTTCAGCGCAATTTTTGCTTCATAATTAGCTATATTGGCAAAGTCGTAACCACCAATTACATCACCACAAGCATAAATACGGTGGTTAGTGGTTTGCAATTTATCATTTACTACTAAGCTACGCTGATGCCATTTCACACCTACTGTTGCCAAATTTAGGGATTCAAGATTCGGCTGTTGGCCAGTCGCCACTAAAATTTCATCAGTTTCAATGGCCTTATCTCCTGCTTGAATCCACTTTTTATTTTCAATTAGCCTTACCTGAGTTACTGGTTTTCCGGTGAGGACGCGCACACCTTCTACTTCCAACTGCGCCTGAAGCAATATGGCTATCTCAGGGTCTAGATATGGAAGAACATAAGGATGCTTGACTACCAGCGTCACACTGCAACCAAACCTTACTAAAGTTTGAGCAATTTCAATGCTTTGGGGAATTCCACCGATAATTACCCAATTTTTGGGTAATGTCCCTCCCTGGAAAGATTGCCAAATATTAGAAAGAGTTAGATAGCCAGTGCCTTGTAATCCTTCAATCTCTGGAATTTCTGGAAGCGAACCACTGGCCAGCAAATAAGTACGGGCGCGTAGTAGGCGATTGTTAACGGCAAAAGCCAATTGGGGTGAAGATTGAAATTGACCACTGCCAACGATCACATCGACTCCCTGGGCGGCTAGGATGGCTGGGGAATGATGTTCTTGGAGATTTGAGGCGACGCATTGAGCATATAGCATCGCTTCTTGCCATGCCATAGATATATGGCATTCTTCTGAGGTATCGGTGTGTGTGGCATGAATACCAAAACCAGCGGCATCATTTAACTTCTGCGCTAGTTTACCAATTTCGGTCAGAGCATGGTGACGAGTAAACCCGTAGTCTACTTTGGGTTGTACCAGGGCAACTGTAGCACGTAGTTGGGTTGCAGCAAGGGCAGCATAGTATCCAGCAAGACTGCCGCCAATAATTACAACATCGTAGTCAACGGTCACGTGAATTAAGAGTTAGGAGTTAGGAATTAAGAGTTAAGAGTTAAGAATTAGGAGTTAAGAATTAAAACCCTTCTTTAACTTATAACTCCTAACTCTCTTTTAGCGCTGTTAGTAAGCGTTGGTTATCGGACTCTTCACGTACAGCAACCCGGAAAAAGCGATCGCCTAGTTCTTTAAAACTAAGGCAATCGCGGATTAAAATCTGGTGATACTTGAGTAATTGTTGCTGTAACTGGGAAGTAGATTCTTGGGACTCAACCAGTAAAAAGTTAGCAGCACTTGCTTGGGGTTGCAATCCTGGGATTTCAGCTAAACCCTGAAACAGTTGGTTTCTTGCAGGTGGTAGCCATGCCCAGGTTTGTTGCTGAAACTCCGTATCTTGGAGTGCTGCAATTGCCGCTACTGCCGCTAGCGTGTTTACAGGCCAAGGATCTCGCCATAGCTGCCATTTAGCTAGGCAGTCAGGATGTGCGATCGCATATCCTAATCGCAGTCCTGGGAGACTGTAAAATTTAGTCAGCGATCGCAATACTACTAAATTCGGATATTCCTGCACCACCGGAATCAGGCTTTGTTCCTCATTAGGCGGCACGAAATCCATAAATGCTTCATCCACCACAACCAAAGCAAATTGCTCCAGGTAGGGCAAAATAGAGTCCCGTGTAAATAGTTTTCCGGTTGGGTTGTGGGGATTATTCAGCAATAGTCCTTTGTCCTTTGTCCTCTGTCCTTTGTCAAGGAATAATGACCAATGACCAGTGACCCTTCGGGTTCGCAGTTGCTCATGGGGGAAACCCCCAAGACCGCACTGGCTCACCAATGACAAAGGACACTCCAGCACATTAGCGTTGTACGCTGCCAAGGTTCGGTAGTAGTCGCCAAAGGCTGGAGTGATTAAAATTGTCGCGGCTAATTGAGCTAATTCCCTACCGATTAAAGTGAGTAATTCTGCGGAGCCGTTACCCGGCAGAATCCACTCAGACGGCAATTGATGGAAGTGACTGAGAGCTAGTCTCAGTTCACTATAGTTTGGGTCTGGATAGTGCTTAAGATTACCAATTTGGGACTTAATAGCAGCGATCGCGCTATTTGGAGGCCCCAACGGGCTGATGCTAGCAGAAAAATCCAGAATAGCATCAGGGGGACAACCAGCCAGTGCTGCTGCCCAGGCTAAATTTCCCCCGTGTGCAGGTTGCCGCATTAAAAAAGGGTTCCCGAAGACAGAACCTATGCTTTTGGGGGTGCTACCTTTTCTCTAAACAGTTTTCCTGCGGAGAAAGCAGGAACTCTTGTGGCTGGAATTTCCATTTTTTCATTTGTTTTCGGGTTACGACCTTCACGGGCTTTACGTTCCCGTGATTCAAATGAGCCAAATCCCACCAACGTTACCTTATCACCAGAGGAAACCGCTTCAATAATCGTTTCCAAAGCGGCAGTTAAGACTGCATCCGCTTGTTTCTTGGTAACACTAGCCTTTTCAGCTACGGCATCAACTAATTCACCCTTGTTCATATCAAACTCCTGAAGGTTTACTTGAGATTTCAGTACGGATGCACATTAATACATTCGTACTGAAATCTTTGCTTGCGGAAATACAAAAATCATCCTTTGGGAGTATTTTTTCTCAAAACGGCTGTACATCCCATCGGCTCGACTTTTCAATGAATCATTCTAAGGTGTTGTAGCCTGATGTGGATAGATGAAACCATTAATTTATATAGATTTCAGGATTTTTTGTAATTTTAGGTTACTTGTTTCACTAAAAACCACCACAAAAGTAGGAAAAAATACCTAGTAAATCCCGCAATTGCCAAGAAAACAGGGGAGAGATGGTCAATGTTTGTTGGCATTCATTACCGATGTTGAAGAGTTATTGCTGAGATTAATCAATTTTTATGGAAATTGAAGGCTCAGATTCCCGATTTATCTAAAAATTCGGGGATTTTGCTCACTTTTCATTTCATCTGGAAAATCCAACGTAAAAATTAACCCCCTAGCAAGCTTTTTTAGTGGGGAAAGGGTAAAAATTAAAGCTTCTCCCCTCCAAGGCTATCCATTTGTCACATCTTTCTTAACATTTGTGGTAGCGATGCCTACGGCGGTAAACTAACGTGAGTTCGACAGACCTCTCCCTCCCAGCCTCCCTTTCCTAAAAGGCGAGGGAGGAGTAACGAGAAAATAGGGTTTTTGCTCCCCTCTCCTCGTAGGAGAGGGGCTGGGGGAGAGGTCAAAATAGCACTCGTCGAACTCACGTTAAACTACGCTGCGACAACCTCTCCTTTGCAAGACGTTACGCGTAGCTTGCTTCGACCTAGTATGATGACGAACACAGGCACTCAACAAACCCTTGTAAGAATAAATGCTGAAAGCCCTTGAGTATGTGGCTGTTGAATATCCGCGCCTTCATGCCGAGTGAGTCAATCCCTAGCAGAAATTTTTTGTTGCACCCAAGCCCGAAAAGCACGGGTAGTAGAAATTTCCCCATTCTTTTTAGCTTCTTGAATAAACCGAGGAATCTCCTTCACCGACACAGACGCAAAAGTAGGGCTGGTTTGAACTTCTGAATATTGTCCACCTGCAAGCGTGTAAACTCTCAACACACTGCCGTTATAACGCCAAAATTCGGGAACTCCCATTGCAGCATAAAGCCTCAGCTTGTCTATTGCAGACCTGGAATATTCGACTTCCAGCACCAGATCAGAGGGTGGGTCGGTGGCGAGGTCAATATTTTCTTTATCTCGAACTAGGGCTTCATTTTGAATATAGTAGCTACTATCTGGCTCGGCTCCCTTCTCTAAATCATCTCGCGTTAAAGTTAATGAACCAGCGCGTCTAATTTCCCAGCCCAACTCTTCGCACAATACACCAACAAAAACTTCTATTAAGCGATTTGAGTTTTCGTGTGGCATTTGTGGGGTCATAATTTCTATCGTTCCATTGTCATAAGCAAATCGGGAATTACGCTCTGAACCCATTTCAGCCAGCATGGTTTTAAATGTCTGCCAGCTGATGTTTTGTAGTAAAACCCTATTTTCTGCGGATGTTTTTATTGCCACCATAATTCAATTCTTTGCAACAAACCTTTTCCAGTACTGTATCCCTTAATATTACTGTTAAGAGGATGTTTGAAAAGTATGGGGCAAATAGAATTCGCTACTACACAAAACTTAGTCCACCTCCGTGGACTAATACAAAATCAAGGGTTTTTAACCTGCGGAGGCAGGTTTTGTCTGTATAGCCGCGACTTCTAGTCGCCCGGTGAGTAATAAATTAGACTTTTCAAACAACCTCTAAGAAATAGTAATTCAATCAAAAATAGAAACTACATTAATACTAGTTACTCGATGCATGGGCTTTGTTCTTTTCTCGGTTGTGACTAATTCCTCTGCACCAACTGACAAGGCCGCAGCTACATGAAGCGCATCCCTAGCTGCTAAACCATACTGAGAAGCAATTTGGTAAGCCTCCTCAACAATATGAGTCAAATCACTCGCCCAGTAGGTAACATCACTAAAAAACTCTTCATAGAATTGAGCTTCTTCGGTTTGCTTGTTAAAAACCGCTTTTGGACTTACCTCGAATTTTACAAACTCACTACAAGCAAATTCCCGTTGGGAATCTCCTAATATTTCAAGGGCTTTATCGGCAATTCTACCAACACCATCTGTTGCGCTGATTAATATCCCTGAATCAATATAAGTTATTTTCATTCTTCTCTACCCTGTAGCCCACCTCTGCGACTGGCGAGTTCTTTTTCGATTTCATCTTCATCTAATAAATGTTTACCAGAAGCAACAATCCTAGTGCGAATTTGCTGCAAACGTTCTCCCAATGGGACTTTATTTGCAGAGTTTTTCAAACCAAGAAATTCAACAAAATCTAAAATTTCCTCTTGTTTTTCTTGTGGAAGAGAACGCCACTTTGTTAATAACTCTTGTTCTGAACTCATTAGTATTTACCCACTACTGCTACTTCTATTGTGATTGGGTATTTTTATTGTAGAATGACATTTAAACTTAATCCTACTCGTAAAAAAGAAGATCCCCAACTTCTTTAAGAAGTTGCGGATCTGAGCCTTTAGCAGAGGTGATTCACCTACTGATTATCTTTAATTACCTGCCAGGACTCTTCAACCCCCGACGCTCAAGGATTTGCCGCACTTCAGGGCTAGGGGCATAGTTATAGCCGTAGGAGGAGTTCTCAGAGTCGTCCATAATCTGAGGTGTGAGCAACACAATCACCTCTTGGCGCTGATTAATTTTGTTTGTTCTTCTAAACAGTGAACCGAGTAGAGGAATATCGCCTAAGATAGGAATTTTGGAGACACTTGTTCTGTCTGAGTCTTGAATAATACCGCTAAGAATGAGCGTTTGACCATCTCGTAGACGAATTAAGCCAGAATTAAGGTCACGTTTAGATATTAAAGTAATTCGCCCATTTCCTGTATCCACGTCACTTTGGGGTGAGCTAACACTAGGAGCGACTGATAGAGAGACAAAACCATTGTCGTCAATTCTATCAATTTTAACTTGCATAGTTAAACCCACGTCCTGTTTTGTTGCTTGTGTCAGTTGTCTAGAGCCACCAGGAGTATCAACTATCGTTGTTGTGATTTGTCCAACCACTTCTTGGGTTAAGTTTATAACAGCTGCTTGACCTTCTTGCACAATTAAGGTTGGGTCGGTCAAAATCTTGGCATTGCCATTTGTAACCTGAGCCTGCAAACTAGCAAGAAGACGCTTAGGGAACTGGTATGGCGATGTAAGAGTGCTAGCAAGATTATTGATGATCGGTGTACTAGTCAAGCTGTTTGCCGCTTCAGTCCTAGAAGCCGGTCTAGAACCGCCAAAATTCAGAGATGCAGCACCGCCTTCACTAGTAAAAAAGTTATTACCAACCCCAAAGGAAAAGCTAGTGTTGAAATCATTGGCTGCCAAGAGGTTAACGTCGATAATCCTAACGTTTACTGCTACTTGACGACGGCGGATATCAAGCGAAGAGATTTGAGCTATGGCAATATCAATTAACTTGGGAGGGCCAATCAAGGTAATGGAATTCGTGCGTTCGTCTCCTAACGCCTGTAACCCTCTGAGTAAAGGCGTTGAGTCTTTAAACTCAGCGCGTCGAGTTTGAACACTGCTTTCTGTAGAGGAGCTACTTTCACTTTGTTGTGAGCCTCCTTGGTCAGCCTGTCCCACACTGCTAGTCTTAGTAGTAGTAATCAGGCGTTCCTTAATAGTGGCACTTTCTGCCCCTAAACCAACCAAATAGTCCAGTGCAGTTGACGCTCTTACCTGATTGAGTCGTATACTACGCACAACCATATCACGGGTTGCATTAGGTAGTTTAGCCCCTACAAAAACTGTACGACCACTGCGGTTAGCTTCTAAACCACTCAGGCGCAAAACGTAGTTAAACACATCTTGCACTGGCTCATTTTCTATATCTAGCGAGATTGTTTGAGAAACTGCTGGTGCATTAGCATCGGCACCTGGCTGACCTCCACCACCTTGCTCACCTCCTACGTAAGCCAAGTTCAAACCAGCCGCACGGGCAAGCAATGATAAAACCTCACGCACTGGGGCATCTCGCAGTACTAGACGAGGTACACGTTCCTGAGTTGCTAAGTCAATGGTGCTAGGAGAAGCATCGGTAGCGGAAATGGCAATATCACCTACTGGTGGAGCGACGGCTCTAGGCAAGAAAGGTGGAGCCTGACTCAGAGGTTGACCTGGCCCAGCAGCTTGTGTAGGTTGTCCGTCAATGGTGACTTCCGGGTTAGGAACGAGAACACCTGGATTTTGACCAGGTTGGGCTGGAGTAGTAACGGGTGGTGCTGTGGATATTGGGGCTGTTGGGGCTGTTGGCGTTGGCACTGATGCTGTAGTGCCTGTTGAAGGGCTAAAGCTGAGTGTAATTCCATTTGGCGATCGCATCACAGGTTGACTGCCAGGTGCATCGTTGCTGCCAGTTACCGTTACCCGAATGCTATTAGCATCAAGCTGATTAACCTCAACAGATGCAATTCCTGGTGCTGGGTTATCTTGACGAAAACTATTACCTTGTGGTAATCGTAATTGAGTGTTGATAACATCAGCGACTAAAGCCTTGCCTCTTTTGGTAGTGAAAACTTGGGGGCGTGACCCAGAAGAAGTTTTCAAAGCAACGCTAATTCCACCATTAACCGGATTTAACTGGACATTAGTAACTTGACTAATTTGTGCCCAAACTGGTTGAGCCGCCAAAAATACAAAAGCGGCAGTACCTAAAATAAAACTATTACCGTGAAGCTGTTTCACAGTTCATTCCTCACCTTATAAAACCCTGTTTACATACAATTTTGATTAGGCGGTTAGAAACCGCACGCCAATTGCTTATGGGGAAACCCCATTGGCGCTAGCCTCTTCCTGTGGGAGAAGACCGCGCTTTGACTACACGAGACTTTACCCACCAACCCTGCAAGAACGCCAACGGCGAACGTGAGTTTCAAAACCCTCAATTATTTCCTTAGTCTGCGGGAAGGTTTGTCTACGCTTGTGTAGCCGCCAATTCTATTCGTCCTAGCTCTAATTTGACTACTTTTTCGGGGCAGCTGTAGCTGCTGCTGCGGCTATTTCTTCTGGACTAAGTGGCATCAATACCTGTAACTGGAATGATGTATTAATCGCTGCTGGGCCTACCTGCATCGGCGTTTTATCTAATGGGGATCTTGACTCTGCTGGAGCCAAAGTTGCTTGATAATCTTTAACTATTAACAAAGGCTGTAACCGCTCAATGTTACGAATTATCGATTGTGTTTGTTCATAAGTTGCTGTAATCTCAGCGCTGATAGTACTGCGTTGCAACTTGCCGTTAACCCCTAGTCCTAGACTTCCATCGGTAATCGGTTCTGGTTTTTGGGAAATTGGCACATATCTCTTCAGTTTGGCTCTTACTGCATTAATAGAAGTTGCACTATTGCCAGACTCAATTAAGCGGTTCAAATCCAACAGTAATGTATCTAAGGTTTTTTCGTTAGCAAATAAACTTAAAACCTGAACTTTTTGCTGCTTTGCCTGTGCTAGTTCGTCTTTAACTTTGTCAATCTGTTTGATATTGGCTTTTTTTTGCTCAATTTGCCCTTGCAGTTCAGTGCTTTTGGCTTGCTGCTGCTGATAGCTTTCCCAAGCTGGCATCAGCAGGTTTAACAATATATAACCTGCTCCCGCTAAACCAATTACCCCCACCAAGATCCCAATAATTTTTGGTGTGAAGGCAATACCAAATACTACAGGTGCGGCTGACGTAGCCTGATCGAATTCCCCACCTTGTTCGGCAAAATTTAAATCATCACTCAGCGTCATTTTGAAATGACTCCTGTTTGTTGCATATTACGAATTCGAGTTACTAACCCCACTGTGCCTTTTTTTTCTAACTCTCGAATTAATTCCGACGCTGGAACGTCGTTCATGCTCGATTGAATAGTGTATTTAACTACTTGAGGTGGCTTAATTGTTACATCAGTAGAAGATTGACTCGCACTTGGTGTTAAGGGAGCATCTACTAACGTTGCTGTGAGAATTCTGGTTTCTGTGGGCTTTAAAAACTGAGACTGTTGTAAACTCAATAAGAAATCATTGACATCATTAAAAGAACGAGCCAATCCGTTAATTTCTAATCCCCCTGCGGGATTATTTGGTGGCTGACCTGCCGCTACCGCAATAGGTGGGATTTGCTTGATGTTCTCGATTTGTACTGCGCTTGGAATGCGATCGCGCAAATCTTGCAGCATTGCTGACCAAGGACGAATCTGGTCAAATACAGTTACTAAAGCTTGGGTTTCCCCTTTAATTGCGTTTGTCTCGGCTTTGATTTTGTTAATATTTCCTATTTCTGTATCTAACCTCTTGCTTTCTTGGTCTAGTTGTGCAATCTGACCATCTAATTCAACAATCTTCCCTTGCAGCAACCACCAAGCAGTTCCCAATAAAGCTGGAAGACCTATACCTACTGCAACTCCCACATACAGTAGTGTCAAATCCCCCGTGGGAAATTTTAGGGCTATTCCTCCTTGTCTCTCTGGCTTTTTCTGGTATGCTGGACGGTCTTTAAGAAAGTTAACATCTAGGCTATACATTTTATTACACCTCCCGCATTCCCAGACCGAGTACGATCGCCAAGCCAGAGCGTTGTACCTGTGGATATTTATCAGTGTCCACTTCCAAAGATAAAGACCCGATTGGATCTATTTGGGTAGTTGGCAAGCTCAATCGTTGGGTAAAAAATTCGTCTAGCTGTTGAAGTCCACCTCCTGGCCCAGCTAATAAAATCTGCGCTACCTCCAAATTTTCACTTTGATTCAGGTAAAAATCGATGGAACGGCGCAGTTCATCCGTCAGTTCTCCCAAGACTCTCAAGATGGCAGCCATACCAGGATCGAGTTCGGTAACGCCAGTTTTTCCGCCGTCTATGGGAGTTGCAGGAATAACCATTCCGTGTAACAGTTCCATATCTCGTGAAGTAGGTAAGCTCATTGCCCTAGCTAAGGCAGTTTGCATTTGATAAGTCCCGATTGGGACTGTGCGCGAAAATTGCGGTACTCCGTTAACGATGATGGCGATTTCTGTACTGTCGAACTCGATATCAACTAGTACTGCTGCTTCTTGCGGCCCAAATTGTCGTAGTTGTTCACGAATAGTCCGAATTAGAGCAAAACTGTTAATTTCTAAAACATCAATTTGTAATCCTGCCTGCTCGAATGTACTTATATAGGTATCCGTGATCTCCTTACGGGTGGCAACTAAAAGTACGTGTACTTTTTCAATGCCATCTTCATCTACAAAATACCCAAGTTTCTGATAATCTACATCAGCCTCTTCACGAGGATAAGGTAAATACAAACCTGCTTCATGGTTCAGCACCATTTCTCGCAGTTCTTTATCATCTAACTCTGCTGGCACTGGTATAATCCGAACGATAGAATCTCGTCCTGGTACACCAGTAGCAACATGAGAAGTTTTGATTTTGCTTTCAGCTAGCGCTTGCTGGATTAATTGCGCCATTGCTGGAGGGTCGCTGATTTGACCATCGATAACTATCCCTTGTGGAACTGCTACCGATGTATAGATTTCTAGTTTCAAGCCTTGACCCTGCTTGCGTAGCTGAACAACATTCACCCGTTCGGGAGCAAGTTCAATGCCTACCCCTTTTTTCGATTTGCCAAACAGACTATTGAAGCTTTTTACCACAGTTGTGCCCGCTGGACTGCTAAATTGAAAATTTAAATTTGTTGCGGTAAAGGCGTTATATATTACGTCTTTACGGGTAATTTATTTAGCCTATAATCTCAACAATTCTGTCTAAGCTTTTCACACTGATCAAGCGTAAAAATACTGGGAAAATGATTCAATTGCGAAAATTTAAACAACTTGTTGCTTTGGTACTGCTTGGCTTATTAACCAGTTGGATTGTAAGTTGTAGCACAGGTAATGTTAATACAAGTACAAAACAAGCTACTTCAGGAGTGGGAACTGTTGAGTTTTGGACAATGCAACTCCAACCTCAATTTACCGACTACTTCAAAAGCCTAATTGCGAATTTTGAATCGCAAAATCCAGGTATAAAGATTAACTGGGTTGATGTACCTTGGGCAGCAATGGAGAACAAAATATTAACAGCTGTCTCCGCAAAAACGCCACCTGATGTAGTCAACTTAAATCCGGGTTTTGCTTCCCAACTTGCCGGACGAAATGCCTGGTTAGATTTAGATGCGAAAGTCCCAAATGATGTACGTTCCTCCTATCTGCCAAATATCTGGAAAGCAAGCACGCTTAATGGTAAGAGTTTTGGGATTCCCTGGTATCTCACCACACGGTTAACCATTTATAACACTGATTTATTAAAACAGGCAGGTATCAATAAAGTCCCTGCAACCTACGCAGAATTGGCACAAGCCGCGCAACAAATTAAAGACAAGACGGGTAAATATGCCTTTTTTGTGACTTTCGTACCGCAAGATTCTGGTGAAGTGCTGGAATCTTTCGTGCAAATGGGAGTCACCTTAATAGATGCTGAGGGTAAAGCGGCGTTTAATTCAGCACAAGGAAAAGCCGCGTTTCAATATTGGGTAGACTTGTATAAAAAAGGGTTGCTTCCTAAAGAGGCTTTAACCCAAGGACATCGCCATGCGATCGATTTATACCAATCTGGAGAGACTGCGTTTCTAGCTTCTGGACCAGAGTTTCTGAAAACGATCGCAAATAATGCCCCAAAAATTGCTCAAGCTTCAGAAATAGCACCTCAACTCACTGGTGACACAGGTAAGAAAAATGTCGCGGTAATGAACATAGTTATTCCCCGCTATAGCAAACAACCAGATGGCGCTGTGAAGTTTGCTTTATTTGTCACCAATGACGAAAATCAGTTAGCTTTTGCGAAAGCTGCAAATGTCCTACCTTCTACAATCAAAGCATTGTCTGATACTTACTTTAAAGATGTTCCAGCTAATGCTTCAACAATAGAAAAAGCACGAGTTATGAGTGCTCAAGAACTGCCAAAGGCAGAAATATTGACCCCTACCTTGAAGGATTTTAATAAACTGCAAAAGGCAGTTTATGAGAACTTGCAAGCAGCAATGTTAGGTGAGAAAACTGTAGATAAAGCTGTTGAAGATGCGGCGCAAGAGTGGAATCAAAGGTAAATTTGGGCATTGGGCATTGGGCATTGGGCATTGGGCATTGGGAAAGAGGAGGCAGTTCTTGCAGAAGGCAGAAGTTCTTTAATTTTGAATTGTTAATCCCTATTCCCTATTCCCTATTCCCTATTCCTCATTTGTAAAAAATCACCAACTAAATAAAGGGAACCACACAAAACGATTAAATCTTCTGTGGTAGCGGTTGTAGTGACGGCTTCTAGTGCTGTGGATAAATCTGGATGGATTTGGCGATCGCTTAATTCGGGACAGAGGCTGTAAGCTAGGTTTGATAAGTAATCTAGGTCAGCAGAAGTTCTACCGGCCCAAGGTTCTACTGGTATTGGTACTAAATAAAGGCGATCGCCTGGTCGCATTAAGGCGGTAAAAATATCAGTATGATCCTTATCGGCAAACATTCCCATAACCCAATTGACAGGCTTGTGGTTAACTGCGTCTAAGCTATCAACATACTGGCGGAGAACTTGGGCGGCGGCGGTATTATGAGCGCCATCAAGTAATAATTTATGGTTGTTCCAAGTAGTCCATTGCATTCGCCCCGGCCATTTAGTTTTTGCCATACCGTTAGTTATGGCTTCTTCTGAAATCTGCCAACCCTGTTGTTGGAGAATTTCTAAAGCAGCTAAAGCCAAAGCTGAATTAGTTAACTGAATCTGTCCCACTAAGGGCAAAGGGTATTTAATTAATTTTAAATTTTGAATTTTGAATTTTGTTAGCGCAGCGTTAGCGAGTCCGCGTTCGCGCAGCGTCTCGTAGAGAGCGTCATTTTGAATTGTTTCATACTCTGCCCATCCTGTAGCGATTTCACGGGCAGGTTGAGGTGTAAAAATTGGGCATTGTAATTCTAAGGCACGCGATCGCACCACTTTGTCTGCCTCTGGTGGTAATGGACCAACCACAACGGGACATCCAGTTTTGAGAATACCTGCTTTTTCTCTAGCAATATCAGCAAGGGTAGGGCCAAGTTGCTGCCAGTGTTCGCGGCTAATGGAAGTAATGAGCGTAACTAAAGGTTCCAAGCAGACATTGGTTGCATCTAAGCGCCCTCCTAGTCCGACTTCTACCACAGCTACATCAACTTGCTGCTGGGCAAAATATAACCAAGCAGCCGCCGTAATTACTTCAAACTGAGTTGCCGATTCGTCATCAGGACGAATAACCGCTTGGACTTTTTCTAATAATTGACTCAATTCCTCAGAGGAAATTGGCTGTTCATTCAGACAAATGCGTTCCGTCCAATCAACTAAATGGGGGGAAGTGTAGCGTCCTGTACGATAACCAGCCTCAGTGAGTACCGAGGAAAGATAGGCACAGGCTGAACCTTTGCCATTAGTGCCAGCAACATGAATTACCGGAACTTGGTGATGGGGATTGCCGAGATTTGCCAATAGATTGACAATGCGATCGAGTCCCAAATGGACACCAAAGCGTTGCAGGGGTTGTATTACAGAATCGATATCCAAGGAATGGGAGTAGGGAGAAATCAATTCAAAATTCAAAATTCAAAATAAAAGACTGGGGATGATATACCTTTAGCCTCCCGCTGAGTTGGAGACAAAGGGGACAGGGGGACAAGGAAGACTACTAAGCCCCGTGCCCCATACCCGATTAATGAATTTAAGCTTCTCTATCCAAAAAGCCTTGAATTTGTCTTAAAGCCGCAGCGCCAATATTGAACACTGCCCAGCTAGCGGCAATAACAACTGGTGCTAAAACGATCGCTATACGAAAATCGATATCCATATCTAGAACCCCTCTCTTAAGTAGAAATTAAAGTTTTGTCAACAGCTCTCATTTTTATTTTTAGCTGAAGTGGGCAATTTTTCCAAATACAAATGTAAAGAATGTTTAATTTATGGGGCATTGGGCATTGAAAAGAGGCAGAGGGGCGGGGTGCGGGGGGCAGAGGGGAAAATACTTACTGCAACTTCTCCTCTGCTCCCTGCTCCCCTGCTTCCATGATTCTTCCCCACTCTCTAAGCCTTGCTAAAACCAATATCAGTACTCTTACCAGCATGAACTAAAGCTAACTTTTGGTAACGTTTAGCGTGTTCAATCAGTTCTGCGGCTTCAACATCTGTTACTTGCCGTAATACTTTACCTGGAATACCGACAACTAAGGACAAAGGCGGTACATTTTTAGTTACCACTGCGCCAGCACCAATAATGCTACCAGCGCCCACTCGTACCCCATCTAAAATCACTGCGCCAATGCCAATCAAACTTCCACGCTCAATGTAAGCAGAATGTACGACAGCGCGATGCCCTACGGTAACATGATCTTCTAAGATTGTTGGAAAACCAGCATCACCATGTAAAATTGCACCATCCTGAATATTTGTGCATTCGCCAATTTCAATCCGTTCTACATCTCCTCTCACCACTGCTCCATACCAAATGCTCACTCCTGTTGCTATATTTACTGAACCCATAACAACAGCATTGTCCGCAATGAAGGCAGCTTGAGAAAAATCAGGAGATGTCCAGTAAGACGCGGTAGACACGATAGAATATGAATATGGTACCCAGGAACACTGGAGAAACTCCAACCTTTGAGGCTGGTTGCACAACCAGGATATCACAGCGTCAAGCCTCTACGCTGAGGAAAACACTAGTGAACAATGTTCCTGCCGCAACACCGTGTCTATGCAGCAGTGAGCAAGTAACTCAAAGTGGTTGAGCCGAAGTGTATAATCCAACCCACTAGTGCTGGTGAAGACAAAACTATGTTTGTACGCACTTCATGATGAATCCAGGTTTGCAGTACCCGATGTTTGGGCCGGAAATACAGTGTCCCCATTGTCGCCAGACTATTCCGGCGCTGACACTCACAGATACCTATTTGTGTCCGCGTCATGGCGCGTTTGAAGCTAATCCTAAAAATGGAGAGTTAATCCATTTGCAATCGGGGCGTCATTGGCGGAGGTGGAATAATGAATGGTATAGACAACATACTCATCCTGATGGTATTCGCTTTGAAATTCACGAAGCATTAGATAAGCTCTATACCCAAGGCTTTCGAGCAACACGAGTAATTATTGCTCGACGCTATCAGGAATTGATGAGTGGCTACTTAGAACGCAGCACGCCTTGGCGTTCTGGACAACCAGAAGCTACTGCGGCGCGTTTGTACGGTTTACCCGTGGAGTTTAGCCCCGATACTTCAGATGATGACTGTTGGGAAGTGATTAATTTTGACTTGGAAAAAGAGCCTGGTGTCCCTGTACGCTACCCTTATTTCAGGTTGTTTGAGTAATGGTCATTTGTCATTAGTCATTTGTCATTAGTGAATAACAAAGGACAAATGACTAAGGACTAAAGACTAAGGATTAATATGCACCACGCCTCTATTCGGACTGCGAAGATTCATCGAGCGATCGCTTTCTACGAACTTTTAGGGTTTACAATCTCAGAACGCTTTACTACAGGCTACACCTTAGCTTGCTGGATGGAAGGATTGGGCGGCAGAATTGAACTAATCCAAATTCCCGAACCAAAACCAGCCCCAGATGCGTTTGCTGACGAACATTATGTGGGATATTATCATCTCTCGTTCGATTTAACTGAGATTACACCAGATTTACCTAGCTGGTTGACAAGTTTACAAGAACGTGTTTCAGTAGCTGCCGAGATTCAAACCGAAGGATTAGAACCGTTGAAGGTGCTTTTAGAACCGACACAACAGCAAATAGGCGATCGCATTTACGAAGTAGCTTTCATCGCCGATACTGATGGCTTGCCTCTGGAATTCATTCGGATTTTAGCAAAAATCTCATAATTTAGCTTTTTTATTACCTTTGTTGCTAATATATTGTTTTTCTGTATTGTTACTGAAGTCACAGATTTTTTTGCCAGATTACAGTGTAGTCACTCACAAAAAAAATTATGTAACTTAATTTACAGATAAATTTGCTAAATACATGTACGGATTTTCCAAATTTTATTCCAAATTTTATAAATATCCCCTGCCGTTATTACTTTTAAGTTTATGGCTAGTAGCTGTTTTTTTGTTGAGCGATCGACCTGCTCATAGCCAACATCCTGTTATATCTACTAACAAAGAAAAATATCAGTCAACCTTGCTAGCAAAAAGAATAATGCCCTCAACACTGACAGAAAATGTCCGCAAGACAGTGCTGGAGAATGGTCTAACTATCCTGACAAAGGAAGTACATACTGCGCCAGTGGTGACGGTGCAGGTGTGGTACAAGGTTGGCTCGCGTAACGAAGAACCGGGTGTGAATGGCATTGCCCACCAGTTGGAACACATGATGTTTAAAGGTACAAAAAACCGTCCAATTCAATTTGGACGTTTGTTTAGTGCTTTAGGTAGTGATTCTAATGCTTTCACCAGCTACGATCAAACTGCATATTACGGTACTGTGGAAAGAAATAAGCTGAAGGCGCTGTTGGTGCTGGAAGCAGATAGAATGCGAAATTCCCAGATTGAGCCGGAGCAATTAGCCAGTGAAAAGCGGGTAGTAATTTCGGAGTTGCAAGGTTACGAAAATAGTCCAGAATATCGTCTCAACCGCGCTGTCATGCAAGCGGTGTTTCCCAGTCATGCTTATGGGTTGCCAGTAGGTGGCACTAAAGCTGATGTCGAGAAGTTTGAAGTTGAGCAGGTAGAAAAATATTACCGCAATTTTTACAGTCCCGATAATGCCGTCTTAGTGATTGTTGGAGACTTTCAAACTGCAAATACTCTTGAAACAATTAAAGAAGTGTTTGGCAAATTACCCAGGCAGGAGGCAGGAGTTATTTCTCCCTCATCTCCATCACTCAACACTCAGCACTCAACACGGGCTAAACGCCCCGCTACCGCTAACAGCACTCCCATCGTATTGCGAGAACCGGGAGCAGGAAGGCTATTACAAGTTGTGTATCCGTTACCGGATGCAAATCAACCGGATGTGCCGGCGCTGGATGTGATGGATTACATCTTGACAGAGGGACGGAATTCTAGACTTTATCAGGCATTGGTGGAATCAGGTTTAGCTAGTGAAGTTACAGCATCCGTCACCAGTTTGCGAGAATCTGGCTGGTATGAAGTGTTGGTAACGGCTGGAGCTAAACAAGATTTGAAAAAAATTGACTCAATGTTGAGTAGTGCGATCGCTAATGTAGCAGAAAAAGGTGTGACATCTGAGGAAGTTGAACGAGCCAAAACTCAATTAGCAGCAGATGTAATTTTGAGTAACCGTGATATCACCTCTCAAGCAATGCGATTGGGGACTGATGAGACAACCGTTGGTGATTATCGCTACACAGATCGCTATTTGGCAGCTGTTAGTCTGGTGAAGCCGACGGATGTTGTTGCTGTCATTAACAAATATTTGACAAAAGAAGCGCGGACAGTAGGATTTTTTGAACCAACCCAGAAGCGGATAACAGAAGTTGCTGCCAAACCAGACTCAGCCCAAACTACAGAAAATTTCTCTCCTGGCGCACCTGTGCTTCCTTCTGAGGTGATGAAGTACTTACCGCCTGTGGATTTGGTTACAGATGCGATTCCCCAAGTCTTACCAGATGAATTTAAATTGACTAACGGATTGCGGATATTACTGTTACCCGATCGCAGTACTCCCACCGTTACCTTGAGCGGTTATATTCAAGCTGGGACAGAATTTGATCCAGAGAATAAAGCTGGATTGGCTGCTTTTGTGGCAGATAATTTGCTAAATGGTACTAAGAGCAAAGATGTTTTAGCTATTGCTAAAGTCTTAGGAGAACGAGGGGCAAGTCTAGACTTTCAAACCTACCGTGAAGGCGTGCATATCGAAGGTGATAGTTTAGCAGATGATTTGCCGATACTCCTGGAGATATTGGCAGATGTTGTTAAAAATAGTATTTTTCCTAGCAAAGAGTTGGAACTGCATCGCCAACAAACTTTAACTGATTTGCAACAGGAATTAGATGAGCCATCAGAAGTAGCCAGAAGAGTATTTGTTCAGTCAATTTATCCAAAAAAACATCCCTTACATACCTTCCCCACAGAGGAGAGTTTGCAGCAGATTCAGCGCCAGGATGTGATTGATTTCAAAACTAAACATTATCGTCCAGATACAACAGTGCTAGCGCTGGTAGGAGATTTCGATCTAGACAAAGTGCGATCGCTGATTAAAAATAAGTTTGGAGACTGGGAAGTTAGCGGAAAAGCACCTACATTAAAATATCCCCCGGTGGCAATGCCGGAGAAAATTGTGAGTGTCAACCCAGTTTTACCAGATAAAGCCCAAGCTGTAACTTATATGGGTTACACAGGTATTAACCGTTACGATCCTCGATTTCATGCAGCCTTAGTATTGAACCAGATTTTGGGAGGCGATACCTTATCTAGTAGACTAGGTGCAGAAGTGCGCGATCGCCAAGGTTTGAGCTATGGAATTTATAGCTCCTTCCAAGCCGGGAAGAATGTAGGCACATTTTTGATTGAGATGCAGACTAGTCCTGAAGATAGCAGTAAAGCGATCGCTAGTACCCGCCAGATGCTACAGCAAATCCATCAACAAGGCGTCACTGCATTGGAAGTAGAAACAGCTAAACGCACCCTCATCAGCAACTACAACGTTTCCCTGGCAAACCCAGAGGAATTAACAGATAGAATTCTGATGAATGAGGTGTATGGACTAGATAAAGTAGAATTGCACTCCTTCACTGATAAAATCCAGAAAGTCACCCTTGCCCAAGTTAATCAAGCGGCTCGTGAGTTACTTCACCCAGATCAAATCGTAGTCGTTACTGCTGGGCCATCTGTGTTAGCAGAGAAAAGTATTAGGTAGAGATAAGGCACTGGGCATGGATAATATAAAGAATAGGTAAAGTGGTTTTTCCCGCTACCTATTCATTTTTCCTGCTCATCAGCATTGCCTTTTGAGAATTAGTGATGAAAATTTATAACTGTTTTTACGAAATTGTAATTAAATCCCTTAGTTTCACAATTCCTACTTGGGTACAAATATTACGGCGTAACTACGTGATATTAACGTTACTCCTCGCTCTAAATTTCATCGCTGCTACTCCAGCAATGGCGGCGAATTTGTCTGGCGATTTGCTCAAGCAACCAGCCACAGAAATTCCGGTTAGCTTGGGTAATTCAGCTAACGAACTCAAGTTTGAGCCAAATCATTTGGAATTTGAGGTTGGTAAACGCTATCAACTACGGCTTAATAATCCCAGCCAACTGAAGCACTATTTTACCGCTAAAGATTTTGCCGATGGCATCTGGACACAAAAAGTTGAAGCAGGCAAAGTAGAAATCAAAGGAGCCATTCACGAACTAGAACTCAAGCCCAGTGCTGAAGCCGAATGGGTATTTGTACCCCTGAAATCTGGTACTTATGGCTTACGTTGTACAATACCGGGACATACAGAAGCAGGTATGACTGGAGAGATTGCCATCAAAAATTAAAAATAATTGAGCTAAATACAACATTTAGTTAAGGTGATTAAATTCTCTGCGTAACTTTGCGCCCCTCTGGGTTTAAATTTCAACCCTCAATTCATCACAATTTTAGACCAAACTGTACTAACTCCCATAGTGTTAAATTATAGATATTATTTCTCAATTAATCTAGAGAAAGCATTGATACTTCAGCGTCAGAGCCACCAGTAATTATTAATTTCCCATGAACATTTTCAGTAACTTACTTTCTCAAGCTACTCAACCAGCACCAGCGAAAAAACAGCGCCGAGGAATTGAAATTAAATCGCCGCGTGAAATTGAAATCATGCGGCAATCATCGGCAATTGTTGCAACTGTCCTAAAAGAAATTGCCGAGCTAGTAAAGCCAGGAATGACAACAGCTGATTTGGATGCTTTTGCAGAAAAGCGCATCCGCGAAATGGGTGCAACACCGAGTTTTAAAGGATATCACGGTTTTCCAGCTTCTATTTGCTCCAGCATTAATAATGAAGCAGTACATGGCATTCCTAGCCCCAAGAAAGTGATTCGCGTCGGGGATGTATTAAAAGTAGATACAGGCGCTTATTTCCAAGGCTTTCATGGTGATTCTTGCATTTCAATTGCTGTCGGTGAAGTGACAGAAGAAGCTGCTAAATTAATTCGCGTAGCAGAAGAAGCTTTATATAAAGGCATTGAGCAAGTTAAGGCTGGTGTATACCTACTTGACTTAGCTGGAGCAATTGAAGACCATGTGAAATCTAACGGCTTTAGTATAGTTGAAGAGTTTACTGGACATGGTGTTGGTCGTAACCTGCATGAAGAACCTTCAGTATTCAACTATCGTACTCGTGAGATGCCAAATGTTAAACTTCGGGCAGGGATGACGCTGGCAATTGAGCCAATTTTAAACGCGGGTTCTAGACACACCAGAACATTATCTGACCGTTGGACAGCAGTCACAATGGATAATTCTTTATCGGCTCAGTTTGAGCATACAGTTTTGGTGACAGAGACTGGTTATGAGATTTTGACTGACCGTTCTAAGCTGTAATTGTCAGCTGTAATTATCTGTTGTTGAGAGGTGAAGCGTTGAAAAAGGACGATTTACCTCTTTATTTATTCAATAACTGCTATATAGTAATTTTATCTAATTTTCATCAATGATTTAGGATTGCTGATTAGTCGCCGCATAGTTAGTTTTATAAATAGAAAGCATTTCTTTAGCTTGTACAGAGACAGACGTACTCTCTGGAATAGCTTCTAATAAATTAATTGCTTGTTGCCATTTATCTTGTGCTTGCTGACGACTTAATTGTGAATGAGGTGAATTTTGAACAAATAAATTAGCTTCTGTTGCTAGGTTATGAGCTGATTCTAAATTTGCTACAGCTTTCTTTTCAATTAGTACTCTTTGACTGATAGATTTATAGTTAATTTGATAGTAAGCTAATTTCTTCTTTGCTCGGTCATAAACTGATGTTTTATCAGGAATGCTATCTAACAAAATTATTGCCTGATACCATTTGATTTCTGCTTGTTGCCAGACTTTTAGAGGATGCGGTGGCTTTTGAACCAAAGAAGCAGCCTCCATACCAAGTTTTTGAGCAGATTTAAAGTTGGCGTTCGCACTTCTTTCTTGAGTTAAACTTAGACTTTGTTCTCTAATTTTCAAACTACCAAAAGTTAAGATTAATAAACTTGAAGCGATAATCAAAGTTAAACGTACTATTTTTGGTGTTGAAAACTTTGGTACTATTCCTAATTTCTCGTTACTAATTGCTTCTTTACTATTTTCCTGTTCAATCTTTTTCAGGGCTTGTTCTCCCTGTTGAGTTAAAGTATTACCCTGAATAATTAAAGCAGTAATTTGTTCTTGGAAATAATCACAATCATTGAGAATATCTGTCAATTCTTGAAATTTTCCCTCACTCGATATGATTAATTCGTGGTCATCATCTAACCACTCTAAAGCAAAACCAGATTTACCATAAAAAGCTGAGACACCTAATAAAATATTTAATAAGCTGCGACTATTTTTAATAGTCTCAAAAATATAATTTAGTTTTTGCTGTAACTGTAATAGTTGTTTTTGATAATCTGTAATTCTTTCAATTTGATTTCGTAAAATATTAGCTTTACCCAAGGGTAAATCAATTTTTAAGCTGTCGTTAAATGTTTTAAATTCATTGAATATACTTAAATTAATAATATCATAATTTAGTTGATTTACTAACTGACTATCACTGAGAATATCAGCGGCTATTGCTTGCAAAAAATAGCCCCATTCAATCCAAGCATCAATTTTTGATTGTAAATCAGTTAATGAAATTTTAGTTTCTGAGTTCCCAAATTTTTCTGCGATCGCTGGATCGACTAACTCCAGACTAGGCATAAAGAAAGTAGCTCCTGTGATTAATCGAGGAAGTGTAGCGATCGCAGAATTCTTAGTGCGATCGAATCTCAATTCTTGAGCGATTAATTTTTTAATATTCCGTAGCTGTTCCTGAGCATTATTGATTAGGATAATTTGTTCCATGATTTGATTAGAATCGCCAATAGTCAGTCTTAAATTCTGAATTAGTGTTGGCAATTCACTAACAAGTATTTCTAGGTTAGCCATAAATACCCCTTGGGGATTTGTCGAAAGTTTATGCGGAACAATTAAAATGGCTTGAGTAAGAATACAACCACACCTATTGCATCTGAGCATCCTAAATGAGTCACAAATCTTAGGAGCTATAAAATGTATAGTTCCCAGAAATCCTGCTAAAGTAACAATTTCAGTTTAAAAATCCCAGAGAAAGACAAAATTACCCATTCACTAACCTATGAATGAAGTTGATTTAGCATTTACCCCAGCACTAGAGTTGGCGCAATTAATTCGTCGCCGGGAAATATCACCGCTAGAGTTGGTAGAAATATATTTAGAACGAATTGGGCAATTAAATCCTCAAGTAGGAAGTTATTTTACGGTGACGGCAGAATTAGCGATCGCAGATGCCAAAGCCAAAACAGAATTATTGACAACTACCTCAGAACTACCGCCATTTTTTGGCGTGCCGATTTCTATTAAAGACCTCAATGCTGTAGCAGGTGTTACCTGTACTTATGGAAATCCGGCGTTACTGAACAATATCCCTAACTATGATGATGGGGTTGTAACGAGAATTAAGCAAGCTGGATTTACTATTCTTGGTAAAACAGCCACTTCCGAATTAGGTTCTTTTCCCTACAGTGAACCTATGGGTTTTCCCCCAGCGAGAAATCCGTGGAATTTAGAATATACCCCTGGCGGTTCCAGTGGTGGCGCGGCGGCGGCGGTAGCAGCGGGATTGTGTGCGATCGCTCAAGGTTCTGATGGTGGTGGTTCAATTCGGGGGCCTGCGGCTTGTTGTGGTTTGGTGGGACTTAAACCATCCAGGGGCAGGGTAAGTAAAGCACCCGTAGGCGAACGCCTCGCTGGAATTGCCGTCAACGGGCCAATCGCCCGGACTGTTGCTGATGCTGCTGCCCTTTTGGATGCCATATCTGGTTACATGACAGGCGATCCTTACTGGTTGCCAGATCCCGAACCATCATTTCTCGGTGCTACTCAGACAAAACTCGGTGCTTTGCGAATTGCCTTTGACACTAGTATTTCTCCTTTGGGAGAAGCTGACGCGAACTGTCAGCAAGGTGTCCGCCAAACAGTCCAGTTATTAGAAAAACTCGGCCACCACGTTGAACAAAAATCCCCAGATTTTAGCGCTTTAGTTGAACCATTTCAAATTGTTTGGCAAGCTGGAGTAGCCGCGTCGGGACTTCCTGTTGAAGCCTTGCAACCATTGAATCGCTGGCTATTTGCACGCACAGGTTCCGTTGGAGAATACCTGCAAGCAGTTTCCCAAATGCAGATAGTGGCACGTCAAATTGTGGCGTTTTTCGATACCGTGGACGTGCTGGTATTGCCAGTTTATCTACATTCACCTATTCGCGTTGAGGAATGGGCTTCGCTGAGTCCAGAAGAGACATTCCAAAATATTATTGAGTGGGTTGCCCCTTGTCCGCCTGCGAATGCAACTGGACAACCTGCGATCGCAATTCCTGTCGGCTTTGACAGTAAGGGTTTACCTATCAGTGTGCAGCTAATTGGTAAACCTGCTGCTGAAGCTACAATCATCAGCCTAGCAGCACAATTAGAAGCGGCTAACCCCTGGATTCATCATCGTCCAGCCTTTGCAATATCAGGCTAATCATGCAGGCATCCCTGGAACAACTTTCGCAAATTATTGTGTTTGCGGGTTTAGAAACAGCAGAGAAGATCGGTTTGCAACCTTACACTCAGGTGCAAAGCTATCGCAAAGGAGAGATTATTTTCCATGAAGGCGATCGCTTACCAGCAAAACTCTACGCTGTTGTCAGTGGATCAATTCAAGTTACCAAAACAGCAACAACGGGGAAAGAAACAATTCTCCGTGCCTTAGCTGCTGGGGAAATTTTTGCGGCTCCTGCTTTGTTGGGAAATGGAATTTCTCCGGCAACTGTCACTGCTGAATCTGATTGTGAAATCCTCACTGTAGAGCGAGATGCTTTATTAAAAGCTATTGGCGAAAATCCTGAAATCGCCTTACGAATGCTGATGGTTTTTAACAGTCGGATTCAGCAATTACATGAAACAGTCCACGGGTTAGTTTCTGAAAGAGCTATTGTTCGCCTTGCGAGATTAATTCAATATTTTGCTGCTGAATCTGGAACTGAATCTAGTCCACAAGGCGAGTATTTAAAAGTCAAATTATCTTATTATCGGATGGCTCGAAGTAGCGGCATTACTTACGAAGAATGCGTGCGATTAATTAAAAGTCTCAAGTCAGTAATTGCTTATCGTCGGGGTGGGACGATTACGATCCTTGATGTTGATAAATTAGATGCGATCGCATCTGGAGATATAGATTAGTTGGGGCGCACAGATGTGCGCCCCAACACGCGAGGGAGAGCAATTCAGACTGCTACAGCTACTCTATCTTGTTCGCGTGCAGCAACAACTAAAACTAGACATAGAGCCGCGATCGCTTTTTGCCATTCCTGCCGAACTTGCGCGTCTTCGACACCTTCAAACATTCCTATCAAGCGGGGAATAGAAGCTTCTAAAGCCAGACGAGGTACTGGACGGTGTAACTCAACTAAATGAGTTAAACTTTCTTGATTATGGACGAAACCAATCACCCACGTTGTTGTATGATCGGGACTATCAGGAACCCGCTTTACTCCCAACTCATTTTTTAGCCAGTTATAAAAAGGTGGTAATTCCTTAGCTAAAACTCCTCCTGCTGTGGGCAAGGTTTTCTTAAGCAAATTGGTATCTAAACTGTTTAATTCTTGTTGCAACCCAGGTGAATTGAGAACTTCAGTTAAAGGTTGTGATAGTATTTCTTCCAACTGAGTTTCAGAAAAGTTTAAATTTTGAGCAAAAGTTAAAAGTAGCGATTTCATTTTTTAGACTCCAAAATTAACTAATTTTTATCTGTGACTTTTTCAGAAAGGGTGAGCAGAAATGTCAGGTTTTCTTCAGCTTTTAAGGCATGAGGTGCGTTAGCAAGCATCAACACGAAAACACCAGGTTCAAGTACAATATCTTCTCCAGATAAAGTGAGTAGACCTCTGCCTTCAATTACATTGATGGTGGCATTCCGAATAGAGGTATGCTCAGAAATATCAGTGTTAGCTGCTAGGCAAAATAAAGTGTATTGACAAGCGTTATCTTTCAACAGTACTTTGCTGAAAACTCCCGCACTGGGATATTCAATTTGTTCTCGTAGTTGAGTAATGAAAGATGGAGTAGTTGCGATTGAATTGGTCATAGTATTTTGAGATGATGAATCGTAAGGAAGGCTGATAATCATTCAAGGATGATCAGTATTTATCAGGCGATGGTTTTGGTGAATAAATTATGTTACTGGGCAACAGCACACAAAATGATGTAGCCTAATTCGTGTTGGTATTTATGAAAAACTTGGTGAATTTCTAAAACCCGCTTGCGGATATCTCTCTGCGTTAAGATATTCCACAAAATTCGAGTTGTGTTGAGAAAACCTTCATCTTGAAATATCCGCCCTAAATTCAATAAATTCATTGAGTCAGTTTGGCATTTCTCTACTTGCAATCCTACTGTTGCAAAAGCCGTAATCCAGTTGGATTCTGATAGTGGCGTAGAATTAACTCGAATTACTCGTGCTAAGTCAACCCGAATTTGTTCTTCTTTATCACTGGCTAACAGTTCATGGGAGAGAAATTTACCTCCCGGTTTGAGTCGATTATGAATTTCAGCTAAAATCTTGGCTTTTCCCAATGGGCATTGCATTGTGAGAATGGCTTCTGCCAATACATAATCAAACTTTCCTGAAATTGCCTCTAGGTTGAAAATATTACCTTCAATTATTTCGACTTGATTTTCTAACCCAGCAGCACAGATATTAGTACGCGCACGAGCTACACTATCAGGATTTTTTTCAATACCTACTACTTTGACATGGTAGTTTTTTGCTAAAGCGATCGCACTATATCCAAAGCTAGAACCTAGCTCTAAAACTGTCTCTTCAGGCTGAAAGTTTGCCCACTGAAATAGTTTTTCGGTGGCTATTCGTCCACCAGGACGGAGATATTTTTTACCCGCTGCTGCTAAGACTTCGTGTCCGGTAGCTGTTTGGAAATTGAGGATAGTGTTGGTCATGTCTGTGACCCTCTGAACTTGTCTTACCCTCAATTTCTCAGGAATTTATGATATTGTCTCTGAGGTAGCTCATAGAAGCAGTATTACTTTGCTTTCCATTCGTGGTCAAGGATAGCGTAAAGAAAGTTGTCGTACCATCTGCCTTTGATTAACTCTTTTTCCCGCAGATGACCCTCACGACGCATACCAATTTTTTCTAATACCTTTACAGAAGCAACATTCTCTGTAACGCACCAAGACCAGATCCGATGCATTTCCAGTTCTTCAAAGCCGAACTTTAAAATTTCCTGTGCTGCTTCTGTTGCATAACCTTGTCCCCAATATTGAGTATTTAGTTCATAGCCGATATTTGCTTCTCGCATTTCCGGGTCATTTACACGGATGCCACAATTGCCAATCAGCCGATTTTGTTCTTTGAGGACAACAGCTAACTGAAACTTAGTCCGAGGTTGCTCTTTTTGCTGATCGATAAACATCTGGATAAATTCGCAAACATCTTTCTGTGTGCGTTCTGTCCAGTAGTTGTAACGCAAATACAAAGAATCGCATTGATAGGCAAAAACTGCCTGCCAGTCTGCTTCTACAAAGTCACGCATTAGCAAACGGTGTGTTTCTAAAATCATGTTTTTGTTTATAAGCTTATTGCAGACAATCTATAAATTTTAACTTTTACATTTTTCACCTTGAGGAGTAGCATCAGGGTAATAGATAATGATTGCTTTTGAGGGGTGCTTTTCTATCTATCTTGTTGAGTTGTGTGGTGCGTTAGGCTAACATGTTGCGACTATTGGTCAGACATCCAACTTTACCATTTCATCAATCATATCTAATATTACCTGGTCTATAGTTAGATCAAACTTTCTAGCGAATAACTTTTCTGATTCCCTAATTTTTTCAAAATCTTTTGTCTCTAAAATCCTGGGATGGATTGAGTTAATATTTTCCCAGTCTAGATATCTTAAGTGATCGTTAATTATTTTGTCCTTAAAAGGTGAATTTAAAACAAGTATTTGGTAAAAAAGCTCATCTGCCATCAAAGTATAATTAAAACGATTAATAAACTTAGGGTTTTGTTTCACAAAATTATCTATATGGATAAAAAACGAAACATCTTTTGTATTAAGTTGATGAATAAGACGCGCTAATTGCTCAGGATACTTATGTGCTAAAATGATGTATGCAATTTTCAACATAGAAGCATTAAATATAAATTTGTTATCTCTACTTTCAATATTGCAATCGCCAGATTTTAAACTGCATGAATTGAATTTTAAATTAATTAGTTGGATAGCAATACTATATGCAATTTAATTTCACAGACAGCATACTTTATAAAAACCCGGTTTTTTTAATAAACCGGGTTGATGAAGTTTTTTAAAAGTCTGTTGGCTTGGAGTTTTAAATTGTTGATTACGCTGTCTTAAACTAATTAAATGTAGAGCGTAAATCTTAGGCAACTTCCACTAAATCTACCTAAGCTATTAGAATGATTAAGTTGCCCGATCAATTTTTTGCACTTCTTCATCAGATAGTTTCACATTGATGGCTTGTGTTGAGTCTTCAATACTAGAAACCTTGCTAGCACCAGGAATAGGCAAAATAGCAGCTGACTTAGAACGCAACCACGCTAAGACAATATTATACACCGACACGTCTTTTTCCTTAGCTAATTTAGCGATCGCAGAAATATCTTGCAAGTCCTGATGGCGACGCCTACCACCAAATGGACTCCAAGGTAAAAAAGTCAATCCTTGCTGTTCGCAATACTTTAATACACCGTCATTTTCTGGCTGTCGTTGCCAAGGGCTGTATTGATTCTGCACCGAGACAATATCCACCACATCCCGCGCCCGCTTAATTTGTTCAACGGAAAAGTTAGAAACTCCCACAAACCGAATCAAACCAGCCTCTACTGCTTCTTTAACTGGTGCAAGGGATTCTTCAATAGTGTAATTAGTATCGGGAGAATGATATTGCCATACATCGATGGGTTTCGCACCACCCAATGCCTCAAAACTGATTCGAATTGTTTGGCGCAAATGTTCTGGGTTGCCGTTGCTTGTCCAGTTACCATCGGGACGCATCAACCCGCCCTTAGTTGCTACAATCACTTGGCTAACATCGCCTTTGTAACTACTAAGTGCCTTGTGAATTAGCTGTTCATTGTGGTGCTTATCTGACTCATCTTTGCAGTAAGAATCGGCAGTGTCAATAAATGTAATACCCAAATCCAAGGCACGATGAATAACTTGGATTGATTGTGATTCAGGAGGGCGATTAGAAATTGACATGGGCATACCACCCAAACCAATCGCACTTACAAAGATACCAGTTTTTCCTAGCTGTTTGGTTTCCATGCTTTTAACTATAGCTTTCTGACCCAATTATCTATCAGTTAGTTATTCATCATAAATCCTCCCTAGTACTTAGACTTGAGGAGAAGTGAATTTAATTTTTATTGATGCTTACCAATATTTATATACTTTTGCCATGCTGTCAGAGGAGGAATAGTTACAATCGAGTAGACTAACTTATTAATATTTACGCCCGGAAAACGGACGTAAATATCATTAATTAATTGTGCTGGCTGAATTATTTCCTCTAAATTTTTTAGAAAATTTAGAAATTTAATTAATAGCCCTCTATAGTATAACCAGCAGATTGAACCATCTGTTTAATTGACTCTTCAGAAGCTGCAGCATCTACAGTTACTGTTTTAGTATCAACATTTACATCTACTTTGGCATCAGATTCCATAGTCAGAATAGATTTAGTTATTTTCTTGGCGCACTCATCACCTTTAATATCTGGAACTTTCAATTGAATTGCCATTACTTACCTCATTACGTAAACTGAAAATTACCTTTAATAAATATAATATCGATTTGAAGAGTGAGCGCACATCTTACTTGAGTTAGGGAATTGAACATCACAAAAATAGTAACAACTAATAGTTATATCTAAATCATTATTGACAAATTATTTAGGCAGCAAAACTAAAATAAAATACCAAAATATATAAAGTTATTTATGAAAATGCACTTAGTGCTACTAACTTATAAAAAGCTGCTCGTTTAGTTTCTTATGAAGACTCCACCAGACATTCCCTCTGTTTTCTAGGCGTTGCTGTTCGACATAGTTGTTCTTGTAGCACAGCCCGATCGT
The DNA here is from genome assembly GCF_017115065.1 of Nostoc sp. JL23. Lineage (NCBI taxonomy): Bacteria > Bacillati > Cyanobacteriota > Cyanophyceae > Nostocales > Nostocaceae > Nostoc > Nostoc sp. JL23. The sequence continues at coordinate 126,216 of NZ_JABXKN010000128.1, forward strand.
ACAAGCGTCTATACGTAATTCACGAAACCTTTTTATCTGTAGTTTTTAATTTATTGTATACTTCAGGTACTTTTGCCCAACATTTGAAGTACATATAGATTCAAAAAACAGCTATCTTGCGGCATAAATATACTGTGGGCTTCGCAACAAAGACTTTCAGCGACACAATTATGATAAGAATGTTAGACACAGCTAATTTGGGTATTTAAGCTAGAGAACGATTCCTGAAATGTACCAGTAGTTGAAATGCGATCGCTTAAAGCAACGAAAAATTAGCATTTATCGTTTGATTTATTTGCCAATCTCTATGACGAACTATGACTCTCGAAGTAAGACTCGCTAACGCTTCTCTATAAGACGCTACGCCTAGCTTGCTTAAGCTATAGGTGATGCGCGATTTCAGGATGCTGAAGTCATCTTGCTTATAAACACAACCTAGTCAACTACAAATACCCACTTTGTCAGTTTGTCTAATTAAGATATGTTTGGTAAATAAAATAAATAGCCTACATCATCGGCTGTTATTCCACACTTGACATAAAGCATTGTGAGTGCAAAACGTCTGCCAGAAACCATTGCCCATGTCAGAATTACCCGCCAATCCTGGCAACACGGCTTCTTAGAAGGCGAAGTGAATGCGGGTGAGTTTGAGTGGCATTTCCAGTGGCATTTTCGCCGGGGAGAACTTGCCGTCAAGCCTTCCCAAGGCCGCGCCTTAATCAAAGAACCCCTCGGTCGATTTTTGGAGCAACAAGATTATCAGCTAGAGCCTGGAGGAGACTATGCTTTTACGATTCGGGCGGAACTTTAAAAGTAAAAAGTAAAAAGTAAAAAGTTAGGAGTTAGGAGTTAACGATCTAATTCCTCACTCCTGACTGCTTAGTGTTGATTCCGTGAGGCGATTTAAGTATCTTTCGATTAAGAGGATGGCAACAATGTCATCTATAGGTCTTGGTGGCTGTCGTAGACCCTGTGGCAATAGCTTGATTAGCCCTTTGGGCGGGAACATTTGCCAATAGCGATCGCGTGCTTCTAAGGTTGTGTAGCGCTCATCCACTAAGATAATACTCAGCGGTTCTGTCAATTCTTGATATAATTTCTGTCTCCACTGTTTGGCTGTAGTTTGGTCGCCCATGACCATCAAAGAGATCGGAAACCTTTGACGCAGTGTTTCAATAGTAGCGATCGCCTCTTTTGCTAACACCACCTGATGATAATACAGTTGCCGATCCAGTCCCATCACCGCTAAACCACACTTATCTCGACCTGGATCAAACCCCAAGATGACTGGTTGCGTTGGTGAAAATTCACGGAAATTCATAATAAATTAAAAATTAAAAATTAGAAATGTGCCCTTACAGGAATCTTGCTACGCGTAGTGTCTGCTAAATAAAAAATGCAGCTACAGCAACTATTTTGACTGCTGTTCAATATGTTTAAATCTTACTAATAACAGTGTGCAAATAATTTTTTAAGTACTAAAAATAATTTTTCCGTTAACTATTGCCACCAATTTTACTCTCAATGGCCCGGCTGTATAAGTATCCTCTGCTGCGATCGCTTTGATCTCCAAGGGTTGATTATACTGTCTTAGTTGGCTGACAAAGCGCAGAAAAGTCCCCTCTACTTGCACATTTTCGACAATTCCGGCATTACGGGCACGAAATTGGGAAGCAGAAATTAGTATTTCTAACCGCTGCTGTAACTGATAAGATGTCATAGTTTTGGAATCAGCAGTAGTTGTGGCTAGCACCGCGCCTCCCGAAAAAACCAGTTGATTCTGGGCTGTATCCGCGAAAAATTCTATCTGCTTTTCTCCCCTGACGTAATTACCAGCAGAGAAAATTCGCACGACGTATTCTTTACCATCCTCAATCTGCTTGCTTAATTGATCGACTCTATCCTGGGTTACGCGCAGTAGCTCTACATTTGCCGGATTTGCACCAGGCTCGCTTAATTCGAGGTTGGCGTTGCGATTGGCTTCTTGTAAAAGTTGTATCACTGCCTGACGAGCCGCAGCAGGTTGAGTAACACGAATTACAGCAGCGGACAAAACTTGACCACGAACTAAGGCCAGCTTACCCAAACGCAGGTCGCGGTAGGACTGATAATATTTTTCCAGCCTGGCAACTTCTTGTTCTAGTTCCTCCTGTTGTGCTTCCAATTCTTTGAGGCGCGATTCCCGTTTGGCAATCACTTGCTCTCGTGCTGCAACTTCTACATTACGTTTTTGAATTAGTTGATCCAATTGGGCAATTTTTTGATCGCGCTGTTCTATGGCTTCTTGACGGTTGGCAAGTTCGCGATCGCGTTTTTCAATTGCTGTTTTGGCTTCGTCAATGGCTTTTTTAGCTTCCGCATAAAGCCGTTGACGTTCTGTCTTCAGTAGTTCAACTGCCGCCTGTAGTGCCTTTCTCTGGTCGTAAACGCTTTGCAATTCAGCTATGGCTTTTTGATATTGAGTTACAACTCGATCTAGCTGACCTTGAGTGCGTTGGAGTTGAGTTTGGGTTTGGGCTTGTTGACTAATTGTGCGGTTTAACTGAGCTTGTGTTTGCCTCTGTTTAGCATTTGCCGCCTGCAAGGATTGATTAATTGCCTGCAAGTCTTGTTGTGCCTTTGCTTGGGCAATTCTTGCTTGGTTTAGCTCACCCTCTACCTGACTTTTCTGAGTTTCTGCGGTTTTTAGCTGTTCCCGCTTCTGTCTGAGGTCTGTTTGAATATCTTCTAACTCAAAGACTCCTTTTCGTAAGCCTTCATCGGCAGCGAATAAAATCCCTAAAGTTGATGCTGAAATTAAACCACCAGTAAAAATTGTTACTAGTACGGCAGTGTTTTTTGGACGAAGCTTAAAAAGTGAGAGGCGGGCTTTGCCAACTCGTGTGCCGATGCGATCGCCAACGGTGGCAATTACGCCTCCCAGAATCAAAATTGCTGCGATGAGGATGTATCCGGTGGTCATCTTTAGCTACCGAAATCCTTCCAGATACAGCCTACTACTTTTAAGCATTCTCTGAAAAGAAGTGGAAATTGGCAATAGCTGAAATTATTCAATTTTAGATTTACCTCTAGCTATTAGTGTCATTTTTCAAAATACAACACGCGCCGATTCCCCTTTCTCCAATTGTTTTTATGTGAACTGTCTACTTAAAGTAACAGGTTTATGCACAGTAATCTTCTTTTTGTGGATAGAAATCATCTTTTTCTCACGCAAATCTCCCAATAGCCTAGTAACGGTAACACGAGTTGAACCAATTGCCTCTGCGATCGCTTGATGAGATAATTTCAAATCAATAGTGATCCCATCTGCACAAGGAACGCCAAAATCTCGACAAAGAATTAACAAAAAACTTACCAACCTAGAACCCATATCTCGGTGGGCGAGAGTTTCAATCATCATCTCTGTTTGTAAAATTCGCGAAGACAGACCTCGCAGCATTAACATTGATAATTCTGGATTTTCCTTGAGTGCTAGCTCCACTTGTTCAATTGGTGCCGACAGTAATTCCACAGGAGTAAACGCAACCGCATGGTAAAACCGATCCGACTTATTTCCTGTCAGCAATGACAATACACCAAAAACACTATTTTCCCGCAGCAACGCTACCGTTATTTCCTCTCCTGCCTCGTACACCCTGGAAAGTTTAACAGCACCTTTCAAAAGAAAATAAACTCGTTCGGCAGGATCGCCAGGAAAAAAGATCGTTTTATTGCGTTCAAACGTTTCCACAACTGGCGGAAACGCCCCGGTCGCCATCTGACGAAAAACATTTGCTAGGGCTTTATCTTGTGTCACGATCATCTCCCTTCCCCTACCCAATGCCGGAAAAACAAAAACTGATTACCTAAGAATACACCCGAAAAATGAATAAAGCACCGTCAACCTTTCTGTACTTTCCTATACTCAAACTAATCTCTTCATAACTCTTTGTTTATAATGATACATAATTGTTGATCCTTTCAGCTACAACTTGTTGATAAGTAGTTCCAATAGCTGTATTCAAAAGGTTTTTTGAAGAACAAATAAAGATATCTTGAGAATATCTTTATAAAAAATCAAGATTTTTGTCACAGCAAACACCCTTATCAATATTCATTTTTGTCAATCCTGTATAAAACAAAGACAAAACGTGCCTCAGATTCTAGTATGCTCCTAATGATCGATCGCATTAACAATTTCTATGCTAAATCTGACTGGAAAAAATGCCCTTGTTACAGGTATTGCCAATAACCGCTCGATCGCCTGGGGCATCGCTCAACAGCTGCACAAAGCCGGAGCAAACCTGGGTATTACCTACCTGCCGGATGAACGCGGCAAAATGGAGAAAAAAGTTGCGGAATTGGTAGAACCCCTCAAACCGAGCTTATTTCTTCCCTGTAATGTCCAAGATGAATACCAAATTAAATCTACTTTTGAGACAATCCGCGAACAGTGGGGAAAGCTAGATATCCTCATCCATTGTCTAGCCTTTGCCAGTAAAGACGATTTGAGTGGAGATTTTAGCCAAACTTCTCGTTCTGGCTTCAACACCGCTTTAGAAATCAGTACCTACTCGCTAGTGCAGTTAAGTGGTGCAGCGAAACCTTTGATGACGGAGGGAGGTAGCATCGTCACCCTGACATATTTAGGTGGTGTTAGGGCAATCCCCAACTACAACGTCATGGGAGTTGCTAAGGCGGGGTTAGAAATGAGTGTGCGTTACCTAGCTGCCGAACTAGGGCCACAAAATATCCGCGTCAATGCCATCTCCGCAGGTCCCATCCGTACTTTGGCATCTTCAGCAGTGGGTGGGATTTTGGATATGATTCATCATGTAGAAGAAGTAGCTCCCCTACGACGCACCGTCACTCAGCTAGAAGTAGGCAACGCTGCGGCTTTCTTGTGTAGTAATTTGTCCAGCGGTATTACCGGACAAATTCTCTATGTAGATGCAGGATATGAAATTATGGGAATGTGACGCGATAAAGTTAGGAGTTAGGAGTGAGGAGTTAAGAGTTATAAATTTTTAACTCATAACTCATAACTCCTAACTTTTAACTCTTTCCACTCCCCATGCAAACAACCAATCGCCAAGTTAATTCAAACTACGATCGCTTAACTGAAACCCCTCGGATTGCCACTGTTCACCGCACCACTGGTGAAACTAATGTGCAAGTTACCATCAACCTGGATGGTAGAGGAACTTGCACAGCAGCAACAGGTATTCCGTTTTTGGATCACATGTTGCATCAAATTGCCTCCCACGGACTGATTGATATAGATGTCCAAGCCAAGGGAGACTGGGAAATTGACGATCATCACACCAACGAAGATGTAGGCATTACTTTAGGGCAAGCTTTTAACCAAGCATTAGGCGACAGAAAAGGTATTGTCCGCTTTGGTAATTTTCTTGCACCACTGGACGAATCCTTAGTTCAGGTAGCGCTAGACTTTTCTGGACGGCCTCACCTCAGCTACGGCTTGCAAATTCCTACTCAGCGGGTAGGAACCTATGACACCCAACTGGTGCGAGAATTTTTTGTGGCACTGGTGAACCATAGTCAAATGACACTGCACATTCGACAACTGGATGGCATTAATTCTCATCACATCATTGAAGCGACATTTAAAGCTTTTGCAAGAGCAACACGGCTAGCGGTGGAAATTGACCCTCGACGTGCTGGCTTAATTCCCAGTTCTAAGGGAGTTCTATGAAAGGAGTCAAATTGGGCATTGGGCATTGGGCATTGGGCATTGGGCATTGGGCATTGGGCATTGAAAAGAGGCAGAGGGGAGAAAACTTACTATCAACTTCTCTTCTCCTCTGCTCCCCTGCCTCCCCTGCTCACTGCTCCCTTGCTTCTTCCCCAGTCCCCAATTTCGGATAATTGACACACAGCTTGGTGATGGTTATTATCAGCCTACCGGGTAATTTTTAATTAATACCAAGCTGATAAATAGTGATTTAACCGAGATGAAGTCTGTTGCAGATGACCCTAATTCTCACCTTAATACGATAGACACTCCGCCAGTAGTTCTAACTTCTGAGTTGCGAAAAGTCTATCGCACTGGTTTTTGGCTAAATCAAAAAGTCGTATCTCTCAAAAACTGTTCTTTAACGGTTTACCAAGGCGAGACCTTTGGGTTGCTGGGGCCTAACGGTGCTGGTAAAACCACCCTTTTAAAATTATTGCTGGGAATTATTCGTCCCACCTCTGGAAGAGGATTATTGTTGGGTAAACCCATAGGCGATCGCAATGTTAAGCAACATATCGGCTATCTACCAGAAAATCCCTATCTGTATGACTATCTCACTGGCTGGGAATTTTTGCAGTTAGCCGCTGGGCTATTCCAAATTCCCCAAAGTGTCCAACGCCAGCGTATTCCCCAATTACTGGAATTAGTGGGTTTATCCCAAGCCGATGCCCGTAAAAAGCTGCTGCGTCGCTATTCCAAAGGAATGCTACAGCGTGTTGGTATGGCACAGGCGCTAATTAACGAGCCAGATTTAGTTTTTCTGGATGAACCAATGTCTGGTCTCGATCCGGTGGGACGCTACCAAATGCGAGAAATTATCCTGGCGCTCAAAGCTGCTGGTAAGACGATTTTTTTTAACAGCCACATTCTGAGTGAAGTAGAACAGATTTGCGATCGCATTGCCATCCTCGCTCAAGGTGAACTAATTTGCTCTGGTTCCCTCAATGAACTCTTAGGCGGAAAAAACACATATCACGTCAAAGGTCAAGGTGGTGACTGGGAAATTCTCAAAAAATGGATACCCACTCTCATCTTTGAGCCTGATGGTTCCTGGCACGGTACACTACAAGATGATTATTATGATTTTCTTGCCAGTCTTCGTCTTATGGAAGGTAAAATTATCGCCATGAACTTATCGCGTCACTCTCTAGAAGAATTTTTTATTCAACAAATCCAAAGAAAAAACAACTCCTTGAATTAGTCTTGTTGCCAAATAGTAAATTGTCGACTGGCTTAAAGAACAAAACCCAAAATTCTGCTTTTTTGAGTTCTCTTTGTCCAACGCAACCTACAAAAAATAAAATTCCGACATCTTTGGAAGGTTATTTGTATTTATTTAATGAACTTGTTCCTAATTTTAGTAGTCCCTTACTACTCATTGAAAATTTTAAATGTCATCAAATTAACTCTGACAAGAAAAATTTATTCATGACTACTTGATTGTTGGCTAACAGAGAGTTTCTTGTAGAAACTGGGTTTATTTGCGTAAATCCTATATTTTTTGATATTACTCTATTCAAGCAACATTAACTTTAAGCTAACTTCACTAAAAATTTAAGTTCAATAAACAAATTTCCTCCGGAAAATCACACTTTTCTAGGAAAATAAGAGTGTCGGGTAACTTGAATACTTAGGTATAGTCAAAATAAAAATGTTAAGACAGTACTTTATTGATCGTAGTTTCAGAGTCTCAGGTAAATATGCTTAACAAAAGTTTGTTTAAATTCCTAATTCAGCCAGCTGTAGGTATGGCTTTGTTAACTGCTGTCAATGTTGCTGTGTCATCTGCCAGTCTAGCTCAGGGACAAACATTACCACCAACTACACAAACACAATTAGATACTAATTATTCATTAGGAGGCGGCGATCTCATCCGTGTAAATGTATTTGAAGTCCCTGAATATACAGGTGAATACCAAATTCCCCCAGGTGGAGCAATCAACTTACCTTTAATTGGCAGTGTGTCAGTACTAGGGCTAACAACTGAACAAGCTTCTGACGAAATAGCTAGAAGATATGCTCGCTTCCTCAAACGTCCCTTGATCTCAGTCAATCTATTATCGCCTCGTCCCATCAATATTTTCGTTGCTGGAGAGGTGACACGTCCTGGAGCTTATACTCTAAGCTTGAGCGGAGGCGCCGGGAACAATCCAGGCGTACAATACCCCACTGTATTAGCCGCATTAACAACAGCACAGGGAGTGACTTTAGCTGCGGATGTGACTCAAGTTCAATTACGGCGTAGAATAGGACGTTCTTCAGAGCAAGCTGTCACCCTCAATTTGAAAGAACTCATTCAAACAGGCAAGTTATCGCAGGATATTACCTTGCGGGATGGAGACACTATAGTTGTGCCAACAGCAACCAACTTCAACGTCGCAGAATCTCGCAATATATTTGCATCCAACTTTGCCGCCAGTCAAACCACACCCCGCACAGTAACAATTATTGGTGAAGTTAACCGTCCTGGTTCGTATCTTGTCACCCCAGGTAATACAGATAGCCAAGTGGGCGCAACCCCTAACAGTGGCACTGCCAGTCCCACTGGTTTACCAAATGTGACACGGGTAATTCAATTAGCTGGCGGAATTACAGCACAAGCTGATGTGCGTAATCTCAAGCTACGCCGACCTACAAGAACTGGCTCAGAACAATCTATAGATATTAATCTTTGGCAACTTTTACAGAGCGGTGATGCCAATCAAGACATCATTGTGCAAGACGGAGATACGATTGTTATTCCGACGGCAACTGAAATTAATCCCGCAGAAGCGACTCAATTAGCTACCACTACTTTATCTCCTACACGGATTCAGGTTGGTGTGGTAGGCGAAGTTAAAAAACCAGGTCTAACAGACGTTCAGCCAAATAGCTCTTTAAATCAAGCTATACTCGCTGCTGGCGGATTTAATGATGCCAGAGCTAGTAGTAAGGCTGTTGATTTGATTCGCCTCAACCCTAATGGTTCTGTCACTAAACGTATAGTAAAAGTGGATTTCTCCGCTGGGATTAATGAGCAAACTAATCCCATACTCCGCAATAATGACGTTGTAGTAGTCAACCGATCTGGTTCAGCTAAGACTGGCGATACCGTCAACACTATAACTGGGCCTCTAGGTGTTATCTTTAATCTTTTGAACTTATTCGGACTGTAGTTTAAGAGATAGATGCAAATTGGGGGCGTTGGCCAACCCTCTTCGTCCCTAAAATTGCACTATCCTTTAATCAAAAGCAAGTTACACATAGCAAACGCTCCAAAAGGCATCGCTTTTTGCAAATTGTGTTTTATAGCAGCTTCATAGTGTTAGGACAAGTCTGCTATAAATACTCTGACAGCCGCTCTCTTCTAATTTGCCAATATTCTAAGCTATCTGACTACTTATATATATCCGTCATTATAGTAATTTTAAGTAATATTACTCATAGAGAAATACTGGAAACTTTAAAACTCTTACTCTAACTTCATAATCTGCATTGATAGGCTTTTGAAATCTTTATTGTAGGTACTCGGATTTCTTATGATAATGAGAATAATTTAGAAACCAGATTCCGCAAATACTACTCTATAACTGATTTTTAGTCATCTAGTGATTCTTATTATCATAAGAATTATTTAAGTAAATTAACTAATTGATGACAGATATACTATTTTAACCACAGATACCGCGTATACACAGTAGAATGATGTCGAATTGGAAATGACGCCATTTGTACGGTTGCTTGGTGTTCATGAATAGGGTAACTCTGGATACTGATATTTTTTATTCAGTGATTCTATCAGATGTTTGCGATTTTTTGGAACACAAGCTCAAAAGGTGGTTCAGCCATATTTAGGCGAAAATGCGCAGGTTTAAACCTATAAAACCGTGTATAAACTTACCAGTGGCAGTGATACGACCATATCCAATACTGGGTTATTAACTAAGGCTAGAGTTACTGACCGTTAACGACTGAGTTTTTGCAACATACCCTATTTTTCCCTATGATGATTCATGGTTTCGGTTTTCTCAGTTTGAGCGCATCTCTTGTACTTCCCTGGGCATTAACAGGTCTGGTTCAAGGACAGAGAATAACAGAGTCTTTATTTAAAGATGTTCCTCAGCCATCCACTGTTCAGGAAATACCACTACCTAACCGCAAGCTGATCAGTCGTATTTCAACTGCGACAACATACTATGTTAGTGGTAACGGAAACGACAGAAATAGCGGACTCTCTACCTCATCCGCTTTTAGGACACTTCAAAGGGCAGCAAACCTTACTAATCCTGGCGACACGGTACTTATTATGAACGGGCAATACAAGAATGCGCCCAAAGATGGGGCTGTACTAGGTATTAAACGTTCTGGAACTGCAAATGCATGGATTAAATATAAAGCATATCCTGGGCATTTTCCAAAAATTCAGCATAATACATGGAGTGGTATCTCGATTTCAAATGGAGCTTCATATATCGAGATTAACGGGCTGGAGGTCATAGGGAACAATGCTAATATCACCCTTTCTTATGCGTTAAGTCAGAAATATAATAGATCAAATCCGCTTACTAACGGAAGTTGCATAAGCATTGCAGGAGGAAACAAAGGTCGTTCTCATCACATAAATATTCTCAACAACAAAGTGCATGATTGTGGAGGAGCAGGTATCTCAGCAATCCAAACTGATTATGTGAAAGTGGATAATAACACTGTTTTCAATAACTCTTGGTACACACTTTATGGTTGCAGTGGCATTTCCATGCTTAATAATTGGAGCTCTGACAACAACCAGGGATACAAGATATTTGTGACCAATAACAGGAGCTACAACAATCGAATGTACGTTCCTTGGATTGAAGCCGGAAAGATCACAGATGGTAATGGCATTATTGTTGATGTTTCAAAAGGATATAGAGGACGGGTTTTAATTGCTAACAATCTCACCTACAAGAATGGCGGTTCAGGTATTCATTCCCATGATAGTCAGAATGTCGATATTATCAACAACACGGCATATTTTAATCAGCAAAGTCCAGATGTTAAAAAAAAGGGAAAGGGCGAAATTTATGCGGGTTATTCATCTAATGTCAAAATTTTCAACAACATCATGTATCCTTCCCCTGGTAATGCTGCGAATAGCAATATGAAAAATGTCAACGTCAATTATAACTACAATGTTTATCCCAATAATTCGACGATCAAGATTACAGGATCTAACGATATGATTGCAGATCCACAGTTTGTTAATGCCTCAGCTCGTGACTTTAGATTGAAATCAACAAGTCCGGCAATTAATAGTGGTTTAAAGTGGAAGGATGTGCCAGAAGATATTCAAGGCAAACTTCGTGTGTCTCCCGATAGAGGAGCATACGAAATGCGGTAGTAGTTAAAAGTACGCCATTGGGTTGTATGGTAAAGTTCTTATTTATACATACATATTTGTTTGTCTACAACCCAATTGGAAACGGGCGAGGAAGAGCCACAACGTAAAACAAGATCCTATAGCTCGACCGCAGAAACAAGCAGAATACAGATGCGGGAATTATGTGTGGCTACTGGAGAAATAGACCTGAAGTATTTAGATGAATTAGATTTTGTGCATGGAGTTACTTTCGAGGCAAGGAAAAATCCTAATAAACCCAATTAAATTGGAGTGGCAACACCTGAAGAAATCGGACTACCAATCCTGAAAATTATCTATAGCTCCTAATATAGCTTTTCCTATACTGGTAAAGCATATACCTTATCTTATCTAGGATCACTATATAATTCTAAGTCCGGTTAATTGATTATTATTTAAAACTTCTTGCGTCTTAGCGTCAGTCTTTATTAATAAATATTTATCCGGACTTGATGTAACTCCTAAAATGATTTATTTTTTGGAAGCTTTATTTCTTCGCCAATCCCTTAAGCTCTTTTGTCAACTCTCTTGGTTTAAAATACTCGTGAGAATGATATCGATAACTACTAGATTCATTTTTATCAATGACTCCATTAACTACTAAACCTAGAACGTTGTAATTGGATCTCTCTAATATCTCTTGAGCAGCATTAGCACTGTTGGAATCAATTACTCCAGGTCGCGCTACTAACAAAATACCATCAGTCATTTGGCTTAAAGTCAAAGCATCGGCTGCCAAAAGCAGTGGAGGGGCATCAATAATTACAAAGTCATAGTTGTAATGAGATGAGAAACTCTCAATGAGTGATGCCATCCGTTTTGAGTCAAGCAAAGCAAGTGGGTTGGGAGGTCTAACCCCAGCAGTTAAAACATCAAGGTTGTCCATTACCTTAGATACGGCAATGTCAAATTCAGCCTGACCTACAAGAACCTCACTTAAACCAACTTCATTGGTTAGTTCCCAGAGATGATGCTGAGAAGGAACTCGCATATCTGCATCGATTAGTAAAACTTGACGTCCTAGTTGAGCGATCGCTGCTGCCAAATTAGCTGAAACTGTAGACTTGCCTTCTTTAGGAACTGCACTAGTTATTACAATGGTTTTGAGCACATTATCTGAACTTAAGAATTTCAGATTTGCTTGAATCATCCGGTACATTTCACTCGTTAAAGAGTGGGGAGTATCCCTAACGGCAATTGTTTGAGATATTGATTCTGCATTTGAATAACGGGAACGAAGCTTTTTAACAGATAAAGGAACAATTCCTAGCAAAGTATATCGAAATACATCTCTAATTTCTTTAAGTGTTTTTAGAGATCTATCTCTCATAGCGAGAAAGAGTACAGTTGTGGTGGCAAAAAATAAACCGAACATGACTCCTAGCACCAAAACAATTATTTTTTTGCCTAATGTAGGATCTTTAGGTACTAAAGCCTGAGCAATAATTCGGGAACTAGGGGCATTTGTATTTTCAACTAACTGTAATTCTTGAACCTTTTTCAAGAGAGTTTGATAGGTCGATTCTGCAACTTCAACTTTCCGTTCTAATTCCCGCTGGTTTTGTGCCAGTTGGGGTATGAGTTTCACCCGCTGTTCGTAGCTGACGCGAGAATTATATAGAGAGGAGAGTCTTTGAGTTAACCCAAAACGTTGTATTTCTGATTGCAGAAAGTTTTGTATCAGGCTTTGTCTGAGTTCTCCAATCTGCAATAGGCTCTGGGGAACTTGTGTTTGATTGCCAACAGTCTGACCAACTTGCTGTTGCAAGAGAGATTTTAAATTAGTTTTTTTTGCTTCTAAGTTAATAATTATAGGGTTGTCATCTAGAAAACGGCTGCGCTCAACCGCTAACTGCCGATCGGTCTCTTGGAGTTGTGTAAGAATTCCCTGTACTGCTGGTGACTGACTGAGGGCACTCACAGCGATCGCTTCCTGAGAATTTAGCTCTACTTTCTGACGCAGTTCATTGGTTTGGGCATTTACCTCATCCAGTTGAGCCTTGACAGTATTCATCTCATTGTCTAGATTTCCAATAGTCGCAACAGCTGACCTTGTCTCCTCTGATAAATCTGCAATCTGATGCTTTTGTTTAAATATACGTAGCGCTACTTCTGCATTATTAACAGCAGCTTGAGTCGTAGGAAGTTGCTTGGCCATAAACTGACGAGTTGCTCCTGCCTCAGAGCGATTTGTCAGAATATCATTGTCTAAATAAAACCTCATAACTGTGTTGACTACTGCCGCTGCTTCTTCAGGATCGTGACTGCTATAACTAATACGCAATACATCTGTCCCACCAATAATTTTTAGGTTCAGGGCTTTTTGTAGTGCTTTCACCTCCAGAGGTTCACCTTCATTGTCTTTGAGTTGTAGTTTGTCTATTGTCCGTTGCAACAAAGCTGGGGAAGAAATAACTTCTATCTGACTGCTTATGGGATTTTGAGTTGCTACCAATGGTTTCAAATCTCCTGAGTCTCCTCCTTCAGAGGTACTAGGGGAAAGATTATTGCCTGCTACTTTAAAACTGGGAACTCTGAATAACAGTTTTCCTTCTGCTTCATAGTCTGGCTTCAGAAATTTTGTAGATATAGCACTCAGAATAACTGTCGCCACAAATATACTGAAAGCAGGCACCCACCACCGTTTCAATATCAATAAGTAACGATTAAGGTCTAAATCAATAGATTCTCTAGATTCCATAGATTTTTCTGACATAAATCTTCCAAAGTACAGGTCTTAAGCAAGAAACTAAAAATTGACTTATAACAGCCACAAACCAGTGCAATTGACAATACTGATTATGTATAATTTTACAATATAAAATATAGTATAAACCAATAGGGTTCAGTTAAAGCTTAACTGTTTATCAAAATCATGATCATTTTTTTAACGAACCGCCAAAGATGCAAAGAAAACAAGCAAGCAAGAAGTGCTTAACGGAACTGTATTGCAGTATAGAGTATTTAAGTTAAAATTTAGTTCCTATTTCTTACAAATGTGTAACGGTGGCTAGTATACCTTTATTGCAACTTTGTTAATTTTGGGATTTGAGGTGAGTTAAGTACGTCCTAACTATAACTGCCATCCCATAATCAACCCTTTAGTAACAGGACGTTCAATTAAAAGTTTTTTTCATTAGCTATCAACCATTAATAATTCAAATTTATTTCTGGATTATCAAAGGCTTGATTTTTTCCTCGGATATTATACGGCTATATTCCTTGTCCGATCAACTATCTTAGGCAAAGCCAAAATTTCAAGTTCAAGTACAAAACTTGACCTTTAGTCAATTTGTAATTTTTGACCATAAACATCTACTTATTACTCAACCCACTTACTTAATATAGTAATTCTGAAAGTTTGGCAAAGTAGCTACCTACTTTGCCAAACTTTATCGTAAGCATCTAACAGTTTTGGAGCTTGATATTGCCATTCAAGAATCTCCTCCATTCTGCGTCGCCCCTCGGCTCCGATCTTGTCTCTGTGTTCAGGAGAATCTAGAAGTTCCAAAATTTTCTCGGCAAATTCTACCTCATCGTTAGGCTTTGCATAAAGAGATGCTTCTTGTGCAGAACGTCTTCCCTCTCGCAAATCAAACTGGACAATTGCTTTTCCCATTGCCATGTATTCAAGTATTTTATTCATGGTGCAATTTTCGTTATAAGCAGATGTTGGAGAAGGTTCTACACACACGTCGCAGCTGGAAAGCCGCTCTAAAAGTTCTTCACCTTGCTTAAACCCTGTAAATTCTACAAACTCATTCACTTCTAACTCTTTAGATAAGTCCTTGAGCTTTTCTGCCATAGGTCCACTACCAATTAGCATAAAGTGAATATCAGAGCGATTTTTTTTGTGGACGATGTAATATACCATTCTTAGGAGATAATCAATACCCTCTGGTTCTCCCATGACACCCATGTAACCTATCAAGTAGTTTCTACCTCTACGGTAATTGGGGTTTGGAGGCATTCGGCGAAAGCGCGAAAGATCCGGCGCACTACGAACTACAAATACTTTCTCTGGTTTCTTATGCCCACGCTTAAGAGCCACCTCTCGGTGTGACTCGTTCGTTGAAATTACCATATCTGCTGTGGCATAGGTCAAGCGTTCAGCCCAACGTAATCCATGATAAAAAATATCGCGCCGCCGATACTTAGCTTCATACATTTCCGGACTGAGGTCATGATGATCGAAGATGATAGATGTACCATGAAATAATTTAAACCATGCTGCTACCAAGAAAAGTAAATCGGGCGGATTACAAATATGTATGACATCAAAACCACGCTCTCGCCATACCCTTTGAGCTAGACGGAATTGCCAGTTAATCGCCCAACTGTACTCTCGGAGATAGCCAATGACAGAACTTTCTTCCGGTGGTAGAGGATGACGGTAAATATGAATCTGCTCAATAATTTCGTAATCTTTATCAAACCCATTACCTGTAGGTGAAATTACGCTAACTTCATACCCGGCTTTTTGCAAAGTAGTTGCTTCCATCCATACCCGTCTATCAAAGGGAACTGGAAGATTTTCAACGATAATTAGTACTTTCTTCGGTGATGCCATAATAATTTCAATTTTTAATTAGTTTCGTAAGTAATTATTCACTCACTCAGTAAAATGGTCAAAACCCATAATTTGTGGGTGATAGGCAGGGAAATGTGAAACGTTACTTTAGTAAAACACTCACTTTTCAACTCTAAAATATACCTTATTTATGTAACCTATAGTCATCTTTGGCGAAACTGGGTTGAACAATAAATATGCATATCTACATCATAATAGCTATCACTGTTGCAGTTACTAGCTGGTTACAGTTCTATTGATTAATCATCTGGTTTTTACTTCATCTTTACATTCTGACTGAGAGACATACTGCCACATAAAGTATCCAAGTCAAACTATTTGATTCCATCAAGTTAGACTCAGTGAGACTAGATAAGACTATAAATGTCATGTGTATAAGTGGCCAAATATCGAATGCTGTTTTATTACTACGCACCCAAGTAAATCCTTGCAGATAACTGCGCCAAAATCCTAAAAAGAATACTGCTAACCCTAAAAGACCCAAATCTAGGCAAAGAGCCAGATAGCCATTGTGGGGGTGGTTTGGCGTCCATGCAGCTGCAAGCCAAATATCGGCAGATTCGCCATTCCATCCTTGCCAGAATCCACCATAACCATACCCAAGCCAAGGATGTTTCCAAATCTTATCAATTACTAATGGCCACAACTCTGTTCGACCGGTCAGTGTCGCATCTTTGCCAATTGCACTGAACAGGATATCAGCATTGTTAGACAACCAAAAATATAAACTTTGGCTGATAGTAGCTATGATTATTAAGGTTGGTACCATGAACTGGTATGGCCAGCGCCAAATTTGAAAAGCAAAAAATGCCAATATGAGAATTAATAGATTAATTAGAGATGAACCTGAAGACGCAAGGAGTAAAAGTAGTACTGACAAACAAAACCCACCCCTAAAAAGCCAACTACGTTTTTGATTTTGATAACTAAGGATAAAAAAAGTCATACTGCTCGTTACCATTCTTGCTCCCAGACCGTTTTTGTGCGTGAATACTCCACGCCACTTTGCGCCACCCAAATCGCTCTGTATCCCGTATTTAGGCAAGGCTATAGCAAAAACGCAACTAAGTATTATAATAATTGCAAAGTTCCAAGCCAGTAAATGTAACTGCTGTTTTAAGCTATATCGCGAAGCAAAATATAGTCCAAATAAACTGGAATTAATGAGAGCAAAACTATTTTTTAATGTTGTTGATGGTTCAAAAGACCAAATAATGGAAATAGCTGCCAATAAAATTAAAAAATAAAGCAAAAAGTCTTTACTAAGTAAATAAAGAGTTTTCTTCCAACGCAAAACTAGTAGTGCTACTGTAACTGCGTAGATTAAAGAAAAAATAACCCGGATCACAGAGCTATCATATTCTACTAAATCGCTCTGTCCTGCGCCTCCTGACAGTAAAAGAACAATGACTGCTCCTGAATACATCAGTAAGCTCGCAATTGTGAATCCCTGTTCAGCAAAAATTAGTATTTTCCTCATAATAGTTGAACTAATATTTATTTTGCATATTCAGTTCTTTATAATAAACTTGAGCTGTTTGAGCAGCAATATTTGACCAATTTAAATCTTCCTGACAACGAGCTAATGCCGCAGTTCGCATACTTTGTTGCAAATCGCGATCGCTTAACAAATAAATAATGGCATCAGCTAAAGATTGGACATCACAAGGTGGAACTAACAACCCATCTTTTTTATGCTGAATTATCTCACTTAATCCCCCTACTTCAGAGGCTACAACCAGTGTTCCCATCCCATAAGATAAGGCTGCCACACCACTTTGAGAGGCTTCTATATATGGTAGAACTGTTACCGTACTGCGTTGAAATAGATTACTTACTTCTTCAAGGGGGATAAAGTCATTGATAATTTCGTAGCATTTCTCATCATAACCATTAGGGAAATATTGTTTTATGTTTTCTCCCCGTCCAGCGATAATCAGCTTGACTTCAGGTATCCGTTCAGCAATTAAAGGCATAGCCTGAAGTAAATATTTCAATCCTTTATAGGGCCAGATGCGACCAAAAAATAGTAGTGTATTTGGCTCACGAGTCTGACTATTCTGTTTACCCCGACGTTGATACAAACTACCAAGTTCCCCATGTGGTAAAACATTGACTCGCTCTTGAGGTATACGAAATTGTTCAGTTAGAATCTTTTTTAGTTGATGAGTATGGACAATCAATTGTTGGGAACGATAGAAGGCAATACGCCTGGTATACTCTGAACCGAATACACTCATGCTATCTCCTGGGTGACGGAATATATCGTGGATAGTTGTCACCAATGGCGGCATTTTGTTGACTAACAAAGTCCAATCATACCAAGGATCGTTAGTTTCTTGCACATGTAAGACATCCGGCTGTATGTCTTTGATAATACGCATCATAGTGTACATAGACAATAGGTTGCGTGGGTCGCGAATCCGTGGTTTTTTAAAGCTAATTACGCGGATACTGGAATCAAGAACATTGCTACAGGCATTTGAGAGTTTTTCTGGGTGAATTAGCGTTAAATCAACATGTTTAACCAGGCTGTTTGCTAATTCAATTGTGTAATCTTCAAAGCTAAAATGTAATAAAGCAACTTTAATCATAATTTAAATTATACCCTCACCTTAAATTATTTATTTTCCCATTTTTGATGAGTTAATGATAAAAATTTATCTTAAACGACTTACTGCTATCTTACTTAACAATTTGAACCATAAAAAACGAAACCCTCCAAAGGCACGAATACCTAAATAAATCACAAATAAACCATAGGCACAAGTTGCAATAATTAGAGTTAATATAAAGTCTAAGCTAAGTTTTTGTAATAATATTAATACAGGTAACATTACAATAGTTAATATTAATGGTCGGCGGATAATTCTCCATAAATTTAATGGAAATAGGCGATTATAGGTGAAATAAACATACTGGCTAAAACCAGAAATAGTCATTAATAATGCCATTAAAGCTGCACCTAGTAACTGATAGTGCGAAACTAATACAATACCTCCTAAGCTCCCTAATGTAGTGGTAATAACTACTTCACGTAGGTTCACTATCTCGAAACCATTGGCTACAAGTAAATAACTCAGTGAGCGTGTAAACGGCAAAAAAACGAGTGATGCAGCACTTATAACAAGGGCTATATTTGCTTCAGCAAAGCTAGCATTATAGAGAAAAACTAGTAAATCTTTGCCAAACAATAAGATTCCAAGATATAAGGGTAATGCAATGATTAATAGGATTTCTATAATATTCTCAGCTATCTGCCTCTGCTTCTCCCGTCCTTGCTCTACTGCCTTTGAAAGTCTGGGAAATATTGCTAAACTTATACTGTTAGCAATAATCATAAAGGGTTGTAATAATTGTGTTATTCCGCCAAATAAACCTACTAAAAACTCATTTCCTAACAATGAAAGGATCAATATTTGTATTCTGCCACTAACTACAGCTATTGCTTCAATAGCAAAAAACGTACGCGCACTTTTGATTGTGTTAAAGACAAAATCCCTATCAATTTGCCATTGTATTCTTACTAACCGGGCTATAAAAATCCATTCAATTACCAAAATTAATGTTTCTGAAAAAAGTAGGATCGCCCCCAAATACTCAATTCCATATTTTAGCTGCATCGCCCAAATCATGATTATTAGGCGTAAAATATAGACTGGCACTGTAGCGATCGCAATCAGATGCATCTTTTCTTTAGCTTGAAAAATCGCCTCTGTGATATTAGAAAGCGCAAAGGGAATGATCGTTAAGCCCATTATGTAACAAACAGTCGAGGTTTTGGAACTATAGGGAAGTAAAAATACTACAATCACCAATGCCGCATAACTGAAAAAACTAAATATTAACTGTAGGCAAGTACCACTAATTAAATAGACTGGTGTTTTTTGTGGCTCACGAGCTAGTTCTCTAGTAAACAATGTTTTTAGACCTTGTGAAGCAATGCCCACAAAGATGAAATAGTAGCTATATGCTAGTAGATACTGCCCTAAAGCTTCAGCTCCTAGAGTACGAGCAATCGAAGCGGTTAATACAAAGGCTGTAACACTTTGTGCTAACCGATTGAGTATCATTGAGAACGAATTACTTATGAATTTGTACTTTTCTACCATTCTTAATAATTCTTAATTCAGCTTAATTCTTTCATTTTGAGCCACCATGATTTTTCGGATATATCCGATTTTTATAGAGCACCCTCAAACAGGTAGCTAATTACTCAGTAAGGTAGAAAAATCTAAATTTAATCCGCTATAAATTAAACTGAAGACTTGCAATAAATTTATTGATTGATACGGAAAGTAAATTCTCTAATCCTAGCTATCCTACTATGGATTGTTTCTGTTAGTAAGCACCGTCTTTTTTCAAAACCACCATAACTGTTTTCAGGAGAATTTCAAAGTCTAACCCAAGTGACCAATTTTCGATATAGCTAATATCTAAATGAATCACTTGTTCAAAATCTAAAATATCTGAGCGACCTGATACTTGCCAAAGACCTGTAATTCCAGGTAAAATTTCATGTCGAATAAAATGATGTTCAGAAAACTTTTCAACATCTCTGGTAGGTAAAGGGCGAGGTCCGACTATACTCATTTCTCCAAGGATAACGTTAAACAGTTGAGGTAATTCGTCTAAACTGTAACGACGAAGAAATTTTCCAACACGGGTAATGCGAGGATCATCTTTAATTTTAAAGATAATTCCATCTTTTGTTTCATTTAAAGCTTCTAATTCTTTCTGTAATTTTTCCGCATCAGACCTCATCGTTCTGAATTTCCATACTTTAAACTGTTGACCATGTAAACCTATACGCGTTTGTCTGTAAAATACTGTGCCTGGAGAGTCAAGTTTTATAGCTATAGCTATAGCTATATAAATTGGGAATAACAACATTACAAATAAAGTCGCAAAACAAAAATCACAACTACGCTTTATCCAAAAATCTTTACCTGTAATTATCGGACAGTCCAAACTCAGACAAGGCATTCCCCCTATTTTGTTGAATTGCACGTTTTTATAAATTGGTTTTAATTCCATCGGTAAAATATGTACTTGTATCCCAGATGCTTGAAATAACCAGCACAAAAACATTCTATTTTTTAGCGCATCCCAAGATATAAAAACTTCTGTTACTCCTAGTTGATTAAGCTGAGTCAACGTTTGCTGACGTTTATATCTGTCTAGTGAATTAGCATTCGCCGTTCCAGATACAATGTAATGCTTTTCTTTTTTTATAAAACTCGCAATTTGCTCGTGATCTTGAGGATCGCAAATAATGAAAACAGAAGAACGAACTATTTTTTTCTGCTTGCGTAGATATTCAAGAGTAATATTTACAGCATATCTACCAGTACAAATAAAAAATATACTTAGTAGCCAAGGTAATAATATTAATCTTGGACGTGTGATATCAATAACTGGTTTATACAAAAAACTAACTAAAAGGATTAATCCATGAGCAAAAGTTAGCGATTTGATAATATTGAAATAATCATAGCGTTTTTGACCTTCTCGATAAATACCTTCGACAGCTAGCGATCCTATTTGAATCCCAATAGCTGTTAAAATCGGTAAATAATGACTCGGTATATACCAAGTAAAATTTCCAGAAGTAGATTGATATGCTGCTAAAACCCAAGCTAGAAATAAAAGAGTACAGTCTACTAAGAATAATGTTGTTAATCTCAACCACCACGAACCCTTACGTACCGTGACAAATGTCGATGCACGTAAATCCAAAGGCACTTCACTGAATTTATTTGTTGTAATGCTTTGATTACTCATAAGTTAGGAACACTTGGTATAGGTAAAATTTGATAGGAGCTTAGATATACAAGAAAATTTGGGTATCTCACTATTTTGATTTACAAAGAAACCTTAACTTTTTAGTCTAGTATTAACCATTTTCTTAGGAGTAACTTTAAGTTCTTTATTAAAAGCATCCTCCAGGGTTGGTTTGAGTGCCGTTACTACCGATATACCTCGGTTTGATTGCAGCCTATAATCACATTTTAATCTTGTAAAACTTAATCACAAAAAGGATTTGTTTGTTGGTCAATTTAGATTAGTACTTAAACAAAACTCCTGATATTAATAATCAAGCAAGCAAAATAAAAATATTATAATTTTCGCGGTTACTAATACAAAATCAGATGAATTAATTATAGATATCGCAGATATCTTGGAGGGTTTCGCTTTTTAGAGGTATAGAATAATTTATATCACCTCAGAAATTACTCTAGCATATTTATTTAGACTAATTCAGCTTTGATTATAAAGTTGTCTTATGTATTTAATTTTTTTACGCATAATTACTGATTAACAAAATGTACACATAATTTATAACAAAATGCATCAAAAATTTGATATTTGTAATAAAAATTTACATTTTTGAATATTTATGGGTAAACTTGAGTCAGTTTCATGGACATTTCTAAATGAAGTCTTAAAAAAGGCAGTAACTTTGACGACGAGACTGTAGTTTAGAGTATAAGAGTGATGTTACAAAAATGAAGCCTATTATATAATTGGGTTTCATGAGATTCGCCTAAATTCTTCAAAAAAATAATATTACGACTTTACATTAATTTTATATAATTCAAGAGAAAATGAAGATTTTGTAAAAAATATTTTTCGTTCAGTAGATTTTACTGAGATAGGCTAATGTATTTTTATAATTGCGTGTAAGTATTTGTATTTATTGGCTAAAACAGAAATTTGATCTTTTGGATTCAATTGTTATTAAGAGTTTCATTTCAATCAATAAAAGATAGCGTGAAAGTATGGTGACTAGCAAATCAGATGAAATCAATACATTGGGCAGGTTCTTAAACAATAAAAAGTGGCGTCTGTAGATGGAAAACCTGTGCCAGATACCAAAAAGAATTATTATCAACCTCTTCTCAATGCTGAAATAGAGGTACTGGTAATAGTCAAAAGCCAAATAGCAACTTTTGAGTTTGGGAAGTATTATAGCATTTTACAATTGCTTGGAGTCCAAACAATTAGTAGAGGCACAAATATCTGTGTGCTGCTAGCGTGTGTATAATTCAAAATTGCTATATGTATATTGGCTATGTGAGAATTAATAGTATTCTGCTCATTTTCTATAGATTGGGATCTGTATTTGCTCACATCTTTTTTAGTTATAAACCTTTAATGATTTACGTCCTCATAAAACTTTAATTATTTTATGCCCACTGACTTTAATATAGAAAATGCAAATAAATAGTAAAACATCAGAATATAAGCAAAATATTACCTTAAATACCTTAACTCACATCATCGGCACTCAGGTTTTACAAGAATTGAACGACACCCAAGTAGGTCATCATCAGGATCTATGCATTCATCAAATATTTGAGATGCAAGTAGAGCGATCGCCCCAAGCCATTGCAGTAGTATGTGAAAATACACAACTTACTTATCAACAGTTAAACCAGCGGGCGAATCAACTAGCGCACCAGCTACGTGCTTTAGGCGTTGGGCCGGAAGTACTTGTAGGTATATGCTTAGAGCGCTCCTTAGAGATGATTGTAGGACTACTGGGCATTCTTAAAGCTGGAGGCGCTTATGTGCCTTTAGATCCGGCATATCCCTCAGAACGTTTAGCTTTTATCTTGGAAGACACCCAGACGCCAGTATTGTTAACCCAAAAAAAATTGGTCAAGAACTTACCACCGCATCAGGCGCAAGTGGTTTGTCTGGACTTAGACTGGCAAGGGAATATTCAAAATAGTCAAGAAAATCCTGTAAACCAAACTACGGCTGATAACCTCATCTACGTAATCTACACATCTGGTTCTACAGGACAGCCCAAGGGTGTAATGATCCCTCACCGTGGTATCTGCAATCAACTCCACTGGAAGCAAACAACTTTTGGATTAACTCATACAGACAAAGTTTTACTGACTATTTCTTTTAGCTTTGATCCCTCAGTGTGGCAGATATTCTGGCCATTGTGCTTTGGGGGGCAATTATTTATGGCTCGCCCTGGTGGACATCAAGATACAGCCTATCTTGTGAAGGTGATTACTGAGCAGCAAATTACCGTTCTGGCTTTAGTACCTTCCATACTGCGTGTCTTATTGGAAGAGAGGGGAATTGAGAATTGCCGATTTATCAGACACATTACCTGCGGTGGTGAAGCTTTACCTGGCGAACTTATAGAACGCTTCTTTACCCAACTGAATTTAGACAATGTTTTACATAATTGCTATGGGCCGACAGAAGCTTCCATTGATACCACTTTCTGGAGTTGCCAGCGCGGTACTAATTATCCTATAGCACCCATTGGTCGTCCGATTACCAATGCAGAGATTCACATCCTTGATGAAAATTTGCAGCCAGTGCCTGTTGGTGAATCAGGTGAACTGCACATTGGCGGTATTGGTTTAGCGCGAGGCTATCTTAACCGTCCAGAATTGACCACAGAGAAGTTTATTTTCAACCCTTTTAGCTCTGAACCTGGGGCACGCCTTTACAAAACTGGGGACTTGGCACGTTATTTGAGCGACGGTAATATCGAGTTTATTGGTCGCATTGACGACCAAGTTAAAATACGTGGTTTCCGAATTGAATTAGGAGAAATTGCAGCTATATTAGCTCAACATCCGGCACTGACACAGACGTTAGTCATAGCCAAAGAGGATGTTCCTGGGGACAAGCGACTTGTAGCATATATTGTTGCCCGTCCAGAGCAAATTCCTAGCCAGGCTGAATTGCGTCGCTTTTTGGAAACTCGGTTGCCTGAATACATGGTGCCTAGTTTCTTTGTATTTTTGGACACTCTACCATTAAATCCCAACGGTAAAATAGACCGCCGCGCCTTACCTGCACCAGATACATCTGATATTAGGCTGTCAAGTAACTTTGTTCCACCTCAGAATTCGACAGAAGAAATCTTGGCTGGCATTTGGGCGAAAGTTTTGCGTCTGGAACAAGTAGGAATCCACGACAATTTTTTTGAATTGGGAGGGCATTCACTACTGGCCACTCAAGTGATGTCTAGAGTTCGTCAAGCTTTTCAAATAGAAATACCGTTGCAACTTTTATTTGAGAATCCCACGATCGCTACTTTAGCTCAAGCGATTGCCCAAAACCAAACTCCAGAAAATGATCCCCAAAATCAAACTATTCCCCAAATAGCCAATCGGGAATCAGCACCTCTATCCTTTGCCCAACAGCGAGTCTGGTTTTTGGAGCAGTTGGAACCTAACAGCACAGCATATATCGTCTCCAATGCACAGCGCTTAACGGGTAAATTAAATGTGGGTGTATTGCAACAGTCATTAGATGCGATCGTTGTCCATCATGAGGCATTGCGAACCAACTTTATTACATCACCTGATGGTAGCCCCATACAAGTAATTGGGACGCCTCGGGCAGTAGAACTTAAAATCATTAAGGTAACAAAGGAGCAAGTAGAATTTCTCCTACATCAAGAAGTGCAACGCCCCTTCAACTTAGAATCTGACTTGATGTTGTGTGCTACTTTGCTCCAAGTAGACCAACAGGAGCATATACTCTTGTTAATGATGCACCACATCGCTTCAGATGGTTGGTCAATTGGTATTCTTTGGCAGCAGTTAATAGCGCTTTATGAAGCCTTTTTGAGTAGTAAGCCTTCCCCCTTAGCAAAATTGCCCATTCAGTATGCGGATTTTGCTGTGTGGCAGCACCAATGGCTATCAGGTGAGGTACTTTCCAAGCAAATTAACTATTGGAAAACCCAATTAGCAGGTGCTAATACTGTACTGGAATTGCCCACCGACCGACCACGGCCACCAGTACAAACTTACCAAGGAGCAGCCCAATCTCTGATGCTACCGCAAACTTTGAGTGCATCACTCACAGAACTCTCGCATCAGGAGGGTGTCACTTTATTCATGACATTACTGGCAGCCTTTGGGACAATACTGCACCGCTACACTGGCCAAGAAGACATTCTTATCGGTTCTCCCATTGCCGGACGTAACCATTCTGAGATTGAAGAGTTAATTGGATTTTTTATTAACACCGTTGTTTTACGGACTGATTTTACCGAGAACCCCAGTTTTCGTTCAGTCCTAAATCGAGTTCGCCAGATGGCATTAGATGCTTATGCTCATCAAGATATGCCCTTTGAGAAGCTGGTAGAAGAACTGCAACCAGAGCGAGATACCAGTCGCAACCCACTATTTCAAGTGTGGTTTAATATGCTCAACTTAAGGGACATCCAACTGGAACTACCTGGAGTGGCTATCGAACCAGTCTCCATTCTCGAAACAGCTTCTAAGTTCGACTTAACCCTTTACGTTACAGAACAAAATCAAGGAATCCAACTTGATTTAGTCTACAACACCGATCTGTTTACTTCAGAACGGATGATGGAAATGCTTCATCAATTCCATCACTTGCTAAATCAAATTGTTGCTGCTCCAGAGAGGAAAATTAGTTTATATTCCCTGGTGACACCAAAAGCGCAACTTTTGCTGCCAGAACCAAGGGCAGTTTTGCCAGAACCACAGTATGAATTGATGACAAGAATGTTTACCTCTTGGGTAAATCGTACCCCAGAACATTCATCACTTCGTCAAGGAATTCACACTTGGAATTATGGAGAGTTGGGCAAAATCGCTCAAACCTTAGCACAGGTTTTGTTATCTCACGGAGTAGAGCGGGGAGATGTCGTAGCCGTGTTTGGGGCACGCAGCTTTGGGCTAATTGCCAGTGTGCTGGGCGTACTTTTGAGTGGCGGTGTGCTACTCACACTCGATCCGAAACTTCCCAGCCAACGCCAGCGGCTGATGCTACAGGAAGCTAAAGCTAAATACATATTATATATTGATGGTCAGCGCCCAGAAGACGAAAAGATATGGGAGTCTTTAACTAGCATCTGTGTCAACCCAGACACAGGAGAAGCCATAAATTTCCAAAAGAGTATTGAAGCAGTAAATCTACCTGAAATCGCTGCTGACGATGCAGCTTATATTTTCTTTACTTCCGGCACTACTGGTGTACCGAAAGGGGTGCTGGGGTGTCATAAAGGGTTGGCGCATTTTCTGAACTGGCAGCGACAGACCTTTAAAATTAATCAGCAAGACCGCGTTGCCCAATTAACTGGTCTTTCTTTTGATGTCGTCCTCAGAGATATCTTTTTACCTTTAACTAGTGGTGCAACCCTTTGTTTGCCAGAAGAAGAGGATAACTTAGAACCTACTAGAATTCTGCGTTATTTGGAAAACGAGCAAATTTCTGTACTGCATACAGTTCCTTCGCTGGCGCAATTATGGTTAGCGAATGTGCCGTCAGGAGTCTCTTTACGTAACTTACGCTGGTTATTCTTGGCTGGAGAACCTCTGAAAGAAACCCTTGTAGTTCGTTGGCGGGATGCTTTTCCCGAATCTGGTGAAATAGTTAATCTCTACGGGCCGACAGAGACAACCTTGGCAAAGTGTTATTACCGAGTACCTGTTGAGTGTAGCCCTGGTGTACAGCCAGTTGGATTACCCCTGCCTCAAACTCAAGCACTGGTTTTCACACCAAATCAACAACCATGCGGTATCGGTGAACCAGGCGAGATTGTAATTCGAACTCCATTCCGCAGTTTAGGCTATATCAATGCCCAGCAAGAAAACCGTTCTCGGTTTGTTAAGAACCCTTTTCGGAACGATCGCCAGGATTGGCTTTATTATACAGGCGATCGCGGATGCTATCGTCCAGATGGCTCTCTAGAAATTCTCGGTCGCCAAGATCATCAAGTCAAGATCCGGGGGATACGCATTGAACCAGGGGAAATTGAAACGGTTTTAGCCCAACACCCAGATGTACTCCAAACTGTAGTTATTGCCCGTGAAGATGTTCCTGGCGATCGACGTTTGGTGGCTTACATTATACCAAATCAAGACTCAGCAATTGCGATTACTGATATCCGGGGCTTCCTCTCGACAAAATTGCCACAGTACATGGTACCTTCGGCTTTTGTCTTGCTGGACACCATGCCCTTAAACGCCAACGGCAAGGTAAACCGGCGTGCCCTACCAGCACCAGACTTATCGAGGCAAGAGCCAGAAGCCACCTTTATTGCTCCTCGAAATGAAGTGGAACGCCAATTAACCCAGATTTGGGAACAAACTTTAGGTGTCCAGCCCATTGGTGTTAGGGATAACTTCTTCGAGCTAGGAGGACATTCTATCCTAGCAGTAAAACTGTTTTGGCAAATTGAAAAGACATTTAGTAAAAACCTGCCACTTGCAATTCTTTTCCAGTCCGGGACTGTAGAAGCTCTAGCCAAAATAATCTGCCAAGAAGAAGATTTAACAAGAAACTCGGCTTTAGTAAATACCTTAGACAAATCAAAATCTAGCTGGTCATCTCTGGTAGAAATTCAACCCAACGGCTCCAAGCCACCTTTTTTCTGTATTCACGGGCTGGGTGGAGAAGTCTTATGTTTCCGTGAATTGGCATTGTATTTGGGGACAGAACAACCATTTTACGGATTACAACCACGAGGGCTAGATGAAAAACACCCTCTCCATACCCGCATTGAAGATATGGCAGCGCACTACATTCAAGAAATTCAAACCCTTCAACCTCATGGCCCTTATTTTCTCGGAGGTTATTCCTTTGGGGGTACAGTTGCTTTTGAGATGGCTCGGCAACTCCAAGAGCAAGGCGAACAAATTGGCATTTTAGTTATGCTTGATAGTTGTCGTCTAGGTTATAGCTGGCAGGCGCCATTTCTCAAGCGAGTTTTTTTGCATTTAAATAATATTGTTCAACAAGGGCCTAACTACGTTTGGCAAAAGATTGTGAGATGGAGTTATTGGCGTAAGCAAGAACTGCAAAATACATATAACCGTTACTTGGAAGACGTACTTCATGTACCTGAAACTGACAAGCATTTAAAAATTATAGATACTAACACTCAAGCCCTCAGTGACTATATTTTTTCACCTTACCTTGGTCGAGCTATTCTTTTACGAACAGAGGATAAAAATCGGGACGAAGCTACAGGCATAGAATACGCTCCTCAATTCGGCTGGGACGAGGTAGTAGTTGGAGGATTAGATATCCATTACATTCCCGGATCTCACCTTGACATACTTAAAGAACCTCATGTACAAGTGTTAGCTGAAAAATTGAAAACTTGCTTAACTCAGGCGCAGTCTCAGATTGCAAAAAATTAATTTGAACTTTTCCGTTAGTTCACCTTTGCACAACTCAGCACTGCTGGGTTGTTTTGCCATTTATTGGTCTAAACTTGAGAAAGTGGTAACTACGATGAGATAATTAGTCTGTGGAACTGGAATATTGGTAAAAATCCAATAACCAAAAGACCTGACCGATTTAAGAATGCGATGAATATTGCTAGTGTCACAGATTGAACAGAGGAAATGATTGTGGCACTGAAAGCTGGAATGACTATCGTTTTTAGATTTTAAGTTGGTAAGCAATCCACAATCCACTGATGCTATATAGAAGATTTGGGCGCACAGAATTACAGATGCCAGTGTTTTCCTGCGGTGGCATGAGATATCAGTTCAAATGGGAGGATGTCCCCAATCATGAAATTCCTGCTGATAACCAGGCGAATCTGGAAGCGACTATTAGAAGGGCAATCGAAGTTGGAATTAATCATATTGAAACTGCCCGTGGTTATGGCACTTCTGAAATGCAATTGGGGAGAATATTACCCAAATTTCCCCGCGAAAAGTTGATTGTTCAGACCAAAATAAGTCCAAAGGCAGATGCGAAAGAATTCCGGGAGACATTTGAGCAATCCTTGAAAAATCTTCAACTAGATTATGTTGACCTTTTAGGGTTGCACGGCATTAATCATCCTGAGTCGTTAAATGAAAGCATCCGTTCCGGCGGCTGTTTGGAAGTAGCGCAGCAGTTGCGAGCAGAGGGAAAAGTTAGATTTATTGGCTTTTCCACACACGGCTCGACAGATATGATTGTGCAGACAATTAATACCAGTCAATTTGATTACGTGAACCTGCACTGGTACTACATTAATCAATGGAATTGGGCGGCAATCGAAGCAGCTAAACGCCACGATATGGGGGTGTTTATTATTAGCCCATCTAATAAAGGAGGTTTGTTGTATGAGCCTCCCCAAAAATTAGTAAATCTTTGCGCCCCGTTGAGTCCAATGGTGTTTAATGATTTGTTTTGTTTGAGTCATCAAGAGGTGCATACTCTGAGCTTGGGAGCAGCAAAACCACAAGATTTTGACGAACACTTGAAGACTTTAGAGTTAATAGATCAAGCATCAGAAATTTTGCCGACAATTTTAGCAAGGTTAGAAGAAGAAGCGATCGCTACTTTGGGAGAAGATTGGGTAAAATCCTGGGAAACAAATCTACCAAACTTTGACGAAACCCCTGGCGAAGTAAATATTCGGGTAATTTTGTGGCTGCGGAATTTAGCGATCGCCTACGATTTAGTAGACTACGCTAAAATGCGCTACAACTTGCTTGGCAATGGCGGCCACTGGTTCCCCGGCAACAAAGCCGACCGGCTAGATGAATTAGACTTGCGGCAATGTCTCGCTCGTCATCCCTACGCCGATAAAATCCCCCAACTTTTGGAACAAGCTCATCAGATGTTGGCAGGTGAAGAGGTCAAACGTCTATCTCGCACTTGATAAATTGCATAAATAGGGCATTGGCTATTATGGCGTATGGGAAATAGTAAACAATAATTATCAATGCCCAATGCCCAATGCCCAATGCCCAATCCTAATCAGCTTTTTTCGTATCTGCTGATTTAGAAGCCTTCGGTACGACTAGCACCTTATCAACGCGATTACCATCCATATCCATCACTTCAATTCGCATACTTTGCCATTCAAAATGATCTGCGGCGGCAGGAATACGACCTAGATGGGTGATCACAAAACCGCCTAATGTTTGATAACTGCCGCGTTCCTCAGATTCCCACTCTTCCATACCAAAAAGTTCCAAAAACTCCTCTACAGGCAACATCCCATCCAAAAGCCAGGAACCATCTTCGCGTTGTACAGCTTGTGGTTGATCCTGCCCATCCGTTGAAGGAACATCACCCACGATTTCACTCATGATGTCATTGAGAGTGACTAATCCTTGAATTACGCCGTATTCATCCACTACCAGCGCCATGTGAGTGATAGTTTGCTTAAACAATTCCAAAACTTTCAACCCACGCGTACTTTCTGGCACAAATACAGGCTGTCGCAATCCGATAGTTAAATCTAGTGGTTCCCCTCGGAAACTCCTGGCTAATAAGTCGGTGACAGGGATAACACCCAGCACATTGTCAAGTCCCCCCTGACAAACTGGATACCGAGAATAAGCACTATCAACCATTTTTTGGCGATTTTCTTCGGCAGAGTCGTCTAAGTCTAGCCAAACAATATCAGGACGGGGTGTCATCAAGTAGCTGACAGGGCGATCGCCTAAACGAAAGACCCGCTCTACCATATCCTGTTCAGCTTCCTCAAAGGTTCCCGCCTCAGTGCCTTGCTCAATTAAGATTTTAATTTCTTCTTCGGTGACTTGCGGCTCGGTAGAAGCTGTAATTCCCAGCAATCGCAGGATCAAATCTGTAGAAGCACTTAAGAGATATACCATTGGCGAAGCGATCGCCGATAAAGCACGCATTGGAATAGCTACATTCGATGCAATTTTTTCTGGGTTGTTTAATGCCAGACGCTTTGGTACTAATTCGCCAACAATGAGTGACAAATAAGTAATGATCAAAACCACTATTCCAAAAGATATCGGTTCGCTATAAGGTGCTAAAAAGGGTACAACTTTTACATAGACTGCCAGTCGGTTGGCAATTGTTGCTCCTCCAAAAGCACCAGTTAGGATACCGATCAGGGAAATACCCACTTGAACGGTTGACAGGAAATGATTTGGAGACTCTGCTAATTTCAATGCTGCCATTGCCTTGACATCTCCTTGATTAGCAAGCTGTTGTAACCTTACTTTCCGTGCCGAGACAATCGCCATCTCAGACATAGAAAACACGCCATTGGCAATAATTAGCACCAAAATGATTAAAATTTCAAAAGTGATGGAGGACATGTTTAAAATTGCCGCTTATCAGAGCAAACGTAGCTCAATCCCTAGTATCTAGTATTAAAGGTGCTTCGATAAATACTTTGACTATACACAAAGTAGTAGTTATAGTTCTGAAGTTTATTGGTCACTGTGGATTATTCTTCCACCGAAAGAATAAGAAAGCTGTTAACACTTTTAAAATAGTTGACATAAACTGCCTCAAGATTTGCTGACCCACAAAGACTCCCATCGCTAGTAGTACTTATGTCATTTTCTTCTATTGTGCGTGCCTTAGGCCGATCGCCGCTCACCACTGAATTTATTTCTAAGCTGAATCGACAACAAGAATTGCGGTTAAATGGCATTCCCAGGCTGCCCAAGACTCTAGTGGCTTCGGCATTAGCACAGTCTCAGGGCAAGGATTTGTTCGTGGTTTGCGCCACTCTGGAAGAAGCTGGACGCGTTTACGCACAACTGGAGGCAATGGGATGGCAAACAGTACATTTTTACCCCACCTCCGAGGCTTCTCCCTACGAACCTTTTGACCCGGAAACTGAGATGAGTTGGGGACAAATGCAGGTACTGGCAGATTTACTCAAAAATCAAGAGTCATTAGTCATTAGTCAGTTGTCATTAGAAACAAACGAAAGACAAAGGACAAATGACATAGACGCGCCAGCGGCTTCCCGCAGGGTAGGACAAATGACTAATATGGCGATTGTGGCTACTCAAGGAGCGCTGCAACCTCATTTACCACCACCAGAAACTTTTCAAGAATTCTGTCTTACTCTGAAAAAAGGGATGGAATTAGACCTGAATAGCTTCAGTGAAAAAATAACTATTTTGGGGTACGAAAGAGTTCCTTTGGTGGAAATGGAAGGGCAATGGAGTCGGCGGGGCGATATTGTTGATGTGTTCCCGGTTTCTTCTGAATTTCCAGTCAGGTTGGAATGGTTTGGTGATGAAATCGAGCAAATGCGGGAATTTGACCCAGCAACCCAACGTTCCGCCCTCGACAAAGTTGACCAGATAATTCTTACCCCCACTAGCTTTACTCCTGTGGTGATGGCTGCACTGAAAAATAGTGCCCAGTTCCGAGTGCTAAGTGCTGAGTTAAATTCTGACTCAGCACACAGCACTAATAACTCATCGCAGATTGAAGGTAGCCGTCGCTTTTTGGGGTTAGCATTCGAGCAACCAGCATCTCTGCTAAACTACTTAGCAGAAAATACCTTGATTGCCATTGATGAGCCAGAACAGTGTCATGCTCATAGCGATCGCTGGGTGGAAAATGCAGAAGAACAATGGGGAATGGCGCATGGAGAAGAATCTACTCCCCTAATACTGCCGAAAATTCACCGTTCGTTTGATGACTGTCTGGTTGATGTTGCCAAATTTAAAACATTATATTTATCAGAACTCTCAGAGGAAAATAGTGGGATCAATCTTGCCAGCCGTCCTGTTCCAGCCACGCCACACCAGTTTGCTAGACTAGCTGAAACCATCCGCCAAGAACGCGATCGCAATTTCTCAATCTGGTTGCTTTCTGCTCAACCTTCTCGTTCCGTCTCGCTGTTACAAGAACATGATTGTCCGGCTCAGTTTATCCCCAATCCCCGCGACTACCAAGCGATCGATAAGCTGCAAATTAACCATATTCCTATAGCTCTAAAATATTCTGGTCTTGCGGAACTAGAAGGTTTTATCCTGCCTACATACCGATTGGTAATTGTTACAGATCGGGAATTTTTTGGGCAGCATTCCTTGGCGACTCCCGGCTATATCCGCAAGCGCCACAAAGCCACTTCTAAACAAGTTGATCCCAATAAGCTGCGTCCAGGTGATTATGTGGTTCACAGAAATCATGGTGTTGGTAAATTTGTCAAGCTAGAAAGTTTGGCGATTAACAATGAAACTCGTGATTATTTGGTAGTGCAGTATGCTGATGGGTTACTTAGAGTCGCAGCCGATCAAGTGGGGGCTTTATCTCGGTTCCGCGCCGCAGGTGATAAAGCACCGGAACTGAACAGGATGACTGGTAAAGCTTGGGAAAATACCAAGAATAAAGTCCGCAAAGCGATTAAAAAATTGGCAGTGGACTTGTTGAAACTGTATGCAGCGCGATCGCAACAACAAGGTTTTAGCTTTCCAGGTGATATGCCTTGGCAAGAGGAATTAGAAGATTCTTTCCCCTACCAACCCACAACGGATCAGCTCAAAGCTGTACAAGATGTAAAACGCGACATGGAAAGCGATCGCCCAATGGATCGCTTAGTTTGTGGCGATGTCGGTTTTGGGAAGACGGAAGTGGCGATTCGTGCTGTTTTTAAAGCAGTCACCGCCGGTAAACAAGTGGCACTCCTTGCGCCAACGACTATTTTAACACAGCAGCATTACCATACACTCAAAGAACGTTTTGCACCTTACCCGGTAAATGTCGGTTTACTCAACCGTTTTCGGTCTGCTGAAGAACGCCGCGAGATTCAAAAGCGATTGGCAACGGGTGAATTAGATGTAGTGATTGGTACACACCAACTTTTAGGTAAAGGTGTGACATTTCGGGATTTAGGGCTATTAGTAGTGGATGAAGAACAGCGATTTGGGGTAAACCAGAAAGAAAAAATTAAAAGCCTGAAAACTCAAGTGGACGTGCTTACCCTCTCCGCCACTCCCATTCCCCGTACTTTGTATATGTCTTTGTCGGGAATTCGGGAAATGAGTTTGATTACCACGCCACCCCCAACCAGACGACCGATTAAAACCCATCTATCACCAATAAATTCCGAAAGTATCCGCACGGCAATTCGTCAAGAATTAGACAGAGGTGGACAGGTATTTTATGTAGTTCCACGAGTGGATGGAATTGAAGAGACAACAGCCAATTTACGAGAAGTGATACCGGGAGCTAGGTTTGCGATCGCTCACGGTCAAATGGATGAAAGCGAGTTAGAATCAACTATGCTCACCTTCAGTAATGGCGATGCAGATATCCTCGTTTGTACGACAATTATTGAATCTGGCTTAGATATTCCGCGAGTCAACACCATTTTGATTGAAGATGCTCACCGCTTTGGATTGGCACAGCTGTATCAATTACGCGGTCGTGTGGGACGTGCAGGTATACAAGCTCATGCTTGGTTATTTTATCCGAAGCAACGAGCATTATCTGACGCGGCACGGCAACGATTACGAGCGATTCAGGAATTTACTCAGCTAGGTTCTGGATATCAACTAGCGATGCGCGATATGGAAATCAGAGGCGTGGGTAACTTGCTAGGGGCAGAACAATCCGGGCAAATGGATGCTATCGGTTTTGATTTATACATGGAAATGCTAGAAGAAGCAATTCGGGAAATCCGAGGACAAGAAATTCCGAAAGTGGAGGATACTCAGATCGACCTCAACCTGACGGCATTTATCCCAGCAGATTACATTACCGATTTGGATCAAAAGATGAGTGCTTATCGGGCGGTGGCCACAGCTAAATCTAAATCAGAATTAAAGCAGATTGCAGCCGAGTGGAGCGATCGCTATGGTAGTTTACCTGTCCCTGCAAATCAACTTTTGCGAGTCATGGAACTCAAACAGCTAGCGAAAAAACTCGGATTTAACCGCATTAAGCCAGAACAAAAGCAGCACGTCGTTTTAGAAACACCAATGGAGGAACCTGCTTGGAATTTGTTGGCGGCGAATTTACCAGACAATCTCAAGACGCGTTTTGTGTATTCTCCTGGGAAAGTGACGGTGCGTGGATTAGGAGTTTTTAAAGCAGATCAACAATTGCAGAATTTGATTGACGCTTTCGGGAGAATGCAGGGTGCGATTCCAGAGGTAGCTGTTGTTTGATCAGTTTTACTCAAGTTTCTATCAATTTAGAACCAAACCTACAGAGGGTAATTAGACTTCTTTTATCTCGAACTTGATATTCTTTTAGACCTAACCAACACGAGAGCTTCTCTATAGAAAACTTCTACCCAATTTCTTTGTCGGGTGGCTTTAAACTGTGCTTCGTAGTAATTCCAGCACACTAATCCTGAGTGGATCGGAAAGAGCATGAAAGCCAGCAGCAATTAAATGAGGAATAGTAGCAGTGGAGGAAGTTGGCATCAATGACATTAATATTATAAAGATATGCTATCTACCTCATTGTGAACTAAAAATTATAGCTTAGTTAGAACATCACTAAAAGCCTTATCACAAGAAGGAAGGTCTCAAGGATTTTTGAGCTTATTACATTACCCAACAAGTATAATAAGCAAAAAGCCCCAGGCTGTGGAGCGTGGGGCTTTTTGTTTGTATAAATGAGACCTGGCATCGAGCTATTTTTGCGTAGGGCTACCCCTAAACTATCGTGGCCGCAGCAGCGTTTCACCTCTGAGTTCGGGAAGGGTTCAGTGTGGTTCCACCGCGCAATAGACACCAGGAAAGATTGTTGGGTCAGAGACCCTGAAGACTGCAAGCAACGCGAATAAGCAATTAAATTAATAGAGCAAAAGAGTTGTGAGGTCAAGCCCTCGGTCTGTTAGCACGGCTCGGCTACATACATTACTGCACTTCCACCTACCGCCTATAAACGGGTGTTCTGCCCGTGACCTTACCCACTTAAAGTGGTGAGAGCACTCATCTTGAGGTGGGCTTCCCACTTAGATGCTTTCAGCGGTTATCCGCTCCGCACTTGGCTACCCAGCGTTTACCGTTGGCACGATAACTGGTACACCAGCGGTGCGTTCCTCCCGGTCCTCTCGTACTAAGGAGGACTCCTCTCAATGCTCTTACGCCTGCACCGGATATGGACCGAACTGTCTCACGACGTTCTGAACCCAGCTCACGTACCGCTTTAATGGGCGAACAGCCCAACCCTTGGGACGTACTTCCGCCCCAGGTTGCGATGAGCCGACATCGAGGTGCCAAACCTCCCCGTCGATGTGGACTCTTGGGGGAG
>NZ_JABXKN010000148.1:0-33549 GCF_017115065.1 Nostoc sp. JL23
GGCTTAGTTATGTACGGGCTGATTACCGTGATTCACTAAGCAACGAATCGCACTTCCCGCTTCCTTGTACTAATGAAACCCTGATACAACAGCCTTTTCAGTCTCAGGATGTTTTCAAAAATCAAATCGGAGTCCTAATCTAACTCTTGTGTTTTGTGATTATTGATACAAAAGTGGTAAAGAAGTCTTTCCAGTAATTCTGCCAAATTGCCAAATAAGTTGCCTCTGCTCTGCATTTTTGTCTCATTTTCAGGTAGTATGGCATTGGCACAGTTACACAAAAAATCTGAGCTTTAGTATCTACTCAAAATTAGGTCTAATAGCTTTAGCAATAGTAATTTTGACTTTAGATAAAAATTTACCCTTTCTAAATAAAGACCTTCTCAGACAAGGGCAATTATTAAGGAATTAATATATATGATTATTACGTTGATTATAGCTTGGATAATCTTCATAATATTATGGAAATTGTTAAAAACAACTGTGAGTACTGCATTAACTCTTGCGGCAATCCTTGTTTTATTAAATATTAGTTTTGGCATAACTCCACAAGATATTTGGCATTACGTAACCCAGTTTGCTCAAAATCTGTCGCATATCCAAATTGGAAAGTAAAAATTTATACTTCACTTTTGCTAATGAAAGGTGAAGTATAAAATATGAAATGACAACCTTTCTTGGTCAATTGTTATTTAATGCTGAAATCTTGGCTAAGGCATCCTTAAAACTCGGCGGCAACTGACGCATAATCTTGCCTCTGTCGCGATCTAAAGCCACTAATGTCACCTTAGCCGTGACGTATAATTCTTGTCCATCAGTTGAGACAATGGCATAATCCCAATTGATGCGGACACCTGTCACCTCAGCCATACGCGTTTTTACCATCACTGCCATACCCAACTGAATTGAACGGTGATAGCGCACCGACAGTTCTACAACTGGTAAATCGCAACCTATAGCAACTAAATCAGCAAATTCAATCCCTATAGATCGCAAACATTCAATCCGCGCTTCTTCCATCCAAGCTATATAGGAACCGTGCCAGACAAGACCGGCATAGTCTGTGTGGTGGGGTTGTACTCTGACAGGATATTCAAACCAATTCCCAAACTCATGACTGGATGGATTGTCAAGAGCGCTGGTTGGTGGTAGTTTTGGTTGGCTAGGTTCTTCTTCTGACATCTTCAATTTTCTCACTACCTATAAATTTTCCAAATTATTGAATAGCATAAAAATTAATTGCGTTGCCGGACTTATTGATTTAATATTTACCTTCCGAGCATAGGGAGTGTTTTGTTATGCAGCCTAATCTCCGGCATGTGAGTGTTGTTACTTTATCTCTACTTAGCTTACTAGGTTTTGGGATGGCATACCCAGACAATAACCAGGTAAACACAAATGCAAGGTTGAGGTACGAATCTGGAGAAAAAGCTCAAGCTTTACCCAAGAATAATCAACTCTCAGAAATTGCAAGGCTTAACGAAGAAGCTATCAAAGAATCTCGGCAAGGTCAATCGAAAGAAGCGTTGCAGAAATTACAGCAAGCATTAGCCATCAGCAGAGACCTTGGAGAGCGCTCTTGGGAAGCGGTAACATTCAACAATATCGGCAGAATCTACCAAAGTCAAAAAAAGTATTCTGAAGCACTTCAATCCTATCAACAGGCTTTATTAATTAACAAAGAACTAGGGGATCTGGTTCGACTAGGCAAAACTTACAGTAACATAGGTTACTTATTCGATATCCAAAACAAGCCAGAGTTAGCAATTTTTTTCTACAAGCATTGTTTGATTAATCGTGAGAAAGCTCGCTTGAATCCATCAGCATTGAGTGCGCTGCAACCAGATGCTTACAGCATAACTGTTAGCCAGACATATCGCATTTTGGGTGAACGATTGCTCAAACAGGAACGTGTTGCTGAGGCACAAAGGACAATAGATTTACTCAAAGTTGAAGAACTAGAGGAATATCTCCAGACTGTGCCAGGTAATCAACGTACTGTTAAAGGTATTAATATAGCGGCAACAGAAAAACCAATAAAACAAAAGTTGGATCAAAGTGTGGATAATGCTGTTGTGCTGGGTAAAGAACTGACAACACTACGTAAAATTTCCCCCCAACAGCGATCGCTCGAACAGAAACAACGCATCGAGCAATTAGTCTTAAATCAACAGCAACTTCTAGATGGATTTAACGAATTTATCAATAGTCCTTCAGTGAAAGCACAGGTAGAGCAAATTAGCCGTACAGCTAGGCGGCAAAATTTGGATTTGGAGAGTCTCAACGAACTTCGAGATAATTTGGCGCGATTACCGCAAAAATCGGCATTGCTCTACCCACTGATTTTAAAAGATAGTTTGGAATTGGTATTGGTAACTCCTGAATCCCCACCAATCCATCGCACTGTTGCTGTAAAACGCGAAAATCTCCATCAAACAATTGATGCTTTCCGCCAAGCTTTAATCAATCCCAGTCGAAATATCAAAGCACCTGCACGCCAATTGTATGACTGGCTAATTAAACCGATAGAGAAAGACTTGAAGCTATCAGATACGCAAACTCTGATTTACGCTCCAGACGATCGGCTACGCTACATTCCGTTAACTGCTTTATATGATGGCAAACAATGGCTAGTGCAACGCTTCAATGTGAATCACATTACATCGGCTAGTCTGACTAACTTAAACACCCCAAAACAATCTACTTTGCGGGTTTTAGCCGGTGCTTTTACTAAAGGTAATTATCAAATCAAAGTTGGGAATCGACAGGTGGCTTTCGCTGGCTTACCCTTTGCAACGCAGGAAGTGGAAAGTCTAGCAGCTGCGGTTCCTGAAACTACGAAGCTTTTAAACGATGCCTTTACCCCTAGAGTCGCTGTACCCCAAATGGATGATTATACAATTGTCCATTTAGCGACTCATGCAGCCTTTGTGGTGGGTAAACCAGAAGATTCGTTTATTTTATTCGGGAATGGCGATCGCGTTAATTTTAGAAATGTCGCCACTTGGTCACTCCCTAATGTAGATTTGGTAGTGTTGAGCGCCTGTGAAACCGGCTTGGGAGGCAAGTTAGGTAACGGTGAGGAAATTTTGGGCTTTGGCTATCAGATGCAACAAACCGGCGCTAGAGCCGCGATCGCTTCTTTGTGGTCTGTAGATGATGGTGGTACGCAAGCACTCATGAGTGCTTTTTATGGTATTCTCTCTACTGATAAGTTGACTAAAACTGAAGCTTTACGCCAAGCTCAAGTCTCATTAATTACTGGAAACTGGAAGGAAATAAGTCACAATGCACCCGCAGCCGCAGTTAATGACTTTAGTCATCCGTACTACTGGGCACCATTTATTTTAATTGGTAATGGACTTTAGGTGTATTGCATCTGACACTATAATTGCTGCTACTGCCCAGATTCACCATTTGAAACTTAGTAATGCGCAATAACGGTGATTTTGACCGCAGCGGTAAGCTGAAAATCCTGCTTATGAGATTTTGGCAGATACAAAAAATATGCTATGGGCCAGCCGTAGCCAATCACTTAATGGTAATGGATAAATAGGTAGGAGCGATCGCTAACTAAGCCACTATTACTGATTAACAGTTACCGATAATCAAGTTCTAATTTGCTATCGACCTCTGAAACCTTAATACTTCTTGGCAAGAGTTTTAGAGCCTGTATCACTTTGCATAGATTGCTTGACAAGATCGGCCAATTCATCTAGCTGGCTAATTGCCTCCGCACCCTCTAGCTTCATTAATTCGCGGTCATCCCGCATTTCCGTCCAAGTAATGCCGTAATCGGACACTAAAAATCGAATCAGATGATTATCACCCAAGCTAACCATAAATGATGCACTATTCATTTGGTCGCCACAGGTATAGCAGGATGCAGGATACCCACGCCGCTCTAATACAATTGCCAAAGCTTGCAGGTTCATTACTAAGTCTTGGACGAATTGTCGATGTTGATGTGCTAGTCTCAGAAACACTTTTGTCCTCCAGACACCACAGTAATTTGAGTTTCTTTTATATTTTCTTTAGATTTTCTCATCCATTGGTATTGTAAAGTATTCATTACAATTACCGGACGGATGATATTGAGTCGTTAATTGACTACCTTGTTTAGGGTAGTGGATCGGGGTTTTGAGAGCCGTATCAAACTATTCAGTTTGCAAATTCAAAATTTCGGACAGAATTGCTAAATTTAACTATATCTTTATACACTTCTGTCAGAGTAGATTCCTACAGTAAGCGATCCGCTTTAAGAGTAACTTAAATTTAGCACTAGTCAACTACAGAAAAGCTACATATTTGGTTTTTATTGGCTATGTGCAGTCAAATACACTGTTATTAGAAGGCATAATGTAGTTTTGCATCGTTATAGTGCCTCTTGCTTAGATGTTTAATCTGTTCTCTTTCTAACGTAGATTTTGGTATAGACAAATGATTAGTTATACCAAATTTGTTCTTCCTAATAGATATAAAGTTAAACAGATGATAGTGAAATTCTAGATTAAGTAGTTGCCAGATAATAAATGCAATACTTTATACAAATTTCACGTAATTAGTAGGCAAATATGAGTGTAGAATCCACAATCGGAAAACTTAACACTGACAATACCTAAACTCAGCAGCGCAATGTTGCCATTTAGGCAATATCTCCAGGTATTTTGGGATTATTTTCAAAAAGTTGTACGAACCAAAGCGCGATAATTTAGAAGGATTATTATCTTAGTTTGGTTTTGCCGAATTTAATGCGTATATAATATATTTCGATTATCTATCCAAAGATAGTAATTATTTTTTATTAATAATTCAGCTAACTAATTAGTAATTAGTCATAACCCTCTCTATGAGAGGCTGCGCCTAGCCTGCTTATAGCGGTAGGCAAACTCGCTACTGTTGCGCTAACTTACATAATTCCTAATTATTAGCAAAATACTTGCGCATCATTATCTTTTTTAGTGGTCTTGAATTAGTTGGAGTCTAGATATCCAACTAATTCAATTATGAATTA
Source organism: Nostoc sp. JL23 (assembly GCF_017115065.1). Classification (NCBI taxonomy): domain Bacteria; kingdom Bacillati; phylum Cyanobacteriota; class Cyanophyceae; order Nostocales; family Nostocaceae; genus Nostoc; species Nostoc sp. JL23. The sequence goes on from NZ_JABXKN010000148.1 coordinate 5,015, forward strand.
AGAATTAATAGACTACTTGCCACCAACCGAAAGCTGGGCCGATAAAACGGATTGTTGCCCATCCTACAACCATAAGACCAATGCCTATCCAAGCACCACGAGTAGTCCAAGTGACAAATTGTTCGCCTTGAGTTTTTGTGATCGGAACCCAAGACAATATCCGAGTCTCTTGACCGTATGTTTCTCCTAGTGTGGTTTTACGACGTTTTGCTTCACCCATAATCAGCAACTCAAATTCTACTTTGGTTCTAAATTTATCTTGCCAGAAATCATGCCTACAGAGAGGCGATCGCGCTCGTATCACCTTCCATAAGCTGATAATAATGCTTGCTTTTAGGCGATCGCACTTTGGTTGACAAAATTTAAATTGGGCATTGGGGAGCCACTGCCGAACCCGAAGGGTCTTGGGGTCTCCCCAAGTGGAGCAAGTGGCGTCACTGGTAACTGAACTTTAGGCAGAATTTTCCTCATCTGTATTGGAAAACAGGCTGGGATCGAGATAGTTAATGCGTGCCAGAGGACTTAAAGCTGCGAGAATTTGAGCGCCGTAACTGCGGTTAACTACACGACTATCAAGCAAAGCCACAATCCCTTGACTTTCTCGTACTGGAGCGATTGCCCGTTGTAATTCATTCAAAGCTGCTGGCAACAAGTATAAACGGAACCAATCTTGATGCGATCGCTTATAAAGAGCTACCCTACCAGCTACCAGAGGATTTTCTAAAGATGGTAGGGGCAAAGTCGCAATGATTAACAGATGGGGTGCTGGCAAGACTCGTTGATGTTCTCGCCAAAATTCCCAACCACTAATCAAAATACCATTTTCATCTAAACAAGTTTTTTCTACTTGCACCCGCGAACCAAACTCTGAGGCTAGAATTGTCGCCACTTGAGCCTTGAGTGGTACATCCCCCACCAAGACAACCGTTAATCCTGGCGCTGTCGCACTTAGACAAACCAGTGTGCGGACTTTGTGAATAAATGCCGCTTGAAATTCTGGCGTGTTGGGTAGAGGCAACTTATAGGGTACATACAGTTGAATTGCTTCTGCTTGACTTTCCGAAGAGAACTTCAGGCAAGTTAAATCGTCCAAACCCAAGCGCTGGCGAAAAAGGGGAGCCTCAGTTTCCGGTTCGATAGCGCTGCCAATTAAAACTACTGGTTGTCGCTGCCAAATAGGTGAAAGTATTTCCCCTAATTCCATTGGGGCGTAGTGCAAAGAAAATAAACCTTGTCGATGGGCAATAGTTGCCCAGAAGAGAGGAGGAGAAGTAGGGGGCGAAAGATTTTCATCAAGGGTTTGAAATTGTTGCCAGAAATTTTTCCACTTATCTGGGAGGTTTGCTCGATCTAAAGCCAAATGCAGGCGATGCAAAATTTCTATTTCTGGCTGGGAAATTAGATAGCACTGATATGGATTAGCAGGATGCTGAAAAAGTTTGTGTGTTAGTTGTATCCGTGCTTCACGAATTGCCTCAGCTTGGTTGGGACAAGCCAGCATGAGTTGATCCCAATCATCGGGTTGAATATCTTGGGTAAGTTGATGACGCACCCAATCTTCGAGATCGTCTACCCCATCAATAATTGTGGGGATGCCTTGGGGAAAGCGTGAGCCACCAGCCAATTGTCCTTTTAACCAAGCTTCTGGGGAAGTTAAGAGTAGCCCTTGGAACTCAGCATCAGGCCAAGCATCACCTGTCCTAATCGATTTATTGGTTGGTAGCCATTGCTGTAGACGGGGAATTTCCACTCGCAGTAGAAGTTGCTGCACTGTTTCTTGAGCAACAATAATTACAGGGCCATGCCACATCAGGGCTGATGCTACGAAACTAGTACGATACCGCCCTTGATAGCCACTAACTGCCCCTACTTGAATTAGGGCGCTACGTCCCAGGCGCAAGGCGCGTGCTACCAACCGTGCCATCGTCAAATGATGGGGCCAGGAAGGGAACCCCGCTTGCGATCGCAAAAAGTTATGTAGTGACAAATGAACTTCTGCCTCAATCACACGCTTTCAATTCCATACAAAGTGACTTTTACTTCCAATTGCCCCATTTCTATTATCTTGTCATTTGTTCTTTGTCCTTCGTCATTTACCATTGATCCAAAACTTATGACCAATGACTAATGACCAGTGACCAATCACCCAATACCCTATAATTATGCCAATTTACACAGGAATATCTAGCGAAGCCTTCAGGCATCCACTAGATCGCCAAGCCGAGCAAGCTTTACGAAATTTACCGGGATTTGATTTAATCGCTCGTAAATTTGTGGAATTTATCTACGAACGCCCTCAATTAGTCTATCTAATGGGTAACACCATCCAAGTCGGGCCGCGTCAATATTCCACTATTTACCAGATGTTTCGGGAATGCGTCCGAGATTTGGACATTTACCCAGAACCAACACTGTTTGTCTCGCAAAATCCCCAAGCAAATAGCTATGCACTGGGGCAAGAGAATCCTTACATAGTCATAAATACAGGGATACTAGACTTACTAGACGAAGCCGAAATTAGGACGGTGCTAGCCCATGAACTGGGGCATATTAAATGTGGTCATACTATTTTAATTCAAATGGCCATGTGGGCGATGAGTGCTGCTTCTGCCTTGGGAGAATTGACCTTTGGCATCGGTAATATTGTCACCCAAGGCTTGATTTACGCCTTTTTTGAGTGGCGGCGCAAAGCCGAGTTATCGTCAGATCGCGCTGCACTACTAGTAATGGATGACTTGAATCCTGTGATGTCAACCATGATGAAACTCTCTGGCGGTAGTAACAAATATGCTAATGAATGTAGTTTACAAGAGTTTATCAAGCAGTCAGAAAATTATCAGGCACTGGATGAGGATGGACTGAATCAAATATATAAGTTTTTAATCTACAATGGCGGTCAGGGTATGATGTTGAGTCATCCTTTCCCTGTTGAACGCTTGCATTACTTACGGTCGTGGGCAGTATCCGAAGAATACCAGCAAATTCGCCGAGGAAATTATCAGCGATCGCCTGCTTCTGGATCGGTAAATGTTGCAGCAGAATCTTCCGCAAATGAAACAGAAATTTTACGCCGTCAAATTGAAGAATTACAACGAGAAATCGACAGAATGAAAAGGTCTGAGTAGTTTTGAGTACTAAATAAAGATTAGTAGGGTGGAATAGTGCCTACTAAATCGTTGGATTTAGATCCCCGATTTCTCTTCAAGAAGTCGGGGATCTGCGTTAACATACATCTCTCTATGGGAAATTAAAATACTTAGGGAAAAACCAGATAATTACTCCAGTTCCCAATACACAAATAATTCCCGCCAAGCCAGCTAGGGGTTTTTTATTTTTACCTGTGAACAAGTCAGGGACTTTTCCTGTGTAAGTAATTAGTTCTGCTGTATCTATGGTAGCGATCGCCCATACCCATCCCGCGTGCAATCCCCAAGCTAAACCCAAATTACCGCTAGAGATAAAGCGTGCTAATACCAGCACCATTCCCATCAGCCATAATCCAGGAAGTTGGGGTGCAGTTTCACGTTGCTCCCAAACCAAGTGTAACAAGGCAAAAATCAAGCTAGAAATTGCTGCTGCTACCCAAACGGGGTAATCCTGCGCTAATTCTGTGAACAGGAAACCGCGAAAAACTAACTCTTCTATCCCACCTACTAATAACGCTATCAAGAAAATCGGTAGCAATATGGGTAGTAGTAACTTAAAATTAGACTTTTCAAAAGAACACCAACCTAATCCGAATTGCCCACTAAATACAATAGCTAGACTCAGCACTCCCAAACTAAAACCTAGTGCTAAAAAACCAAGAGTTGAAAAATTGCCTACAAAGCCGTAATCTGAAAAAGATTTATTAGTCAACCAAACAACTCCCCAGAGGATCAGGGGAGCTAATAGGTAAAGTGACACCAATAACGGCATTTTTTGCTCTGGCTCTAAAGGTTTAGGAGGTTGCCAATTAAGCAATATTGCTGATACTGTTGCTACTGGCAACCAGCAAACTATCCAGCAGACAAAAAATGCCGTCACTATAACTAGTGGCGGTGCATTTTCTCTAAACGCCAGTAAAGCGTTGAGTGAAGACTCAAAGAAAGTTATCAAAATAAACAAAAAAAACACGATAGACTTCTTGCATTATAGATTTCTTGCTGATTAATCAAGACTCTACTAAATTTGGTGAATTCAGCAAGGGGCCTAATCGTATTTTTTAGCTGGCTACCAATTTGCTGGCGGGGTAAGGACAAGTTATCATCACCTGAAACTTATCCTTACCATCAGCAAATTTACTCTTCGTCTTCCAAATCTTCGTCTGATTCGTCAGAATCTATATCTTGTGAAGTTAGTTTTTTATCGCTTTCACCTAGTTGAATCAGGTGAATATGTTTGTATCCCAGCCTAATTTCAAACTCATCTCCAGCCTTCAAGCCCATTGCTTTGGTATATGTAGCACCAATTACAATTTGACCATTTTGATGGACACTAACCCGATATGTCGGTTCACGACCACGACCATCTTTAGGTGCTTCTGGACTTAGAGGAATTCCTCTAGCAGATAGCAAAGCGTCATAAAAATCGGTGAGATTGACACGAACCTGGTTATTCTTAGTAACAGTGTAATAGCCGCACTGTTTAGCTCTTTCTCGGCGTGGTAATGTGGAAAGTTCTTTTACTTTAGCAAGTAGTGCTTTTCCAGTTAATGGCGCGGTTGCAGTTTCAGTCATTATGCTCAAATTTTCCTTACTCTCTCCAAACTGATAAACGATGTAGTCTCATGCCAGCATTTAATTTTTTAGCATTTGCATAGAGCTACTGAAGACCCTAGTGTAACGGGTGAATTCCTGCCGATAGGAGCCAAAAGCACTTCTATTATATGGTTGTCCACAACCAACTAGAGGCCATAGTTGCCACAGACATTAATTTTGGTGATGTTACGGCACTTTTAACCATTATTCGCCATCAGAAAGAAAACTATTTTCTTCTTTGGCGCTACTGTAGCGGTGTAACTTTCAGCCACCTTTACAAATGGGGTTAGGTTCTACTGCAAATAAGTCGTAGACCAAAAAAATTGCAGGTTTTTCACTTTCAGTGCTTGCCTTTCTTGTCAATGAGCAAGTAGAGTTTTCTCCACTCGTCCTCTCAAGCTTAGGACAGCATAGTATTTCAATAGAGTCCTACGGGCATACACCCTTTTGTCCTACCAGTAGAGACATGAATTTTCTTGTCTCTACATTACGAATCAACAAAGCAGTAGTAACCGCGCTGATACGGCTATTGATTCTGGTTTTGCTACTTCGTAATTTTATATTAAATACTAGCATGGACTAATAATAGCAAAATAGTTGTTTAATTTTGAATTAAAGTTGCTGGTAAATTTTTATTTAAATTCCTGGACTTGAAAGTTGAAAAAAGCAATGACGATTTTCTTAACCCTTTCTTGCAAGCGTGAGCATTGCTATCTGGCTTTTATAAAAATTTATATAATTGAGACGAGCAGTTTTGACCAATGAGTTCAATCCCATATTTTCTTGATTGACAGCAAGCCAAAAAGCGAAAAGTCTCGCACCTCCGGGTTTCGCGGCGATCTAACTTTTCTTTGAAAGTGGTGGGGATTTTTCCTCGGTTTATTATCTTCAGGTCAAAAGCAGTCAGAGGATTTTGCACGTCTGTCTATGGGAAGAACAAATCTCTTAACATCTGCCTAGTGCTTGATTGCCACTACTATATATTAAACATGGGCTTTCACACTTCTATATAATCAAAAAATTCCGCCTTCGCTACCACTTGATGAAATTTTACTGTCAGGACTGCTTGACTAAAGTTGACATCAAGATGTGTTGTTAACTTCAGATACATTTCATTTGGATACGATCGCTAGGTCAAAGATCAACTTAAGTTACTTTTTCAGCAAACTCTCTTTCCTTTACATTCCCAAACAGGTAAATTTAATGCAAAGCTGCGATTACATTTTTGGCGTTTTAACTCAGAATTTGACAAAAATCTTGCCTACAAGGCTACTACAAGTAAAATTTTAATGGTTATCCTTAAACTAGAATCAGTAGCCCTTGAATCGTCAGCCTATTAACACCAGGGGTTGAATTAGGGGCGAAAAAGTATAACTCACTTTTCGCAACTACCTGCTTTGATTCGCTTTGATTCATGATTTTTGAGGCTGGTGAAGTAATTTTAAAATTTTGGTAGTTATGGAAGTTATTTTTAAGATCATTCGACAGCAACAAAATTCCTCCCCTGTTGTGCAAACCTACCTTGTGGAAGCCGAACCAGGTAATACAATCTTGGATTGCCTCAATCAGATTAAGTGGGAGCAAGATGGAACTTTGGCATTTCGCAAAAATTGCCGCAACACCATTTGTGGTAGCTGTGCTATGCGAATTAATGGGCGTTCGGCTTTAGCTTGTAAAGAAAATGTTGGGAGTGAACTTGCCAGATTACAACAAATACCATCATCCCCAAGTAAAGTAAATGCTATTGGTGAAATCACGATCGCGCCTCTCGGCAATATGCCCGTGATTAAAGATTTAGTTGTAGATATGAGCAGCTTTTGGAATAATCTAGAAGCAGTCGCCCCTTATGTGAGTACGGCAGCACGACAAGTACCAGAAAGAGAGTTTTTGCAAACACCACAAGAGCGATCGCGCCTCGATCAAACTGGTAACTGTATTATGTGCGGTGCTTGTTACTCTGAATGCAACGCTCGTGAAGTTAATCCAGACTTTGTAGGTCCCCATGCCCTTGCCAAAGCTTACCGAATGGTCGCAGACTCCCGCGATAGCGATACCGAAAATCGTTTAGCAAGCTACAACGAAGGTACTAAAGGCGTATGGGGTTGCACCCGTTGTTTGTACTGCGATTCTGTTTGTCCAATGGAAGTTGCGCCATTAGAACAAATCACCAAAGTTAAACAAGAAATTCTCACCCAGAAACAAGCTAGCGATAGTCGCTCAATTCGCCACCGGAAAGTATTGGTAGATTTAGTTAAAGAAGGTGGTTGGATTGATGAACGTCAATTTGGTGTACAAGTAGTCGGTAATTATTTTCGGGATTTAAAAGGATTACTCAGTCTTGCACCCCTCGGTTTGCGGATGATCCTCCGAGGTAAGTTTCCCCTATCATTTGAAGCTTCTGAGGGGACGGAACAAGTGCGATCGCTCATTGAATCTGTGCAACAAGTAGAAAACAAAAGTTAGAGGTGAGGAGTTAGGAGTGAGGAATTTTAACTCCTAACTCCTAACTTCTAACTATAGTTCAACGCGGTTCTTGAGGTATATTCAACGGTCGTCCATAACGGTCATATACTAAAACATCCCACTGACCATTATTACTAGACTCAAAAGCGATTCTGCTACCATCAGCGCTAATTGTAGGGTTACGAACTTCGGCTTGCAGGTTATTGGTCAAATTCCGCGATTGGCGTGTTTCTCTGTCGTAGAGAAAAATAGCCGATCGCCCCTGACGGCTAGCTGCAAATACAATATAACGACCATCTTGTGAAACGCTAGGATGATTTGCGATCGCATCAAAGGAATTTAAACCTGGCAAATCAACCAAATCACGATTTACCGTATCAAACATATAAACATCTTGGCTACCGCGTCGGTCAGTAATAAAAACAATGTATCTCCCAGAAATTTGGGGGTTTAATTCCGACGCTAAACTATTGAGACTCCGACCCCCTGGATCAAAGGGATAACTCAAAAGGCGAGGGTAGCCAAAACATCCAGTCAATAAACTTAAACAGAAAAATACAGGTATAAAAAAAACACGTTTCATATAATTAGTCATTAGTAATTAGTCAATAGTCTCACAACTCCTAACTCCTAACTCCTAACTTTCTCCTTACGGAGGTGAACCTACGGTTGCACCGTTGGGAATATCTAACTCAATATTTGGCCCCCGGTCTAGGACTTCAATATCCCACTGACCACGAGTGGCGGTTTCAAATACAACATAACGTCCATCTGGACTTATATTTGGTTTTCTGACCCAGCCGCGATAAATTGGTGTGACAATTTGCGACTGTTGCGTAGCGCGATCGTAAAGCGCTACTACTGGTCTACCTTGATCGCTAGTAAGATAAGAAATATAACGCCCTGTGTAGCTCAAACTTGGACTTTCGGCAATTGTCTCTTGTCGGTTTATCCCCGGAGTACCAATAAACAGTTGCCTCTCCAAATCGTACACTAGTAGCTGCTGATTACCATTCCGATTAGATACAAACGCTAAAAAGCGCCCATTTCCACTCAAAGCAGGTTGCTCCTCGGTGTAGCGACTGTTAAGAGAAGTAGGCCCTATGGGAATATCGTTAGCACCACAAGATACAAGCAAACTTGTTAAACCAAAAACCAGGCTCCAATGAATTGGTCTTTGGAGCCAAAATGTCGGCGTAAATTTTTCCACCTCAACTGTTTTCCGTCGCCTCTAAACTTACTTGCACGCCAACTGTTTTAAACATCGTCATCAAAATCGGTCAAATTATCTGGTCCCTCATTTGGTTTTTCCATTGGGCTGTATGGCACATAATCAGTTGGGATCGCATCATCATCTTCGCGCGGTCTTCGAGGAGTTGAGTCAGTGGGTGGACGACGCCTTCTCGGTCTGGAAGAAACATCATCTTCACGACTTTCGGGACGCCCAGACCCGTTATTACTACGACGAGAAGGTTTTCTGACTTCCCCACCCGAACTTTCCCAATCATCAACTTGCCTAGATGAAGAACCCCAATTTTCATCTTCAGAGCTTTCAGAAGGGCGATTCACGGGACGACCAGAAGTCCGCCGACGCGTTCTATCAGATGGAGCCTGTCTTTCATTACTGCTGCTGTTGCGGCGTTCTGTGCGACGGGGGGGTTGTTCCTCGTAGTAGTCATCACGAGTGGAAATCTCATCTCTGCTACCCTGAATCCGGCGACGCGAGGGTCGTTCTTCCTCGTCTTCATAAGGCAGTGGATCTAAGTCTGCCTCCATCTCAGCCCCATACCTCTTGCGGTTGCGGTTCATTGAATAATTTCCGCTTACCTCCCGCTCATCGTCCACAATCGGAGTGTTGCGCTTTGCTTGCTGGGTAGCTATACTCCGCAGGCGAATACTTTCAACTGCAAAAAACACAGTTGTGCCAACTAAAAGCAGTTGACCAAATTGTAAAATCGGGTCAAGCCGCCATCCTTGAAAGACAAGAATGAAGCCGCAAAGCAAGCCGACTGCCGCAAAAAAGATATCTTGATCTCGTGACAATTCTGGGCGCACAGTGCGGAGAAAATACAGTGCTGCCCCAGCCACAGCCAGGAAAATTCCTAGAATACTGGCTGAGTTTGCCCCAAAATTAACCTGAGCCAGAAAACTGGCTGAGTTCAGCCCAAAATTTATCATTGCTGTTTTCCCAATATCAAATCTATGTTAGCGAGTCACAATTAAAATCACTACTCTAATTAGTCACGATATATTGAAGCTTCAAAGCCTCTGGCAAAGAAGCTCTGAAGCTATTCACCGAAAAGTAAAAACACCTATGTCTGTCATCTACAACTGCCACCAGCCGCAGAAAATGCCGCTTTTAGTGCAATTAAGTAGATAGCTGACAGACAATCGATTATGAGAGTTAAATTAACTCTCATAAGCATTATGAACGCTGTATTTTATCTTTTTGGCTAATGAAAATTAGACCAACTGTAACGGGTATTACAACAATTGCTGTACCCCATAGCAGACTCCAAAGAAAATTTGCTAAAGAAGGCGTCATACTTCTCAACCTTTTTTTACACAGTTCATCCTAATTTTAATAGTGTATTACTTTCTTGAGAAGCCTCTAACTCTGAACTGCCAAACTTGGTAACTGCTTTCACCAATTATTGAGTTAATCGCGCGGGCAAATTCGCTTTTCTATTTCAGATGGAAGTGACAGCATTTGGTTAAAATAATGATCGGAGTGCTTTACAAAGCTTAAAATTTTTAGCGATGTCTACGACGGCCTGCGCCTAAGTTTTTTCTCTCTTTACAGATAGATAGTACCTGAAACCGATGACTGGTGTTAACCTGACTGCTTGGATTCTTGGCCCTATGTTAGGGGTCATGACATTTTTATTTATATTTCGTATCATTCTCACTTGGTATCCGCAAGTGGATCTGAATCGTTTGCCCTTTAATTTAATAGCTTGGCCTACTGAGCCATTTTTAATCCCGTTGCGAAAGCTGGTGCAACCTATAGGTGGGGTAGACATTACACCTATTATTTGGGTTGGTATATTCAGCCTGCTACGAGAAATCCTACTAGGTCAACAAGGATTGCTGACTATGCTATCTCGTGTTAATTAGGTTACAGGTTACAGGTTATAATCCTGTCCCCTGTAACCTATAACCTTTTTCCTTCCTTACTCTCCTACCCGTTCATTTCCTGCACAAAATTTGTATAGACATTACCCTGCAAAAACTGTGGAGTTTCCATAATTTTTTGATGAAACCCAATAGTAGTAGGTAGTCCAGTGATGGCACATTCCCGCAACGCGCGTTTCATCCGGTTAATAGCAGTGGGTCGGTCTGGTGCCCAAACAATTAACTTACCAATCAAAGAATCGTAGTATGGCGGGATTTGGTAATCTGTGTAAACGTGGGAATCAATCCGCACACCAGGCCCTCCGGGGGGGAGATAGCTACTGATCCGTCCAGGAGAAGGGCGAAAGTCATGATCGGGATCTTCGGCATTGATTCGGCATTCGATCGCATGACCTCGTAATACTACTTGGTCTTGGGTCAGCTTGAGTCTTTCACCTTGGGCAATGCGGATTTGTTCTACAACTAAGTCAATCCCAGTAATCATTTCTGTCACAGGATGTTCTACTTGAATCCGGGTATTCATTTCCATAAAGTAGAATTTACCGGATCTATCCAAGAGAAACTCAATAGTACCAGCCCCACTGTAGTTAATGAATTGGGCCGCTTTGACAGCAGCTTGTCCCATTTTCTCACGTAGGTCTTGGTCGAGAGCCGGACTAGGAGCTTCTTCTAACAGCTTTTGATTTCGGCGCTGAATTGAGCAATCCCGTTCACCCAAGTGGATGACATTACCGTAGTTATCTGCCAAAATTTGAAATTCGATGTGGCGGGGACGTTCAATAAATTTTTCTATGTAAACGCCAGAATTCCCAAAAGCTGCTCCTGCTTCGCCTTGGGCTGCGAGAAAAAGTTTAACAAATTCGTCTTCAGAACGAACTAGGCGCATACCCCGTCCACCGCCACCGGCTGTAGCTTTGATCATCACTGGATAGCCAATATCCTTGGCGAATCCTAATCCTTCTTGCTCGGATTCTACCAATCCCTCACTACCTGGTACCGTCGGTACTCCAGCTTTTTGCATGGTTTCTTTGGCAGTGGATTTATCGCCCATCCGTCTCATAGCTTCTGGAGTTGGGCCAATAAAAGCAATATGATGGTCGGCACAGATTTCTGCAAACCGGGCATTTTCTGCCAAAAAACCATAGCCTGGATGAATGGCAGTCGCATTGCGCGTCAGTGCAGCAGCAATAATATTGGGAATATTCAAATAACTTTTACTGCTAGCAGGTTCGCCAATGCAAACTGCTTCATCAGCAAGTTGGACGTGCAGAGCATTACGGTCAACGGTGGAGTGAACCGCAACTGTGGCAATTCCCATTTCTTCACAGGCGCGGAGAATGCGAAGGGCGATTTCTCCCCGATTGGCAATTAATATTTTGTCAAACTTCATTTTTTAGTTTCGATATCATTACCAGTAGATTGACATTTTCTCTGATCCAACTTGAAACAACGCTTCCGCATTATTTCAAATTATCACAGGAGATTCGCCACCCTGATCCTAAGCAAACTTGCATATTGCAGGCTTGCTGCCTCTACGGGTCTTACTACACTAACAACATTGCTGCTGTAAGTCTTGGCTAGACTAACAAGCTGGGCTTTTGCGACGCCGATAGCGATCGCGTAGCGTCATAGCCCGTCGTAGACATCGCCTACAGCAGACGGATACGCGATCGCATCCCGCCGAACACAGTAGCTCTACCCTTTTCAATATCCCTTGTACAGCTGCTAAATTTCTGTCAGTCTGATACCGCCTTGAGAAAATTTATATTTTTGAGCAACTGAATTTAGATATCACCTTACTATAATTATTTTCTTATGCTATAGTCTATTCTTAGAGAAACCATGCGGATGTGGCGGAATTGGTATACGCGCACGCTTGAGGTGCGTGTGGCTTTGCCTTGCGAGTTCGAGTCTCGCCATCCGCATTTTTGCTTGTTTAAGCATAGGGTCAATAGTCACAGGTCAAAAAACCTTAGACTATTGACCCTTAAATATTTAAGTTTGTAGTGAAGACTTTAGTCCTTTTCGGAACCACTCAGTGCTTATTACATATTAAGCATTGCCTTGTCAAAGTACTAGTTTTTTATGCTTTTATAGAAATAGGTGAAGTTTTGTAAAAAGCATTGACTATTTCTTTTCCGCCAACAAACAACTTAACACTGCCACCAGCTTGGCATCGCCTCACTCCGATTTGGCAAGGAGGGGAGGAAATAATTCAACAAAGTTTACCTCACACTCAGCTAGCACCTGCATGGCAGCTAATGCTTTTGGGTGACGGCTCTCCAACACGTCACTTAGAATTACTCACAGGTGAGGCTGTAGAAGTAGATGTTATTGATATGTCATTGATTGGCATCGACTTGGATGCTGCTCCTGAATTAATCCAAGCTGTCCCAGAACCGCGATTACGACGACAAGTATGGCTGCGTACCGCTTCTGGTCAAAGATTAGCCTATGCTACTTCGTGGTGGGAAGCCAGTCATGTCGATGAGTATTTGCAAAACCGTTCATTACCAATTTGGGCAAGTTTAGCTCGTCTTCGCACAGAATTGTATCGGGATGTTCGAGGAATTTACTACGGTAACTCATTGGCACTAGAGTCCGGTTTTGGTGTAACTGGGCCTTTTTGGGGTCGCCACTACTTGTTTTGGCATCATGGACAGCCACTAACATTAATTTATGAAGTTTTTTCACCTTATTTAACCAAATATTTGGGGCCTATGCAGTTGAGTGCTGTTAATGCTGAGGCATAGTATTATTTAAAAGTTTTTCATCTTTTACAGTGCGCCCCAGAAAATGGGAATTTTGCATTAATGACTTTGAAGATGAGTAATCTATGTAAATTCCCGGACACTGAATTGATATTGCTTAGATCAAGTCAATACCACAGATGGAGGCTCTATAAAAATAAGGTGGTCTGCGTTACAGATTACTTGCAGCTTTTTCAAGTTAGTTATATCCTCAAAGTGCTTGAAATGAAGGATGTTAACTTTCGGAGACTTTCCGAAAAAGATAGCCCTTTAAAGGAAGTGTTCTGCGAAATTCAACAAAGCGTGTTAAAAAAGGTAACTAACCACTAAAACACCGCTTTGAAACAGTAGAGAAGGTTGATTACAGAAATATTATCAATGTCTATGGTGGAGAAATTTATGAAATTAACTACCTTAGATCGCAAGAAACTTTTTGGTTGACTTAACCAATTCAGCAAGTAATGAGTTTGGAAATATGAGGTATAGGTTTCAATGGCACCGCCTCTTGTGTCTGTTCCGATGAAGAAAAATAAAAAACCGTCTCTGGTGCTGACGCTCTCGGCTGCGGGGTTATTGATTGGTGTGGGGAGTGTAGCTTACTGGTTTTTAGCCCAGAGACAAATATCTTCTAGCGATTTGCTAGTAGGTGCAAATATTATTCCTGGTGATGCCCTGTTTGCGGTTTCTTTAACAACAGATCCCCAGCAGTGGCAGAAATTGCGGCAGTTTGGGACAAAAGAAACCCAAGCAGAACTGGACAAAAATTTAGTCCAGTTACGCGATCGCTTTCTGACTAATAATGGTTACGACTTCCAAAAAGATATCGCTCCTTGGGTAGGCGATGACGTGACGATCGCAATTCTTGCCCCAGTAACAGGGAATAAACCTGCACCCAAACCAGTTACCACCAATGAAGATGCTGCTAGCGATCAGCAGTCTATGGTAATGGTATTGCCAGTAAAAAATCCAGAAATCGCCAAAAGCATTTTGGCACAACCCAAAACTCTTAAACAAGGCAAATGGATTGACCGTACTTATCAAGGGGTCGCCATCAAACAAAGTGAGGGACAAACGGGGCAAAACTTCTCAGCTGCATTACTAAATGGGCGTTTTTTAGTCATAACTGATAGTCCCAAAGCCACAGAACGAGCGATCGATGCTTATAACAATAAAACATCGCTAGCTACAACAGGGGGCTTTGCTGAGAATTTCCCGAAAATTGCCAATTACCAACCCTTTGGACAGTTTTATGTAAATGTGCCAACAGCAGCCAAAATAGCCGCAGCTTCTCCAAACCGCCCTTTACCTGCTCAAGTTTTGGCTCAACTGCAAAATAACCAAGGTTTAGCAGGGACAATGACCTTAGAGTCAGAAGGAATCCGTTTTAAAGGCGTTTCTTGGTTAAATCCTAATAGTCAACGTGTACTGGTGGTAGAAAACAAAGCTGGGAAAATGCAAAGCCGCATCCCAGCGGAAACCTTAATGATGCTTACTGGCAGTAACTTACAGAGGTTGTGGAGAGACTATGTTTTAACATCTCAAGGAAATCCTTTATCACCGATCGCACCAGAACAGATTAAAGGTGGGATAAAATCCCTTACCGATCTTGATTTAGATAAGGATTTGCTTAGTTGGATGAAAGGGGAGTTTTTGTTATCAGTGATTCCTGCTACTCCAAAAGAAGGTTCACCAAATGATTTTCGTGCGGGTTTGCTGTTCATGGTACAGACAAGCGATGCCTACGGCGGGCAAAGCCTACGCAAATCAGCTGAAGCATCCATCAGTAAGCTGGATGAAGTGATGAAAAATCAATACCAGTTCCAAGTGCAACCAGGGAAAGTCGCAGGTCAATCCGTTGTTAACTGGGTATCACCTTATGGTACGTTAACTGCTACCCACGGTTGGTTAGATGGAGATGTCGCTTTCTTGGTAGTGGGCGCTCCCATCACCGATAAAATTGTTCCCAAACCTAACTACACTCTAGCTGGCACTCTTCCCTTCCAACAAACAGTTCCTACAGAACCCAATCCGACGAATGGTCAATTTTTCCTGGATGTAGAACGAACTGTGAAAAACTTCCCTTTACCAACTCTAATTCCCAATCAACAAACTTTGCTAGATGCAACGCGCTCAATTGGGATGACATCTGCTGTCAGCGACAATCGCAGTAACCGTTACGATATTTTTATCGAACTCAAAAAAGTTACTAACGCGACTACATTACCTAGTCCAGAAGGGAGTAAGAGTAACTCTGTTAGATAGGGAGTGGGGAGCAGGGAAGCAGGGGAGCAGGGGGGACAAGGGGACAAGGTGACTAAAGTAGAACTTGCAGCAAGTCTTTCCCTTCCCCTAGTCCCCAATTCTCCTTGTACTCTTCTCAATCCCCAATGCCCCATTCCCGATTCCCCTCTAAACATATAGGATCAAAACAGTCAGAATCGATATTTTAAATCATCCACGGAGAGAAGACTTTATGAATTTGGTTGTACTCCAGAACTGGCTGGACAATGCGTCCTTTGCCATATTATTCCTGACAATGCTGGTGTATTGGGGTGGAGCGGCTTTTCCGAATCTGCCTTATCTAGCCGCTTTGGGGACAGCTGGAATGGCGATCGCAAATTTGTCCATTGCTACTCTATTAGGGGCACGATGGATCGAAGCTGGTTACTTTCCCTTAAGTAATCTCTATGAATCCCTGTTTTTCTTAACTTGGGGAATTACCGCCGTCCATCTAATTGCTGAAAATAGTAGCCGTAGCCGCTTGGTAGGAGTTGCAACAGCTCCGGTGGCAATGGCTATTACTGCTTTTGCTACTATGACACTACCATCCCAAATGCAAGCGTCAGAACCCCTAGTACCTGCCTTGAAGTCAAATTGGCTGATGATGCACGTCAGCGTCATGATGTTGAGTTATTCTGCTTTGATGGTGGGTTCGTTATTAGCGATCGCTTTTTTAATAGTCACTCGCGGCCAAAATATTCAACTACAAGGCAGTTCTGTTGGTACCGGTGGCTATCGCAGCAACGGCTACCGCTTGCACAAAGCATCTGAACTAATTTCTCAACCACCAGCTCCTGCTGTCGAAAATAACGGCTTTGCCCGTTTTGAAACTAGTAGCAACGGCAACGGTAACGGTAACACTGCTGTTTTGAATTTAGTAACTACCCCTGAATCTCCAGCCGTAGCATCTGCTGAACCTCTTTCACCCCAACGCCTTAGCCTTGCCGAAACCCTCGACAACATCAGCTATCGCATCATCGGACTAGGATTTCCCCTGCTGACAATTGGCATTATTGCCGGTGGCGTTTGGGCTAACGAAGCCTGGGGTTCCTACTGGAGTTGGGACCCGAAAGAAACTTGGGCATTAATCACCTGGTTAGTTTTCGCCGCCTACCTCCACGCCAGAATTACTCGCGGTTGGCAAGGGCGTCGTCCCGCAATTTTAGCCTCCACCGGCTTGCTTGTGGTTTGGGTTTGCTATCTCGGTGTAAATCTTTTGGGTAAAGGTTTGCATTCTTACGGTTGGTTTTTCTAAGAACCGTTTAAATAAAACTACCCCACCCGCGCTGCCGCGCACCCTCCCCTTAGAAAGCTACCGTGTATACACAAGTCCTATCTGCAAGGGTTTCAAGCTTTCTAGACCCAATAAATTGTCATTACGAGCGCAGCGATAGCGGAGCGAAGTAATCGCATAATCTTGTAGTTAAAGCGATTGCTTGTCTGCGACACGCACTTGCGTTCGTCGTTCCTCCTCTCTAGCAGACGCACTCGCGTTCGCTGCGGACAGGCTTCCAAAGCGCTCCAACAGCTTAGAGCTAGACGACGAAACCAAGTGTGAGGTGTAATTTTCAGACTTGTGTATACACCGTAGCCTTTATAAGGGGGGGTAATTGGACTTGTGTGTACACCGTAGCCTTAGAAAGGGGGGAAACCGGAAAATCTAGTTCCATCCCTAATACATACGGGGAGGGTTAGGGTGGGGTAAAGCCTTGATTTATCAGCTATTTCAGACTTGTGTGTACACAGTATCCCTTAGTAAGGGCAGGGTTTGGGAGAGGTAACGCGAAAATTCTAAGCTAATTTACCAGACATCAAATTATTACTAAATTTTTATTTTACCAGCACTAAATCTATAATAAAATGATGATTTTATTTCGGATGAACTGTTATATCTCTGAAAATATAGATTTATTGACAGGAGATTTTTATGGAAGATGGATTCGAGATACTAAACCATGATGAAGTTGTGTCTATAGAACCAGACACTTTTAATAAGTTAAATATTGCCAAAACTTTTAAAGTCCGTGATTTGATTACAGCAATTAAGGAATATGTTGGAGCAGAAGAAACAGACGAAGTAAATTTATATACCCAAGGATTAAAATGTGAAGTTTTACAATTTAGTACTTTGGGATGGAAAAAAGGAAAAGTTAGACTTGCTTTAGAATTTTGTCCTGATGAATCTGAGTCCCCACTTGATGAAATTTTTCAAAAACTCAAACAAGTGGAAAATTAATATCCAATGAGCAAAACATCCCTGGCTTCGTAAAAGTTGTCGGGGATCTAATACTCTCTATGTTTGCAAATAAAATTAGGATGTGCTGAATTGCTATCAAAATTCATTAATAAAATAAAGATGTACTAATAACTGAGAAACGGTAAACCTATCATGCTAAATTACGATCCATTGGCTTGTTTACCCTCATCTGAGGAACTGCCAGACTCTGACGATACGCCAGTGGATAATGAATTACAAGATTTAATTCCCGGTTTACTCAAAGCAATACTCGCAATGGCATGGCCAGAAAGAATGGATTGGTTTTTTGGTATAGATATGGGGATTTATTATGACCCAGATTTACCGCCAATCGTGCCAGATGGATTTTTGAGTTTGGGGGTAGAGCGATTTTATGATGAAAACCTCCGTCCCAGTTATGTGCTTTGGGAAGAGAAAAAACTACCCATATTAGTGCTGGAGGTGGTATCTCACACATATCGCGGTGAGTACTCAACTAAGAAGGCAGAGTATGCAAGATTGGGGATTTTGTATTATGTAGTTTACAATCCATTTCGTCGCCGTAAGCCACGTTTAGAAGTTTACAAATTAGTTAATAATGTTTATGAATTTCAAGATGGGAATCCTGTTTGGCTGCCAGAGATTAGTTTAGGAATTGGCATAGAACGAGGAACGTATTTAGGCATTCCGCGCGAGTGGATGTATTGGTATAACCAGCAAGGACAACGGTTTTTAACACCAGAAGAAGACAAAACACTTGCTCAACAAGAAGCTCAACAAGCAAAACAAGAAGCTCAACAAGCCCAACGACGCACTGAATTATTAGCAGAACGGTTGCGATCGCTCGGCATAGATCCTGATTCTCTCACCTAAATTGCTATCAAAATCTATTAATGAAATAAATCCCATAATCGCGTCTTTTGCCTTCACCGAACAACATTGCGAGCTTCACAAATTGAAGCTCCGAGGTTCATCAACGAAGCTCAAAGGTTCACGAACGAAGCTCAAAGGTTCACGAACGAAGCTCAAAGGTTCACGAACGAAGCTCAAAGGTTCACGAATGAAGCTCTGAGGTTCACGAACGAAGCTCAAAGGTTCATTAATGGAGTTCAAAAACTCATTCACGAGTATAAAAGACTCGCTCACGAGTATCAAAGACTCATTACAGCAGTTTTCATTTACTTAAATCACACTCTCGCGTTCTTCTCTGCGCCTCTGCGTGAGACAAAAATATTTCAGTAATTACGAATTACGAATTACCCTATCAAGACTTGCACTCACACTTTCAGCATCCGGTGACTTCAATCGCTGCAAAATCTCTAAAGCTGGTTGCAAATAGGATATCGCTTTAGTATATTCACCCTGTTTTTCTGCCAAATGCCCTAACCCCCACAGAGCCATTGCTTGAGTTGGGACATCACCAATGCGTTCTGTTATTTCCAAAGACTGATTCAAAAGTCTGATCGCTTCATCCACTTCCCCTTTGTTGGCGTAGATACGTCCCAGTTGGTGCAACGTCACCGCTTTGCCTTGGACATTACCAATACGTTCAGTTATTTCCAAGCACTGATTGTAGAGTGCGATCGCTTGCTCCACTTCTCCTTTGTTAGCGTAGAGAGCTGCCAGATTGTACAACGTTACCGCTTTGCCTTGGACATTACCAATACGTTCAGTTATTTCCAAGCACTGATTGTAGAGTGCGATCGCTTCATCCACTTCCCCTTTGTCAGCGTAGAGAGTTGCTAGATTGTTTAACGTCGCCGCTTTGTTTTGGACATTACCAATGCGTTCTGTTATTTCCAAAGACTGATTGTAGAGTGCGATCGCTTCATCCACTTCTCCTTTATTGGCGTAGATACGTCCCAGTTCGTGCAACGTGGCCGCTTTGTTTTGGATATCTCCAATGCGTTCTGTTATTTCCAAAGACTGATTGTAGAGTGCGATCGCTTCATCCACTTCTCCTTTATTGGCGTAGATACGTCCCAGTTCGTGCAACGTGGCCGCTTTGTTTTGGATATCTCCAATGCGTTCTGTTATTTCCAAAGACTGATTGTAGAGTGCGATCGCTTCATCCACTTCTCCTTTGTTGGCGTAGATCATTGCCAAATTGTACAACGTTGCCGCTTTGCCTTGGATATCTCCAATGCGTTCTATTATTTCCAAAGACTGATTGTAGAGTGCGATTGCTTCATCCACTTCTCCTTTGTTGGCGTAGATACGTCCCAGTTCGTGCAACGTCGCCGCTTGCCCTTGGACATTACCAATACGTTCAGTTATTTCCAAAGACTGATTGCAGAATGCGATCGCTTCATCCATATCCCCTTTGTTGGCGTAGATACCTGCTAGTGCATGCAGAACGCTGCCTTTTATTCCTGCTAAATTTTCATCTTCTTCAGTTAACTTCAAAGCTTTTTGCAAAAAATCTTCTGCTTTTTCTGCCTCGCCAATACTCCTATAAGCTACCCCTAACTCTTTCAAAATATTAATGCGGGTACGTACATTAGTTGATTCTTCCATGAGCAAGCGCTCAAGTAAATCAATCCGCTCTTGCCTTTCTGGTAAATCTAAACTTCCTAATATTCTCTCAGACTGAATAGTTTTTTCAATAGCCAAGTCTTGAGTAGACTGGACAGTGTGAAAATAAAATACTCCTTTTCTCCATGCCCAAAAATCTGGGGCATATTTTGCCAAACGTGTTAGAGCATGATCTGGCAGAAATATCAGTATAGGGTGAGGAACACTATTAGTAAAAGCGTCTCGGACAAAGTTCAAGTCTTGCAGTACAGGTGGATATTCTCCAGATAAACCAATAGACTTTTCTAAACCGATAACAATTAATACTAGTTTTTTATCTGGTTCTAAATGAATTTCTTTTAAATCATGAATAATCTCATCCCTTAAAAAACGCAAATTAGGAGCAGCAAAATTGAAAATTTCAAATTGAATATCATGACATCGAGGATGGTTGTCGAGGATTTCAATTAAAGTAGTTCTATCTTGTTCAAAGTTAACCGCAACGAACCCAATCGTTAACTGAGTGTCAGCAAAGTCAATAAAGGTTAACAGTTCCGCTAATGACTACTGATTTCTTTGCAAAAAAGTTTCTTTTTCTAAATTTAAATCATGGGTTACTCGTAGCTGATTTGAGTGCTTCTTGGAAAGCATGGATTTGCCTCACAACTGGATTAACATAATTCCAGCGATTTTTGCCGTTGTACTCAAAAACCCAAAGACTGAACAGCATTAACCTGCCGATTTCATCTTTAGAAACATCCTTATTTACACATAAATTCGGCGGGTTCAAGAAAATCTAAGCGTTTTTTAACAGTATTAATTGCCTCTGTATTGCGAACTTTTGATAAATCAACATAATAACGTTCAATATCTCTATTAGTGACTAGAGGAGCTACATCACAAACACGAAAAGCAGCTTTGAGGGTATTAGCACGATTAGGGGGTAAAGAACTCATCAGGTCTTATTTATATTAAGAATTTACATATATATTACAGGAGCGGAATCTTAAAGCTTCTTAGCGTTAAAGAACTTTTAGAAATCACTGGCGCTCAACCAGCAGTATTGAAGTGGTAGTATGTTCAGGAATACCTGGCGCTAGATTACCAACAGAATTGTATAATGTCTCTTGCTCCTTGGCGAAGTGCGATCGCTCATGCACTCCATCGCAACCGTAGCCTTGTTTATGCCCGTTACCTGCAACTAGCAACGCTACAAGCGAATGGTCGCCCCGCTAATCGTACCCTAGTCTTTCGCGGCTTTCTGGAAGATACAAACCAGCTAAAATTTATCACCGATAACCGTAGCACCAAAGTTGAGCAGATACAGCAACAACCTTGGGCAGAAATTTGCTGGTACTTCCCGAATACACGAGAACAATTCCGCATCACTGGCTGTTTGACCCTGGTAAGCGGTGATGATTCTGATCGGGATCTACAGCCAGCGCGGATCGCAATGTGGCAAGAATTAAGTGATTCGGCGCGTTTACAGTTTGCTTGGCCGCATCCTGGAAAACTCAGAGTTGAAAACCCAGAAGCTTTTGCACCACCAGCACCCGAACCCGTGCAGCCAGTGCCTAATTTTTGTTTACTGCTACTCGATCCGGTGCAGGTAGATCACTTAGAATTACGTGGCGAACCACAAAATCGATGTCTTTACCACCGTAACGATCAGCAAGAGTGGTCTAGCCAAGCGATTAATCCTTAAATATTGGAATAGAGACGCGATTAATTGCGTCTCTACAGGAGTTAGGAGTTGGAAACTGCAAACCTGCATTTATGATTTTTATTCCTCAGCCCTCACTCTTAACTTCTCACTTTTTAAATGCCAGCACCATCTAGAAATTCCTGGATAGTCTTATCCTTGAGGTTGCACCAGCGACTATCGTGGATTAGCTCATCCTCTTTCGCTGCTAAACAACCCACTAAAACAGGAGTTTTTTCTGAAGAATTGGTGCGCTGAAGAGTTTTTATTTGTTCTTCCAACGCCTCAATGCGGTCTACTAAAGCACGAATTACTTGAGCTTCTGAATCTGGTAAGTTATTGTGTTCAAGAGGTGAAACCCGAACTCCAGAACGATACATAATGCGCCCAGGCACACCTACCACAGTACAGTCTGAAGGCACATCTCTTAAAACAACAGAACCAGCACCAATACGGACATTATTGCCAATTTGGATATTGCCCAGTACCTTCGCTCCTGCTCCGACTACGACGTTTTCACCCACAGTAGGATGGCGCTTACCACATTCTTTACCAGTACCCCCAAGGGTGACACCTTGATAAATTAGAGCATAGTCTCCCACGATCGCAGTTTCACCAATTACTACACCCATCCCGTGGTCAATAAACACACTTTGCCCAATTGTTGCACCAGGGTGGATTTCAATTCCAGTCAAAAACCGAGCCAAGTGAGAAATCAGGCGCGGAATAAAGGGAAGACCAACACTATACAGCCAGTGAGCCAGCCTATGGAATAACAGGGCTTGCAAACCAGGGTAACAAAATAAAACTTCCAACCAGTTACGGGCAGCTGGGTCACGTTCAAATATGATACGAAAGTCAGCACGCAGTATAGATAGCACGAGATAGCACCCTCGGAAAGCACAACAAGCTACTCTCCCATATTATCCTCTCAGGTGTTACACCTAAAAATTGGGAATGGGGCATTGGGCATTGGGCATGGAGAAGAGACAAAGGAGACAAGGAAGAAGGGGGAGACAAAGGAGAGATTTTCAATATATTCCTCCTTGTCCCCCTTGTCCCCCTCATCTCCACATTCTCTACTCCCCAATTCACTGCTGCTCCACTTTCAGAGTATAATCACGCTTGACTCCAGGATTAAATGTACCTACCCAAATCCGATAGTTGCCCTTTTTCCAGTTGCGATCGCTAACGCTAGCATCTTTACTTTTACCAGTATCATCGCCGCAACGAATTGTTGTTTTATCTGGGCCTTGGATGATTAAAGTGGTGTCGTTGTTGTTGCTATCAACTTGTATTGTTAGCTGGGAAAAGTCTTTTTCCAAAACCATAATGTGATCTGGTTGGGGATCGGCAAAGCCAATACAGGCTTTTTGATCGCGATCGCGGTTACTGATAGCAGACAAAGAGTAAGAACCACCTGTAAAACCCTGCACTGTTCCTTGTGCTGAATCAAAGTTTGTTGATAAATGCAAAGTGTCAAAGTTCGCTGTCTGTGCTATTGCAGGGGTAGCTGTGATGGCGGTAAGTATAGCCAACAGCCAACTGCTTCTAAACTGAAGTCGGGGGCGACGGTATTTCATAGTAGCCCTCCAACAGGCTTTTAAATTAGTGATGATATATACATATTCTAGTGAAAAAAATCCAGTGAAATTTCAGTTGGGTGTGCCACATTCAAATGTGCCACAGTTAATGTTTTGGAAAGTGGACAGCTAATTGCTAGGTTATTTCTGGATCTCGACAGCAGCATAAAATCGCATCCGAGTGAGGAATTTTGGTAATCAAACTATTAACTAGCAAATATTACATAAAATCTACGTAAATGTGATGAGGCAAGAAAGTACAGAAGGTAAAGGGAAAAGAATTTTTTCCCTTTACCTTTTGCACCTGAGCTTCTATGAAAATCTCACGAATTATGGAGTTTGAAGAAAACGCCTCCTTTAAGCGATCGCGTGTCAGTTCCATAACTACTAACTGTGAGCGATCGCAGATTATTAAAAAACGGTTTCCCTAAAACTTCCACTAACTTGAGAACAGGCACTTGACGCTCTAGCAAATTCTGGCTCTTTGTCCAGTCAAGATATATATAGCCTTGGTTTGGTAGGGGAATTGCAGCAATACTATCTTTGAAATTGGGATTGTCAATTAAGGAATTATCCTTGGATGTGAGGATTTCATCCATCGTTTCTAAGTCAGAGGTGAAAATTTCGTAATTTCCTAAGTTTGTATGTAATCCCAACACTTTTGTTTCAATACTGAAGGATGTTCCCTCTTTAACATCACTTTTTTTTGTAGCCTTAGTTAACTCTGTCCAAGCAAAAAATCTTTGCTTGGACAGAGTTAGGGGATTAATACTGAGTCCATTTGATGAGGCGATCGCATCTAATCGAGCAATACCTTTTTCCACACTCTCGGATTTTTCTACTACAAAAATCCAATGAGGGGTTGTTTGCTCTTTCGCAGGTAACAATGCTATGGCATATTCTCCTTGTACCCAGCTAAAAACATCCTCTGGTAAGTTTATACCCCAGCGTTTTTGAACATCCGCCAAAGGTTTTGCTAAACGAGAAACCACATCTTCCCCAGAACCATATATGGTAGCTGTTGCTTGTTTCCAGAGTTTGGCTAAATCACTATCACCCAAATTACTCAAATTTGAGCCGGAAATTGCTAAACCTGCGGATGCTGGAACATACTGCAATGCTTCCACAGGTTTAGATAACGGTGCTGATGGAGGGACAATTTCCGATGAAGTCAAAAAGGTGGTTTCTGCCAGCAATCCTTTGGGATTCAACACCAAGGATATGATTTGACTGTTATAAAGTTTTTCTGGTAACTCTAAGCCTTGCCATTTTGCCACGATGGGAAGATTCAAGAATGCTACAGCTAAACCTCCTTTGATTTGTTCTCTGATGGCTTTTTGGTATTCGGGAGAGCTAGTCAAATTCAGATCGGGCGCTTGGACGTTGTTGATAGCATCTCGTAGTACTTTCGGATTGTTGGCAAATAAGACGAAGCCTTCACCGACAACAGCACCAGCAAGCAAGTCTTGTTCTGGTTGAGAATTGTCAGAAATCAGTTTTACACCTTTATATTGTTCAACAGCTAAGGTTGCTCCGGCTAACGCTCGTTTAGAAAACAACAATTCGACAAACTCGCGGCTTTTCTCCGGTTGCTTGGTTGCTAGTGCCAACAAATACCCTGGCTGTTGTCCGTTTTCTGGATCGCGATCGATATCTAAGGTGGTGATCGCTAATGTAATTTCGTCCCCTAACCAGGGTTGAATGTCTTGTTTGTAATCTATGCCACTCTTGGCAAATAAACTGGTTTTGAGTTTAGATAATTCCTCTTCGCGCTCCAACGCCTGCAAACGGTCAGGATTGGTCAATAATGAAACCATTGCAGGGGACAGTTTCGACACGAATATGGCTGCACCAGGCCCAGAGGTAGAAGCAATGAGGCCAGCCGGACTTTTAGCGAAAAACCAGTAAAAGCCTGCGATCGCAATTACTAGCAGGGCGATCGCCCCAGCTGCGATAAAACCGATAAATGAACGTTGCCTATTCACATTAAACCTATTAAAAAAGACGGTTTACAGCCATTTAAGCAGAAAGCCTAGCAGAATTAATCAACCCTCTTGAGAATGGATACTCATGCAAAGGCAGAGATTTTCTGCCACCATGAATAGGATTAGGACTGTTTATAGGGAATTCTTTTACTCAACCCATGAACCAAATTAGTGTAGAAGAACTGGCGCAACGTCTTTCTTCTAGTGATGCAAGTATTCAGCTAGTAGATGTGCGTGAACCACAAGAATTGGCGATCGCTAGCATTGAGGGCTTTGTCAACCTACCTTTAAGTCAATTTACCGAATGGGGAGATCAAGTACCTACCCTCTTCAATCCCCAAGCCGAAACCTTGGTGTTATGCCACCACGGCATCCGCTCTGCCCAAATGTGCCAGTGGTTGATTGCTCAAGGTTTTACAAATGTGCAAAATATTTCGGGTGGTATTGATGCCTATTCCCAATTAGTAGACCCTTCAATTCCCCAGTATTAGCTTTTGCTCGGATACATCATTCAGATGGAACTTACTCTTCCATCTGACTTTTGCTATGCTAAAGATAGAAGTACATCAATTTAGAGGCTTGCCGGGAAAGTTTAAAATTTGGGCATCAAGTACATCTGCACAAAAATGTTGGATTGCTCTAAATTACAGTTCGGTAGTAGCCTCTGAAGAGAATACGTATCTAATAATACTGTTGTAAGCATAAAATTATGCAAAAGTACGGTTAGAAAAAAGCATCGGAAGGGTACATTATAACTAGCAGCTTTTGCAAAAAAATTGAGCTACTATTTCAACCCTAATCTTAAAAAAATGCTTTGTACATAAACTTTAAAAATACTTATCATAATATAGTTATATAATTTGATACCTTAATAAATTATTAATATTTTCTGTTTTCGATTAAATCCACAAATTTCTTGAGAGTTTGATTAAAATTTGCCTTCAGCAAAACATACCATAATGGAAGTTCAGTTAACAAATCGACAACAGCATATACTTTGGGCAACGGTACGTCACTACATTGCTACGGCAGAGCCAGTTGGTTCAAAGGCTTTGGTTGAGGAGTACGATCTGGGTGTCAGCTCGGCGACAATTCGCAATGTGATGGGCGTTTTAGAAAAGTCTGGATTACTCTACCAACCACACGCTTCTGCTGGACGTGTACCTTCAGATTCAGGCTATCGCATTTATGTTGACCAGTTAATTACACCTTCTCTGCGTTCGCGCAGCGTGTCGCAGACAGACGCTACGCGTAGCTTGCTTCCACAAAGTGGTACGGAAAGTTTAGGGCGAGAAGTAGAGTTGGCACTGCAAAAGCATCTCCAGTGGGAAGATCGGAGTTTAGAAACCCTATTGCAAGGAGCCGCGCAGATTTTAGCAACCTTAAGTGGTTGTATTAGCTTGATCACTTTGCCGCAAACGACCACAGCATTATTGCGACATCTGCAATTAGTGCAAATTGAAGCCGGACGGATCATGCTGATTGTCGTAACTGATGGTTATGAGACGCATTCCAAATTGATGGATTTGTCGCCAATACCAGAAGAAACCCAACGAGATTCAGAAGTCATCGATCGCGAGTTGCAGATTGTTTCTAACTTTTTGAATAGTCACTTGCGGGGGCGAAGTCTGTTGGAATTAGCCTACCTCAACTGGAGCGAACTAGATCAGGAGTTCCAACGCTACGGGGAATTTTTGAAAAACTCAGTTGCCGAATTGACTCGTCGGACTCTTGCACCGAATGCAACCCAAATTATGGTTCGGGGTGTGTCAGAAGTTTTGCGCCAGCCAGAATTTTCTCAGTTACAGCAGGTACAAACAATTATCCACCTGTTGGAAGAAGAACAAGACCAACTGTGGCGATTAATATTTGAAGAACCAGAACCAGAGGATGGTGGAAAACCAAAGGTAACAGTTCGCATTGGTGCAGAAAATCCATTAGAACCGATACGTACCTGCACCTTGATTTCTTCTAACTATCGCCGAGGTTCAGTACCTGTAGGAAGTGTGGGAGTTTTAGGGCCAACGCGCCTAGATTATGAAAGTGCGATCGCAGTAGTAGCATCTGCTGCTGATTACCTCTCAGAAGCTTTCAGTTATTTCAATCCTTAAATCGTATCAAATGATATTTAGGGATAAACTACTACAGGTGTAAGCGGATATTTATAGCGGCAAAATCAATAATTAATACTATCTATCAAAATCTTTCATGGTTAGAAAAATTGTCTTTAGCTTGCTGTGGCTGGGATTTGTGGTTTATGCTTTTTTCCTCGCGCCTCCCGATCAACTCGGTACATTCGAATTAATTAAAAACCTTTCTATTGGCCAGTGGCAAGGCGTTAACCCGTTAGTCATAGCACTATTCAACCTCATGGGCATCTGGCCTCTTATTTACAGCGCAGTAGTCTTTATTGATGGTAGAGGACAAAAAATACCTGCTTGGCTGTTTTGTACTGCTTCTTTCGCAGTTGGTGCTTTTGCCTTGTTGCCGTACTTAGCTTTTAGAGAACCAAATAATCAGTTTCTCGGTCAAAAGAATACCTTACTCAAGCTACTAGACTCTCGTGTGACTGGTTTTGTGTTAACGGTAGCCACAGTTATTTTAGTTGCCTACGGTTTAACAGGAGGAGATTGGAGCAGTTTTGTGCAAGAGTGGCAGACTAACCGCTTCATCAATGTAATGAGCATAGATTTCTGCTTACTCTCCCTATTATTTCCCACATTGCTAGGGGATGATATGGTGCGTCGCGGTTGGAAAAATCCGCAGTTGTTCTGGTTAATAGCCTTGATACCGCTATTCGGTCCATTGATTTATTTATCTGTGCGTCCACCTTTACAAGAAGTGGGTATAGAGTCCATATCCAAGCAGCCAGCAACGAATTGAAGAATAAAGTGCATTTTTCACAATCCAAAAATCTCAAATCCAAAGTGATATCACTAAAGTCCCCGCTTTTTCAAAGGTTTGGGGATTTTCTGTGGGTGCGTAAATCCCAAGAGAAAGTTTTTTCTAAAAGTACTTTACAAAACGCAATAAATTCTTTAAGATGTGTAACAGGTAGTCAAACCTACCTAATTCATCTGCAAATAATCGCATTTATAAAACAATGACAGCAACCTTACAACGTCGCGAAAGCGCCAACGTATGGGAT
>NZ_JABXKN010000027.1:0-33378 GCF_017115065.1 Nostoc sp. JL23
TTCCAAAAATATTTATGTATGATTGATTTTCACAAATGATTTAGGATTGCTATATATTCACTTGAGGTAAAGTATATTCAACTCGATGTATCCAACTTGCATATTCTTGTTCTGGGAATAGAGATGGTACTAAATCTGGTAATATCTGCTCAATTAATTTAGTAGTAAAAGCCGCTTTTTCCTTCAGATTAGGTAATATCAGAATCCATCCTTTTCTTCCGTCTGATGGGAACATTAAGCCAGCGACATCATTACCAAATTTATTTTTTAACAATGGTAGCCATTCTTGTTTTAACCATGAACCTAAAGAAAGCGTACAATTATAAGTTGCTTCTTCTAAATGTTCCGATAGCAATAATATAATTGGCCAATTTTTAGGAAGCTCTTGAGGAAAGTTGAGCATCGCACCATGATCATTCCCAATTTTATGGTGAGCTTGATCACCAAGCATTGTCAGAAAATTCCAATTATTAGAATTTCTTTCTAGTTTAGGCTGAAACACTGAGTAGTTTTTGTAACCCAAGTAATAATTTTGGATTTCAAGGGCATCTGCAAAAATTACAAAGACTCCCCCTGTGTTTAAAATTCTGTCAAAATCACGTTCTACCGAATAACTCCCAAAAGGTCGTGGGTTGACATAGCCTTGTCTATGATCAACCCACCATTCATCTATGCCGTCTTGTGGCTCTTTTATATCTTCTTTTATAGAAGCATAGCTGAGGTCATAACACATATCAATGACTATAATTTCCTGTTCCTTATAATCATGAGGTAAACTCAACGTGTGACACAGAGGAAAGAAATCGTTTTTTTGTTTAACATTGTAAGGCTCTCCCAGACTACCTACTGACACGTTGTAACCTTTAGCTTCTAAAACTTTGGCTGCATCTTCAGTCATATTAATAAATAGAATTTTAGGATGTTGGTACTTTGGCATTTTGCTCTATCAATTTAGATACTATTTAAGCCGAAAACAGAGAACACTATTTTTACTTTAGCTTGTACGCACGCAATTCTGCCAATTCAACGTTATACTTCGTTCTTCTCAACCATTTCTACCACGATGCTCAGTTTTCACCCAGCGCGATCGCTCCCTTTGCACACACATCTTTAAAGTTGTGACAATCATCACAGGAATCCAATGCACCATGTAGAATGACCCTTGAATTGTTGCCCAAACCAAAGACCATCCTCGTAAATTTTGAAATTGGTAAAGTCCAGCAATAAAAGCAATTGTCAAAATGATGCTGAGTAGTGTCTGGAGGGGAAATAGAACTGGATGATGGCTATAAAATATTGTCCAAAGTAAGTCTGGTATTAGTCCAATTGGTAGAAGAAATTGCAATAAGAAAAACAATAGTAAATCAATTTCTTTCGCCCAACCTAAAGTAAGAATTTGAGGAAAATAATCCAAGTAACGCTGATAGCCACCTTCAGACCAACGACAGCGTTGATGCCAAAGTTTTTCCCAAGTAGTTACACCTTCTTCTTGAATTGATGGAACTGTCACAAACTCAATTTCTGCACCTGCTAAATAGAGTTTGAAGCAAAGATCTAAATCATCGGTGACAGTGTTCTCATTCCAACCTTGACACTTTTCTAACAATTCTCGACGAACTAACATCCCATTACCCCGCAGTTCAGACATTCCACCAATAGCAATGCGATGGGTTTGCAGAAAGCTATCACAACACATTTCCATCTGCTGACAACGGGTTAAGAAATTGGTATTAGCATTAGAAATCGCTTTTCGCACTTGCACTGCACCGATCGCTTGCTTCTGAAATAGAGGTACTGTTTGCTGGAGAAAATTGGCTCTTAATTGAGCATCTGCATCGCAGACTAAGATAATTTCCCCTTGAGTAAAGGGAAACACCGCATTTAACGCCCCTGATTTCCCACCTTTTGATTCCCGTCGATGAACTTGTAAAGCTGGAAATTGAGTTTGTAATTCCCTCAAAACTTGGGGGGTTTCATCGGTACTACCGTCATCAACAACCCAGATATCTAGGGAATCGCTGGGATAATTCAATTGGCATAGGCTGTAAACTAGATTAGCTAAGACTGGACTTTCATTTTTAGCCGGAACTAAAATCGAGACTGGCGGTAAATAAATCTCACTCTCCATCACCACCGCCGCTGGTTTTGCTAACAGCATCCTTAATGTTTGCACAGTCAGGACTGCCGTTAATCCCAGCATCAACCATTGTGTTTCTGGTAGCCAGTGCAGCAAACTCACGCTACCCCAAACTAATAAAACTACTATGGTTGCTTTGAGACGGCGATGGAAGCTAGTATTTTTACTGGGCTGATAGGTGCTTCTTACCACTTTATTTGCTATATCCTTTGGGTTCGTGGCTTAGTCCTGCGACGTAATAATAGCATCGTCACTGCTCCCAGAAGGAAACCGCCCACCGCTGCTGCAACTGCTAGAATGCGCCCCAATTGTTGAGCAGCATTCAACACTGGGTTATTCAGGAGATTTGAGGAGAAATGCAGCGATTGAATCGTCCATTTATCTTGGAGTTTTTGTAGCACTGCTGTCCATCGCAAGGCCATATCAGCCGCTTTGCCATCTTTGAAAGAGAAAGATGCGATCGCTTCTCCAGAGGCAACATCTATTTCTGGAGTAAGAAATGTTCTGAGAGTATCTCCCTTGAGTTGCATTTTGATATCTTTAATGGAACTGGAAAACTGCTGATTCCAGTACTTTTCAAACTCAGGAACTTTGTGAAAAATCTGATTATCAACTGTTGTGATTGTGAAATTTGGGTGCAAATAAGGCTGTATTTTGGCAAAATCGCGAGTGTTTAGGGCTTGCAGGGCAATATCCCGTGTGCGAATAATTGCATTTATCTCCTGTGGGTTGACATCTGCCAGAGCGTATTGGGGTAGATGCCAAATTACCAACACTAACAAAACACCCCAAAGTAGCTGAGTGCATTTGTATATGCTTGCCCATCTCTGTTTCATCATCTAAAAAACCTGTAGATTGGGTGACGCTTTCCGATAATTGTTTTAATCTTAATACCTACATTTTGCCACTTCTATTGGCTGGGGCTGATTAAAAGAATTTTTACAAAGAAAGGCAGGAGGCTTTCCGCAGATACCCACCGCAAATCTGGTACACTATCTTTTAGTTGGCGCTGTCGCAAAATCTCAACTCCCGCGACTGTCGCCACTCTATAAATTTTTTCCATATATAAAATTTACCCACCTGTAGCGATGTCTACGATGGGCTGTGACACTCGATAGCGTAAGGTGCGATCGCCTTTTTAACTTCATCATTCCTCTCAGAACTCGAAACGCCAAGCTTTTTTCTCAATACACCGAGTTAGGAGGCTGGGAAATCTAAACTTTGCTGAAAAGAGATCAGCAGTTCATTCAATGCAGCCATGTCAATTAAAAATGCGTCATGTCCGTGGGTTGACTTCAGCCACCCCAGTTGAGCATTAGGGATTAAATTTGCCAATTCTTGTTGTTCTACTGGAGGATAGAGGATGTCAGAATCAATTGCGACAACTAAAGTTGGTTGCTGGATGCTTTGCAGAATAGATTCATAATCTGACAAATCAGGACTGGTGCGATCGCGTGCAATATCGTGGCGATCCATTGTGTGGGTGAGAGTGATGTAAGTGTTGGCATCAAATCGTTCTGTCAGCTTTTGACCCTGATGCTGCAAGTAACTGGCTATAGCAAACTGCTCAGATGCATCATACTCGCGTCCAAAGCGGCTTGTAAAATTATCCCAAGAACGGTAAGTAGACATCGCCATCATCCGCGCCACTGCTAGTCCTTGGTTTGGGGGCGCATCCAGGCTGTAGTTCCCTCCTTGCCAGTTTGGATCGGCATAAATTGCCTGTCTTTGGGCTTCACTCAATCCAATACACCAAGCTGAATGTCTGCCAGAAACAGCAATGGGTGCGATCGCTTTCACTTTTTCTGGATATAACAACGCCCACTCCAGTGCTTGCATCCCACCGAGTGAGCCACCAATTACTAACCGCAGAGATCGAACACCCAGGTATTCTAGTAGTACAGCTTGTAGGTGAATCATATCTCGGATTGTAATCTTAGGGAAGGATACGCCATAAGGGTTTCCCGTTATGGGGTTGATAGTAGTTGGCCCAGTTGTGCCGTAACAACTTCCCAAAATGTTGCTGCATACAATAAAGTCGCGTTCTGGATTGAAGGCTTTTTCTGAACCAAACAAAGGTTCCCACCAATCATCAGCGTCAGCGGAACCAGTTAAGGCATGACAAATTAGTACCCCATTATCGCCTTGAGCATTTAACTGTCCCCAGGTGCGAT
Source organism: Nostoc sp. JL23 (assembly GCF_017115065.1). Taxonomy (NCBI): domain Bacteria; kingdom Bacillati; phylum Cyanobacteriota; class Cyanophyceae; order Nostocales; family Nostocaceae; genus Nostoc; species Nostoc sp. JL23. The sequence goes on from NZ_JABXKN010000027.1 coordinate 4,312, forward strand.
AGGCAATCTGAACGCCAGTTAATGTTTCGCCCCCTTCTAGTTGAAATGGTACTGTAAGCTGGTAAAACTGGGTTTGCGGCGAGATGAAGTCTGAGTAGATCATATTTAGGAGTGGGGAGCAGGGGAGCAGGGGAACAGAGGAGACAAGGGGGAATTATTGAACAAGTCTCTCCCTTGTCTTCCCCCTCTTCCTTGTCTACCTTGTCTCTTCTCCATGCCCAATGCCCAATTAAAAACTAAATCCTAACTTGCTGGAATGCTTGTCCAAAATCTTCTTTGATGTCGTCGATATGTTCAATTCCCACTGATACTCGCACCAAATCGGGTGTCACACCTGCCGAAAGCTGTTCGTCATCACTTAGTTGTTGATGGGTTGTAGAAGCAGGATGAATAACGAGGGTTTTCGCGTCACCAACATTTGCTAAATGACTGGCTAATTTCACATGATTAATAAAAGCTCTCCCCGCCTCTAGTCCACCTTTGATGCCAAAGTTTAAAACTCCCCCAAAGCCATGCCGAAGATATTTCTTCGCTCGTTCATGATGTGGGTGATTAGGAAGCCCCGGATAATTAACCCATAATACTTGCTCTTGTTGCTCTAACCACCGAGCCAATTCTATGGCATTGCTCACATGACGATCTACACGTAGAGAGAGAGTTTCTAATCCTTGCAGTAACAGAAAGGCGTTAAATGGACTCAAGGACGGACCAAAATCTCGTAACCCTTCAACTCTGGCACGAATAATAAAGGCAATGTTACCAAAGGAACCACTAGGGCCAAACACTTCTTGAAAATTTAGCCCATGATAGCCGGGTGCTGGCTCAGTAAATAGGGGAAACTTGCCGTTACCCCAGTCAAATTTGCCCGAATCGACGATTACACCACCAATGGAAGTACCATGTCCACCAATCCATTTAGTTGCAGATTCTACTACGATATCTGCACCATGCTCAATGGGTCGAGCTAGATACCCACCAGCACCGAAGGTATTATCTACAATTAAAGGAATGCCGTTTTCGTGGGCAATGTGAGCTAAAGCGGCAAAATCGGGAATGTTGAATTGAGGATTGCCAATGGTTTCAACGTATAACGCTTTCGTGCGATCGTCGATCGCCTGACGGAAACTTTCTGGGTCATCTCCCTCAACAAACTTGACGTTAATCCCTAAACGTGGTAAAGAAACTTTGAATTGGTTATATGTTCCCCCATAGAGAAAACTAGTGGAAACAATATTATCCCCAGCCTGAGCGATGGTAGTGATTGCCAAGAATTGCGCCGCTTGCCCACTAGCGGTTGCTAATGCTGCTACACCCCCTTCTAAGGCAGCAATCCGCTTTTCAAATACATCCGTCGTCGGGTTCATGATGCGGGTGTAAATGTTGCCAAATTCCTGGAGAGCAAATAACCGCGCTCCGTGGTCAGCGTCGTCAAAAACGTAGGAAGTCGTTTGGTAAATCGGTACAGCACGAGCATTAGTTCCAGGAGCCGGCTCTTGTCCAGCATGAACTTGCAGGGTTTCAAAACGATATTGTTCCGACATAAGCAGTTATTTGAGTTTCCAATTAAACAAGTAATAATACTAGTTGAGCATTATATTGGATTAATCAACGGTAATTTGTAAGGATTACCGTATTTTAACTGCTTGTGCCCAGGATTCCTCATCTTTACCTCCAATTGAGAAACTAAACATCAGCCTGTATCTGTTGCTAACTTACTCACTCAGTTTTTTATTTTTAAGCACAAATTGCTCCAGATCGTGATACTGCCCTTTGAAAAAGCCATACTGTTTCTGTACACCCTGACTGTGAAAACCTAACTTTTCTAGCAACTTTTTAGAAGCGATATTTTCAAGCATGACTTGGGCAACAACGAAACGCAAACCCATTTTCTGAAACCCAAATTGCAAGATAGTATCCACCGCCTCAGTCATGATGCCTTGTCTCCAGAAAGTACTGGCAAGCTCATAACCTACCTCAGCCGCGTGTTCTTGTGGGTTCCAGGTAAACCCACAAGAACCAATCAAAATGTTGTCTTGCTTATAGACAATTCCCCAGCGAATTCCATTTCCTAGCTCAAACCGCTTGGCTCTACGTTCAATGACAGCGTAGGCGTAGCCCGTCGTAGACATCGCTTCTTTAATAGAAGTGAAGGTATCAAGATCGTGAAACTGAGTCACGCTTGGATCGGAGAGGACAGCAAAGGTAGCCTCAGCATCCTGCAAGCTTGTCTCACGAAGAAGCAGCCTTTCTGTTTCTAATTGAGGAAAGGAAGATAGTGAGAAATCGTTGCTCATAGTTGCGACTGATGATCTGGGGTGAAAACTAACTTAGCGATCGCCACACTGACAAGACAATTCAAAATGTTTAAGGCTGAATAGTCTTCGCCGATTGGTTAAATAACAATTCTCGTAACTTATCTGGATCGAGCGCTTCAGTTTTGAATGCTTCTGCTTTTTCGTAGGCGCGAATTGTTGCCGGACGCGCTTTTATTGTCTCAAACCAGCGTTTAACATGAGGAAAATCCTCTAGGTTTTGACTTTGGAGTTCATGGGGTACTATCCAGGGATAAGCAGCAATATCGGCGATGGAATAATCGCCAGCCACAAATTCTTTATCTGCTAGTTGCTTATTCAGCACTGCATATAAGCGTCCCGTTTCATTCACGTAGCGGTTAATGGCATATTCAATCTTTTCGGGAGCATAAGTACTAAAGTGATGATTTTGTCCTGCCATTGGCCCTAGTCCTGCCATTTGCCAGAACAACCATTCTAAAACTTGAGTGCGTTGGCGTAAATCTTGGGGAATTAATTTCCCGGTTTTTTCTGCTAAATAGAGCAAGATTGCCCCAGACTCAAATATCGAAATTGGCGAACCTCCATCTGCTGGTTCGTGGTCAACGATCGCAGGCATACGATTGTTAGGAGATATCTTCAGAAATTCTGGCTTAAATTGATCTCCAGCCGCAATATTCACAGGAATTATGGTGTATGGTAAGCCGACTTCTTCCAAGAAAATTGTGATTTTATGACCGTTTGGAGTTGCCCAATAGTAAAGTTCAATCATGGTTCTTTTCCTAAAATTGCGCGATTGTTTTGTAGGTTAATAGTGCGTTCAGACATCTCTTAATTACGAATTACTAATTACGTTAGCGTAGCGGGGCGTTCGCTTTTAGCGTCTCGCAGAGAAGCCCATTACGAATTACGAATTAGATGGCGGTGATTTGGCGATCGCAGCCCAAACTCGATGGTGAACCTGAAGAATTGGTGTCGGATATTTTGTTTCGAGCAATGTTGCCAATTCTTGGTCAAATACTTCTACTTTTTCTGGTGTCAAGCTGGCTCCCACACCAGCACTCGCCCGAATTCGTCCCCGCCAGTCTTCGTGTGTATAAGCGACAAATACATCGTAAGAAAATGTGCGGATTTCTCGAAAACCTCCTTCGCCAATATCTTGTAACCACTGGGGATACAATCCGTTACCGCCGCCGAGATTCCATGTAGGATTATGAGCTTTGATTAGTTGTTCCGTTGCGTGAACTACATTACCTTTTAAGGGTATCCAATCAAAATGTGCGATCGCGAGCAAGCCATTTACTCTCAATATACGAGTAATTTCTTCGACAGCACGCGGACGGTCAAACCAATGCCAACACTGCCCTGCTGTCATCACATCCGCACTGGCATCTGGTAATTCGGTATTCTCGGCAGTTGCGACTCGATAATCTACTTTTAGTTGGACAGCTTCGGTTAACAGTCTCGCTTGTTCTAACAGTGAGGCTGATGGGTCTATGCCAATTACATAAGCACCTCTATCGGCAAAGCCCCGCGCTAGTGTTCCTGTTCCTGTGCCGAGGTCAACAATATTCTGCCCTGGTAAACCTATACCATATTCGGACAGTTTGTTAAATAATGAACTAGGAAACCCAGCGCGGTGTTTTGCATAATCAGCAGCAGTTGCACCAAAATCAATTTTCATACCTGCAAAACTATTTTTGTAACAATTGTCTAGGCTAGAAGTTCTCTACCCACGGACGTAGTTCGACTTCATAAGTCCAAGCACTGCGGGGTTGGCAAAGAATCCTGAGATAAAGTTTGAGCGATTTTAGTTCTCCTTTTCCTTAAGACAGAAAGGGTTAGGGGATGAGGGCTTGGGCAATTGTATGTAAAACTAACTCGATATCATTAAATATTTGCTCATTACTAAAGCGAATCACAGTGAAGTGATTAGATTGTAACCAGTTTTCTCTGATAAAATCTTGAGCTTGTTGATTTGCATGAATACTACCATCTAATTCAATAATTAGTAATTTCTCGTGACAATAAAAATCAGTGATATATCTACCAATATTATGTTGTCTGCGAAATTTCGTATTTAACAAACGTCTATTTCTTAAACATTCCCATAATATTTCTTCCGCTGGTGTTTGATGTTTTCTTAACTTGCGGGCGCGTTCTAATAATAGTTTGGGAATTTGCCGGTTACTACCAGCTAAGTTAGCGATTTCTGCCCTCACCCCTAGCCCCTCTCCCAGAGGGAGAGGGGAACAAGATAAATCTTGTTGATATTTATTCTCTTCTTTCTCTTTTTCTTGACTCCCTCTCCCTTGGGGAGAGGGTTGGGGTGAGGGCTTATATTCCATAATTCTGCACCTACAACAAACTCATCTGTCCCCTTATCTTTCCCCTTTTTTATCCAGACTGAGTACTCTTCACCTTTTATTATGCGCGCAATTTGTGAATGTCAGCAGCAGGGTTTTGGAAGCGGTTGTAAGTTTTGGTTAATCTTTCAAAGAATGCAAATTCTCAAAAACTTGTTGCACATCTGCATCCACTTGCGATCGCAGCTGAATTTCCATACATTTTTTAGGGTGATGTATACAATGGGGGCTGCTACCGCCAGCAAGGGAGGCAGCAGCCTAATCAGCAGCATTTCCACCCAGAGAAACGAGATTTAAAAAGGGTTTGGGCTTAAGTTGATACCAACGCCCTCAACCCTCACCCGCTCTTAAGCGTTAAGCGCTTCCTCTTGATGGGTTTCGATAACGCAATCAGAAGTGGCATAAGCAACGCAGGTGAGAACCCATCCCGCATCAATTTGATCGTTGTCTAGGAAGTTCTGATCGTCTTGGTTAACTGTACCTGAAATCAGCTTGCCGGTGCAGGTAGAGCAAGAACCAGCGTTACAGGAATAGGGCAAGTCCAGATGATATTCCTCGTTAGCGATCTCTAGGATGTACTCATCATCAGGAACGTCAATTACTTGTTCACCGTCTGGGGTACGCAATGTAACTTTGTAAGTTGCCATGTAAAAATTCCTAACTCAATATAAACTCCATTTTCGATACTACGGGTTTATGTGCAGCTAGTCTAGAGTGAAATCTGGTTGATTACTCTACATCCTAAAGCGCTTAGTTTTAACTGAAAGTAGGAGTAAAAAATGCTGCGATCGCTTCAGCAAATCCCTCAAATGAACTATAATCTCTAGACACGATAGAGACAGTCATACCCAACTTTTGGGCATTAGCAGTTGTATAAGGGCCAAAACATGCAACAACACAATGTTCGTAATCGCTTTGCGAGTTGACCATTGTCAAAAAGCTTTCTACTTCGGCCGTGCTACTAAAGGCAATTACATCAATAATTCCTTCACGTATCAGGTTTAATTCCATACCATAGATAGTTTTATCTAAACCCTGCGTAATATATGTGGGTACGCGAGTTACTTCTATACCCAATTTCTGCAAATCAGTAATTAAATTGGGTACAACATCAGGCTCAGGTAAACCCACAACTTCTGGAGCCGGGATCAGCACTTTTTTCTCGTGAATTTGCAGAATTTTGGCTAATTCAGTCACAATTCCGGCTGGGCTAGATTCTGTTGGAATTAAATCTACCTTGCTACAAAAAGACAATAAGCTTTCTGCATCTTTTCCTAATGCACATAAGTGACATTTTTGTACTACAGATATAGGAATATTCAACTCATTTATACGCTGAAAAAATGCAGCGATTCCGTTTCTACTTGTGAAGATAATCCAATCAAATTCGTCTATGTGGGCTAAAGCAGCATCTAACTGAGTGTAGTTTGGTAAATAGCAGGTTTCGATGGTCGGCATGAAAACAGGTAAACCACCTTTTTTGATGATTTGTTCAGATAACCTATAAGCATAATTTCTCGGTGCTGTTACTAAAATTCTCTTGCCATAGAGAGGTAAATTTCTCGATGGAGTCAGCAGGTTGATTTGTTTTGATTGGGTGTGCATTTGTTTCTTGAAACAGAATTCAGGAGTCAGAATTCATGCTGAATTCTGTATGACGGCGACAGTGAGCGTTCACCTCGCTGTCGTAAGCTGAATAATATAGCGCAATACAAGGTGTAGAGAGGCGATTTATCGCGTTTTGAAAGACCAATTATCTATACCAATAACCCCTTAACCCAAGCGTATTGGAATATAGCGGTTCTCGCTTGAGTTAAGTACAAAAATTCAGCAACACCAAAAAGCTGATGTAAACCCTAGTATGGCACGGCGGAAATAGAGCAACCATTTAAAATCCCTAAAGAGCTTATTCCATAATACTTTTGACTTTTGACTTTTGGCTTTTGACTTCCGCCTTGCGGTACTAGCCATTTTTCTAGGGTGAATTCTCCCCATTTTTCCGATGTCATCTGTGTTGATAAAACGGCACGATCTGAATATCTAAAAACATTTGCGGAAAAATCTTATGTCTTCATTACTGGCTTTGTCCAACAGTTTAGCTGACACCGTAGAAGAAGCTGGAAGTGCTGTAGTTGCAGTGAATGGGGGTACACGTGTTTCTCCAAGCGGCATTCACTGGCGTAATGGCATCATTGTTACCTCTGATGAGTGCCTCCAGCGCTATGACGATATCACTATTACCTTATCAAATGGTAGTACTGCACCAGTAACACTCGTCGGTCATGACTCTAGCACCGATATAGCTGTTTTTAAACTAGAAAATGCAGAAATACCTGTGGCAAAAGTTGGCGATGCCAAAACGCTCAAAGTTGGTCATCTGGTACTAGGACTGGCAAGAGGTAGCGAAGGTGATTTAAAGGCGGCGATGGGTGCAGTGAGTGTGGTTAGCGGTACTTGGCGGAGTATGAATGGCGGAAATATTGACCAATTTATCCGCCCAGACATCACCCTTTACTCTGGCTTTGCAGGCGGGCCGCTCGTAGATGCTGCTGGTTTTGTGGTAGGCATGAATACATCGGGACGGCGTGGTACAGCTCTGACAATTCCCACTGCGACAGTCGATCGCGTGGTTGACCAATTAGTAGCAAAAGGACGCATTTCTAAGGGCTACTTGGGTGTGGGAATGCAACCTGTACGTTTACCAAATAACCTGAAAACTGCTCTCAATTTAAGTTCGGCAACTGGGGTAATTGTTGTCAACGTTGAGGCTGCGGGGCCTGCTGACAATGCAGGTGTGCTGCTTGGCGATGTTTTGGTAACGTTCGATGGCGTAACTGTGGGTGATACAGGTGATGTGTTGGCGCTGCTCAATAGTAGCGATCGCATTGGTAAAGCTGTCAACGTGCAAGTTGTCCGGGGTGGAGTCTTAATTGAGTTAGCGATCGCAGTTGGCGAACGACCTACTAAGGAGGAATAATACCAATTGGGAATGAGTTAGAGAGACGCGATAAATCGCCGTCTCTACAGGTAATTTATCCATCAATTATTTATTGACAGACTACTAGCTTTGTCAAAATTTATCTAAATGTTTTGATTCATTCGACCTTTTTACTCAAACGTTGAGCCTCTGAACTCGGAATTTACACCTTTTTGCTCGAACGTTGAGCTTCTGAACTCGGAACTTCCACCTTTTTACTCAAACGTTGAGCCTCTGAACTCGGAATTTACACCTTTTTGCTCGAACGTTGAGCTTCTGAACTCGGAACTTCCACCTTTTTACTCAAACGTTGAGCCTCTGAACTCGGAATTTACACCTTTTTGCTCGAACGTTGAGCTTCTGAACTCGGAACTTCCACCTTTTTGCTCGAACGTTGAGCCTCTGAACTCGGAATTTCCACCTTTTTACTCGAACGTTGAGCCTCTGAACTCGGAACTTCCACCTTTTTGCTCGAACGTTGAGCTTCTGAACTTGAAACTTCAACCTTTTTGCTGGAACGTTTTACTGATTTTACTTTGACACGCTCAAAAACTGTATAACATGGCAAACACAACATTAACTAACATAGCTGCTGAATTGACAGAGGTAGCTGCTAGGCTACGCAATGGCACTGTCAAAGTAAAAAGCGGCTCTCTGGGAGTCGGTTCTGGCATAATTTGGCAACCTGACGGACTAATTATCACTAATGCCCATGTGGCAACCAGCAACCGCGCAACTGTGGAATTGGCAGACGGAAGAGTATTTGATGCGGTGCGTACCCAATTCGATCCACAGCAGGATTTAGCAGCCCTGAAAATTGTCGCCACTGATTTAACTGCTGCAACTATTGGCAATTCCGAGGCGCTACGCGTGGGTGAATTAGTCTTGGCGGTGGGTAATCCGTTTGCTGATAGTGGTGCTGTGACAACTGGAATTATCCATGCAAATAATCCACGAGCAGTTATGGCCGATTTGCGGCTGTATCCTGGTAATTCTGGAGGACCACTTGCCGATTGTCAAGGTCAAGTCGTGGGAATTAACACGATGATTGCTAATGGTTTGGCTGTGGCAGTTCCTAGCAACGCCGTTGAGCATTTTTTACGGCAAAATAGTCGTCCGCAACTGGGAGTTACACTGCAACCTGTGCTTTTAGGTAGGCGTAGCTTGGGTTTATTGGTGTTGTCAATTTTACCTAACAGTGCGGCAGAAAATGCTGGTGTACAAATCGGCGATGTTTTAATTGGAGTTTCGGGGCGATTATTCACTAGCATGAATGATTTAACCAAATATCTCCATGACAATAAAGGATCTGTGCCGTTACAACTCCTACGCGGTAGACAGCAATTCGTGATTTATGTTGCCGTGCAGTCCGATAAAACTGCTGTGGAGGCGACATGATCCGAGTGATGGTGGTTGCTACTTCCCCTGTGGTGCGGGCAGGGTTATCAACTGTGGTGACTACCAATCCTCGGCTGACGGTTGTGGGGAGTGCATCCGATTTGGATGTATTAGCAAAAGAAGTTGGGCAATTACAACCGGATGTGGTGCTGGTAGATTTGAGCGGTAATTTTCAACAAGCGGTATGGGAAAAATTGCTGGTTATTCAAGAACAGCAATACCCATTAGGAATAATCGTCATTGTTGAAGAACTCGACAGCATAGACTTAGAGACGGCGTTACGTTCTGGTATCCGGGGAATATTGCCCAGTACTAGTACAGAGTCAGAAATTGTCACGGCTGTGGAGGCGATCGCTTCTGGTTTGCTGGTGCTGCACCCGGATGCTGTAGAATTACTATCTATCCGCGAAAAAGTGGTAACGAATCCCGTACAAAGCTTGACACCACGCGAGATAGAGGTTTTAGGAATGCTTGGGTCAGGGTTGGGAAATAAAGCGATCGCAAAACACCTGCATATTTCTGAGCATACCGTCAAATTTCATCTCTCATCCATTTTTCAAAAGCTCAGTGTCTCCAGCCGCACCGAGGCTGTTGCTGTGGGTGTGCGACTAGGTTTGATTATGCTTTGATCGATCTAATGATGACATACAGCCTCCAATCAGGTCATGGTGTATGTATCACATTTGAGCGATCGTTTGTATGAACATTTTAATGCTATCTTCCACCTTTCCCTACCCACCAACACGCGGGGGAACCCAAGTCAGGACATTTAATTTACTTAAGTATCTGAGTCAACGTCATACTGTCACCCTCGCAACTCAACGCGAGGGCGATGTTACAGATGCAGAAGTAGCAGGATTACGTGATTATGTGGATCATCTCGCTATTTTTGAACGCCCGCCAGATTCTCGAAACACCGGAATATTGAAGAAAATACAGCGATTTGGCAGATTTTTGCAGCAGGGAACGCCGCCAAGTGTACTTAACCGCTACTCAGTTGAGATGCAAACATGGGTTGATAACTGGGTGGAAGCGGGAAAATGCGATGTCATTACCTGCGAACATAGTGTCAATGAAATTTATGTGCAGCCACATTTTCAGAAACAGCTAAAAACCATCGTTAATGTTCATAGTTCTGTTTATGCTAGCTGTCAGAACCAATTAGCAACAGGCATTTCCGAAAATTCACTCAGAGACAAAATTAATCTGCCACTTTTGCGCCGTTATGAGCAAAACTACTGCGCTAAATTTTCGGTAATTGTGGCGACAACAGAAGAAGATAAAATTCAACTACAACAATTTAACCCCAATAGTGAAATTACAGTTATTCCCAATGGTGTAGATTTAGTTTCTTTCCCTTACCGTACCACCGATACCGGAGGACATCGCCTAATTTTTATTGGTGCAATGGATAATTTAGCAAATATTGATGCTGTCTGCTTTTTCAGCAATGAAGTTTGGCCAGAAATCCAAAAATTGTATCCCGATACAACTTTTGATATTGTCGGTTCTCACCCAGTGGCAGAAGTTTTAGCACTTGATAAAAAACCAGGAATTAATGTGTTGGGGCGTGTACCTTCGATGGCAGAATATTTACATCAAGCCACCATCTGCGTTGTACCGATGCGGACTGGGTTTGGTATTAAAAATAAAACTTTAGAAGCAATGGCAGCTGGTATACCTGTAGTAGCCAGCGATCGCGGCTTAGAGGGATTAGCTGTAGATGTTGCTAGTCATCCATTACGGGCATTACGAGCCAATCAACCAGCAGAGTACGTCACCGCTATTAGTCAACTATTCAATAGTCCACATCTGCGTTCAGAATTGTCTCACAACGGCAGACAACTAGTAGAAACAGAATTCACTTGGGATATGGCTGGTAAAAGCTATGAACAAGTTTGTCTTGGGAGAGAGTAATACTAATTTGTAATTCGTAATGACGCTCTCTACGAGACGCTAAAAGCGTAGCTTGCAACTCTTACAGAGTACGCGGACTCGCTACCGCTACGCTAACGTAGTTCGTAATTAGCACAGATTAAAAATGCTTGTCTTCAAAAATCTCTCACCACTAGCTTCTAGATAATTTATAATTGTTCTTTCTTGTCTCTGTGGGATAAATATGTGTAGAGACGTTGCAATGCAACGTCTCTACATCGGTTGTGCAAATTATCTGATCTAAATCGTATTGGTTTTTAGTTAGCTGGTAAATAAGCACGTCAATTATTGTCAAATCTAGTCGAACAACCTAACACAAGTAATTTCTTCTGCTTACGCTTATTCTTATTCTTGAGAGTAGTCAAATAAGTATCAACGTAGCGAAAAGCAGCTGCACCATCGTAATCAGCAATGGCTATAGCTTGTAAGAAAACCTTTGAGGGAATTTCAAACCCTAAAAATTTGTCTGTTAAGATTAATAAATCTTCATCTGTGGCAGGAAAAGTAGTTTCTTCTATATCTTCTGAATCAGAAAATATATCATCGATTAATGCTTTATACACTTTGTACCTCCCCAAAAGCATAAGATGCAAAGCCTGTAATGAAGTTTAGCTGCTGATCGCGAGTTTGTAAGTTCACAGGAAGTTCAGTACCAGGACATCCGATTTCCCGTAAAATTTCCAAACAATAAGCACCGAGTTGAGTGTATGGAGCTTGCTCCAATTCTTGAGCTACTTCTAGAGCCATCTCCAGATTGACTTGGATAACCGTCTTTACAGGGTTGCTCATAAATCCGCCCTAATAAACTGGATGCTCTAAGTTTTGATCACAAGCACAAATAGCGTAACGGTGTTTTTGCGGAATTTATGAAGAGGGGAAATTAGAGTATCAGCGCATTTGCGGTAATATACCCAAAGTTATGTAAACTAGGACCAAAGTAGGTAATTTATATCTAAGTGCGATCGCTTGCCTTTATACGTATAAATATGTACAAAATAATCAGATATTTTACCAGATGATAGCCAATACATTTACTTCTTGTCGGCTGGATGAAACGCACAGCCACAGCTAAAGGCGGGCTTTTTGGCCCACCTCACAAGATTGGATAATTTATTTGTGATGAATCCCTAATATTGAGTCTCACACAGTAGTTTAAGCTTTAACCTTAGCTTTAGACCAGACACCATTTTCATCTTCATCATATTGTTGGTGAACAGTCTCCCAAGCAGCTTGTTCGGCTGTGAACTCGTCACTTCTTTCATTGAGTACAGCATTATAGCGCTCAATAAATGTACTCTGAGCTTCCTCAGAAAGATGAGCGCGAACTTCAGGAGACAAGTCTGCTGGACTGTTGCACTGTCCAGAACAAGAACGAGCCAGAGTTTTCTCAATCGTATTAATTTCTTCGCCACCAGCACTTTCGAGCAGTAATTGAAACTCGCCAGTGCGATCGCTCGGAACTTCTGCCATCACGAAAAATTCGCCAGCTTGTAAGCGAGTTTGGTAGATAGCCGCTTTATCTTCTGGCATCCCCAAAGTGGTTAGAACCGACACTAGACCAGCACCAGCACTACCTGCGATCGCTCCACTAGCAGCCCCCAACAACACTGCACCAATAGGCCCTGCTGCCACAATTGGCCCAACAAAGGGAATAAACAATACGCCTACACCCGTAAGTAAGCTGAGAAAGGAACCAAACAAGGAACCAAAAACTGCTCCTGTTCTCAAACCTCCCAGAATCACATCTTTTTTACTAATGAAGCCAGCGATTCTCGTTTCCGACTGAAAATTTCTGCCCATGACCGAAATATGATCTCTAGGCACACCCCTGTCTAATAAACGTCGAATCACATCATCAATTTGCTTCTGCTCTTTGAATACAGCAGAAATGGTACGTTCTGCTTTATATACTTCTGCCACTTCAAAACTCCTTGTATTATGTTGTTTTTGCAATCAAGATGACCAATCAATTTTGGATTTTAAAATGACTGCACTCATAACGGGGAACCACGCGGTGGATGAGTTCCCCAACATCAAGGAGCTAGTCGTATGGATGCGTCTCCCAACTTGACGCCAGTCGCCTCAAGTTGGGAGACGCACAAACCAATTTTCAATTCCAAAATCCAAAATTGGCATCGTGAAGAGGTAGATGCAGGCAGATTAATTCTTTTGCACCACTTAAAAGCAGGAATCAACCCTGCTTTTAACTAGTTTCACAGATAGTCATCCTCAACTCAGACATTATGAGCTATACACCTACAGGAGTCTTAGCCCCTTCTGCTGGCTGTCTACCATCTGAGTCTATTGCCTCGCCTTCAATAAATGAACGGAGCATCCAAGCTATCTCTTCATGCTGTTCGAGTAATCCAGTTAAAAAGTCAGCAGTTCCCTGATCGTGGAACTTTTCACCAGACTGATCCACATGATCTCTCAAGTTACGAATAACCTGCTCGTGATCGTCCACTAAATTAGCTACCATTCCTGTTGCAGTGGGAACATTACCAGCATGTTCCTTGAGGGTAGCAAGCTTGAGAAATCCCTCCAATGTGCCAACTGGATAACCACCTAAAGCACGAACCCGCTCTGCCAAAGCATCAATATTTAGAGTCAGCTTTTGGTAGTGTTCTTCCCAAAGCTGGTGCAAAGAGCGGAACTGAGGGCCAACGACATCCCAGTGGTACTTTTTGGTTTTCACCAACAGTAAATAGGCATCTGCCAAATCTTGATTTAACAGATTAATTACACCTTGACGCTGTTCTTCAGTCAAACCAATGTTTATCGAACGCATTGTTTTCCATCCCTAAGCAAACTTATTCATTAATTTCTCAAATTTCAGACAGATTCCACATCAACCAAAGGAAACATTATGAGCTTAAATTAATTCACGAATTTATAATTATACCTATGCCTTAATAGGTAGTATTAAGCTAAGAATTTTGTAATTAGCGAACTTTATTGCCTTTGAAGCTAGCAAACATAAAAAATAGATTAAATATAATAATAGTTAATCAAAATTATCTAAATGCAGTTTCCCAACAATGTGCAGGTGAACATACTTTTATACTTAATTAATTTAAGCTTCTGACTTAACATTACTAATTGTTAATGGGTGATTGCGTAAAAGCAATCACCCATTACTACCAAAAAACTACCAGAACTATTAATTTAGTTCTTACCTGTAACTTTCTCCAACACGTTCTTTATATTTTCTTCCACAGAGGTTGCACCTTGTGAATTTTCAGGACGCTTCTGCTTGTCAATATCAGCAGATCCTTGAACCTCATTAAGCCCTTCGCTAGTTTCCTTTTGAGTCTTTCTCAATCCTAGTGGTGGTTCTTTAGCGGCTTCGTCAGTTTTAGCCTGAATATCAAGCAATTGTGTTGTACCTTCGGTCGAGTCACTTTGGTAGCTATCGATCGCAAAAGCAGGAAAAGCATTAGAGAATAATACTAGGGCGCAAGTAAAAGCCACTACTAGAAAACGTACTGGACGGAAAGTAGATAAAACAGAAGCAATTGTCTTCATTTGAAATCCTCGATAACAGCTTTAACAACGCATAACTTTACACTGAAAGAGCGAAGCATATACCTTTACTTAACAATTTTAAGCAATAATAAAACTGTCAAGCTCCGCTTCAATTTAGAAGTTCTTGAAAAACCAACCTGACGAAGAAATTTCTTTTGTCTTTCTGCATTGGATTAGTAAGGGATAAGAAGCAAATATCACCTTAATTCTTTAGCAAAATCATTAGATTTCACAAAATCATTAGATTTTATAATTGAAATTCTTCGTTTCAGGTTCCCTGTTTACACTTTTACTTTGAAAAAGCTAACGTCTGCATCAATCTCTAGAATGAACTTTACTGCATCTTTAGTTGCAATAAAATCAGCCTCTAGGTATATCGACTTAATCTAGTTTTGGCAGAGTAATGGCTCTACTATTTATGTTCAGTTAGCTCGACTTTATCCAATTCAAATGATTTTAATGAGCATGCACCTGAGAAGAAATTTGTAAAGTATCAATTTATATAAAGATTCTCCTTAATTTCCTTTCATAAAAGGAGAAAAATAAATCTTTTCTTTAAACTTGATAAGTCTGCCTTATTACCTCTTCTATTGAACTTACCCTATGGAACATTTTTATTAATTCATGGGATCTTGTTTTTCGCTTCGCCAGTAGCTCTTTTAATGATGTCAAATAATGAACATCTGGATCATCTCCCAAAGCAACTTCGGCTGCTTGCAAGACTTTTGTGGCATTCTCAAAAATATCTTCGTTGTCAAATGCTTCTTTTGCGGAAAGTTGGTGTAAGGCTGCATCGGGTACAGTTGCTCTACCTGGCAAGGTTTTATCTAATACCAAACCTTTTAATAATGTCAGCAAAGCTGCGTAGATAAAAAAATCATCACAGCTATCACAAGCCTTAAATTCGATGCGTCCCACTTCAGCCGGAATGCGGGCGATTTTTGTTAAGGCAGGTATGCTATTAATCAGTTGTTCTTCTTTTTGAACAAAAACCAGAGTAGCTGGTCTTTTTCCAGTTCTGATAAATGTTCGTACCGATAATCCATCCCATAAACCTCCATTATAAAAGGGAGAGCTATAACTAAAAGGAACGATATAGGGACTGTAATAAGTTAACTTTTTGCCAATATCAATTACATCTTCAGGTGACAAATCTGCCACTGAAATATTTAAATCTGGCCCATAAGATACCATGTGAATATTAGCAGTTTGTTCGTCAGGATAAGCTTCTAGCTGTTTGATTTCATAATTGTTTAATGGGGGTTGAGGCTCAAAAGCTGGATTGTAGGGATTAAAACTAACCAACACTGGTGATAAGCCAAAATCAGCGGCAACCTTACGTAGCAAGTCAAAACTTTCTGATAATTCAGTAATAGCGCCTTGAATATTAGAATGGATAGTTGTTCTAATTTCAATACCTTTAACATGACAGTCTATCACTTCATCAGAATCCGCAAATCTTTCAAATCCCTCAATGTACCATCTCTTCATCTTAATACCCGCATCGCCAACCCGTAGTTGAGGATAGTCACTGGAGTATGTAGGTAGCCTTTCAATAATTTGATTGAAATCAGCAAATTTTGTGTGGGAAAAATCAGCAAACTTTCCCTCATTGTTCAAGAAAGCGACTTCATGTTCAATGCCAAAGAAAAACATTATATATACCTTAATTTTTGGGAGTTAACCTAATTTAACTAATGCCAAGCGATCGCAATCCCCTAGAGAAGGAAGTAACATCAGTAAACGATTCATTAGAGAAAAACGTCAGCGATATTTAGCTGGCAGGTTCGCATACTTAGAAAACTCCATCACTTTGTAGCGCAAATTACAGTCTTGAACTTTATGAATATTTGAGAGACTCCAATCGGATTCACTTTAAGTAGAAAAATTCTCAATAACTGTACAAATGGATTTTACCTTAAGACCGACTATTGCGATTTGAAAACTTCTCTGATTTATTTTTCTGTGCTGCTTCCACTATCTTCATAGTCACTGGTTAGGGTAGCGTAGTAGTGACTGAGGAAAGCTTGAGACGTGAGTTTATGACAAGTACCGTTCAATCCCCCTACAGCAGCGAACAGATTGCCGCTTGGTTGCGTGGAATGCTTACTATTGCTTGGGCTGATGGTAATTTTGATGAGCAAGAACAGGAATTAATTGCCAGCATCACCGAAAATGAATTAGCTCCTAAGATTAAATTTGATTCACTAGAGGTAATTACCCCAGAGGAATTAGCCGCAGCGTTGGGTAAAGCTACACCAGCCGCAGAAAATTTCTTAAGGACAGCGATAATGGTAGCGATCGCAGATGGTACTTATTCTCCCAGCGAAGATGAGGTTCTGCAACAGTTCTGCCAAGCCTTGGAACAGCCAGAGAATTTGCTGGAAGCCCTTCGCCACACCCTAGAACACCCCCAGCAACTTACCCCCACTATTGCCAGCACTGGGCTGACAAAGCGTCAAATAAATGCTCTACATCCCCTGCAAGACTGGCTCGATGGGCTAGATATCCAAGACCCAAGAGTAGCCCGCTTTTTGTGTAAAATGATTCCCGCCCAGTGTCCCTTTGAGCGGGATATCACCTTATTTGGACGCAAAATTGTCCACATCCCACCGATGTGTAAAATTAACCCGTTGTATGAGCAACTGGTAGGCTTACGTTTCCGCGCCCTCTCCTATTTAGCAGATAAATGCGGTGAAGATGTATCACCATATATTTGAGTAGGGAGCAGGGGAGACAAAGGGGACAAGGGAGAATTATTGAACAAGTCTCTCCCTTGTCTCCCCCCTCTTCCTTGTCTACCTTGTCTCTTCTCCATGCCCAATGCCCAATGCCCAATGCCCAATGCCCAATAAATAGTTCTGTAGTTGAGTGAAAAATCTGACTCTGCTTTTGGGAATACTTGATTTATTCACCTGACTAATCTAGAACTCAGGCATTATCAATATGAAATGGATGAAACCATCTTTATATTTTGTACCCTTTTCCCTACCTTTGTATTTGCTTTCTGCTTTAACAGCAGAGGTACAAGCTCAGTTGTACCATCCCAATAAAACTTGGCAAATTAGTCAAACATTTAAGCCACCACAGCGGGGAAAACCCCCCGCAAGTGCTGGTGGTTCTACCCGTGGTAGCTCTTGTCTAACAGGCAAAAAACTAATAACCCCCTTAATACCTCCAGATAAATTAGGGCTGACATTTGCTCAACATCCAACATTTTTCTGGTATATACCTCAATCTAAACTCAAAACAGCCAAGTTTCTGCTCCTGACTGAAGACCAAAACGTATTTTATGAAACATCTTTTACACTTCCAAATCAGCCGGGAATTATTAGCTTTAAACTTCCTGACAGTACCCCTGCACTTGCTGTAGGTAAAACTTATCATTGGTATCTAACAATTGTTTGTGATACTCAAGACTCTAGTGAAAATCCGACTGTAGATGGTTGGGTAGAACGCACTCAGCCAGGAGCAACCTTATCGGAGGCGTTAGCAAAGGCAAATTTATACAAGTTGCCCACCATCTATGCAGAAGCTGGGATTTGGCATGAAGCGCTGACTAGTTTAGTGCAGCTACGTCGGACTGAGCCAAATAATTTCAAAGCAAGGCTGGATTGGAGACAATTTTTCAAGTCTGTAGGTTTGAGTGCGATCGCTTCTGAACCATTGATTGATTGTTGCACATCTACGAAAGAAGAGCATGGGGCATTGGGCACGGGGCATTGGACTGAGGGAGAATTCCCAACTCCCAACTCTTCTACAGACGCGATTAATCGCGTCTCTACTCCTAACTCAGCACTCAGCACTCAGCACTCAGCACTCAGCACTCAGCACTAAATATTATGTGGGCAAAGCTGAAACCGCACATCTGGCAATGGCGGGGTGTTTTACTTGCTGTTCCCAATATTACAGCCCTGGTGATTGCAATCCGCTTGACTGGATTACTGCAATTGTTGGAATTGGCAGCACTAGATCAATTTTTTCTCCTGCGTCCACGAGAGTCGGCTGATACCCGCATTGTCATAGTTGAGATTAATGAGGCAGATGTCCGCAAGCAGGGACAGTGGCCTATGCCTGATGGAAAACTTGCTAGTTTGTTAGAGAAAATCAAACAGCAAAAACCTAGAGCGATTGGTTTAGATATTTATCGTGATTTACCCGTCAATCCCGGTTATCAAGATTTACTTAAGGTTTTTAAGTCTACTCCTAATTTAATTGGAGTCCAAAAAGTCTCTGATACTATTGATAGTTCGGCGGTTGATTCATCTCCAGAACTGAAAAAACTTAATCAAATTGGGTCGAATGATTTACCCATAGATGGAGATGGCAAAATTCGGCGATCGTTATTGTACGTAAATTTAAATAATGACGAGATTCTGGAAAGTTTTGGGTTAAAACTGGCATTGTTGTACTTGAAACCTGAAGGTATTACTGCCAAGCCATCAGCTATTAACTCTAATTACTTGCAGTTAAATCGGGGTATTTTTCCGATTTTTGAAGCTAATGATGGAGGTTATGTCCGAGCCGATGCCGGGAGTTATCAAGTACTGTTGAACTACCGAGGACGGATACAGCAGTTTACTAAAGTCTCTCTTACCGAAGTGCAAGAGAATCTCATACCACGCGATTTAATGCGAGATAAGGTGGTATTAGTTGGTGCTACCGCTGAGAGTTTGAAGGATCTATTCTATACACCTTACAGCAGTAATGTCTTGACCGATCCAGAACGAATGGCGGGTGTGACAATTCATGCTAATTTGATTAGTCAAATTTTAAGTGCGGCAATGGAAGGTCGTCCACTGATTAAGTGTTTACCTGAGCCGTTAGAATGGCTATCAATTTTGATTTGGTCAATTATTGGTGCTAGCTTGTGTTGGCTGCAACGCCACAGTAGCAACCAGAAAAACCTCATGGCTGTTAGTGTTTTGTTGGTAGGTGGCGGTTTAATTGGCGGCAGCTTTTTGGCATTTTTGGCTGGTTGGTGGATTCCCGTTATCCCTTCATTGCTGGCTTTTGTCGGTTCTGCGATCGCACTCACTCAGTATATTGCTCAAAGCGCTACCGAGATGCGAAAAACCCTCGGTCGCTATCTAACTGATGAAATCGTCGCCAATATCCTCGAAACTCCTTCTGGGTTAAAGCTGGGGGGAGAACGCCGAAAAGTTACGGTTCTCGTATCGGATTTAAGAGGATTCTCGGCTATTTCCGAACAATTGCCCCCGGAAGAAGTAGTAAAGATTTTGAATCTTTATTTGGGAACAATGACTGATGTGATTAACCAGTATAAAGGCACGATTAATGAGTTTATGGGTGATGGTATTTTTGTGATTTTTGGTGCGCCAATTAGTCGCAAAGATGATTCTGAACGAGCGATCGCTTGTGCTATTGCGATGCAATTGGCAATGGAGCAAGTGAATGAACAAAATCAGCAAATGAATTTCCCAATCCTGGAAATGGGAATTGGGATTAATACAGGCGAGGCTGTAGCGGGAAACGTTGGTTCTCAAAAACGCGCTCAATATACAGTTATTGGCAGTCATGTTAATTTGGCTGCTCGAATTGAATCTTATACAGTGGGAGGACAGATTTTAATTTCTGAAAATACCTGTAAGGATGCCAATATTGACCTCCAAATTGCTGGAGAACTACAAATAGAACCTAAAGGAATTAAACACCCTGTGACAATTTGTGAAATTCGTGGCATTGGCGGTAAATATAATTTATTCTTGCCTAAATATGATCAAAAAATGAGCATTGTTACTCCCATAATACCTGTAGAATACAGTATTTTGCAGGGAAAACATGCAGTGGGAACAGTATTTCTGGGAGACTTTATTAGCCTCTCAGAAAAAGGGGCGCAGCTGCGATCGCCACATTCTTTAGAACTCTTGAGTAATCTCAAACTCAAGTTATTGATTGAAGCAGAAATCGCTATAGAAGAAGAATATATCTATGCCAAGGTGATCCAACAGTCTAATGTTGACGAGCATCTTTTTCTGCTTCGGTTTACAGCAGTTCCCCCAAAAGCTGACGCAATTCTCAATGCACTGCGTCAGCCTGAGTGATATTAGGACATCAATCTTGAAATGTTAACAAAGGGAGGTATATGTAAATACGGTAAACCGAAAAAGTAGGTAGTCTAGATTTTTTTAAAACAGTAGCAATTGTTGCTGATACAAGCAGGCGATCGCGGTAAGATTTTGGACTTAAGCCCAATCCAACTCCAATAACTCATAATTCTTAAACGAATAATTAATAATTCGTAATTTATGCTATGTAGCAACTCACTTGAGTTCTGGAGTTAAAAATATGATTTTTTCTAAAACTGAGATTCAATTACACCCAAAGGACAAATGACAAACGCAAACAACTTTCAAAAATTAGTAGAACTTGCAAATGATTATGGAATTATTTGCGAACCAACACCAGAAGAATGTTTGATTGCATCCTTGCCTGGAGACGATGATTTTTTATTAGCTTTTACTTGGTCTGGTGTAGTTGAAGGAGAGCCACCAGAGCATGAATTAATTGCAGTTAGTGTACAAGATATAGTCAAAGAAGTTACCGTTGCAGCTTGGCAGATTCCTTTTTATTTATTTGGAAACGTTTTAAGACAAGCTCAAATGCTTGTCGCTGCTCACAAAGATTTTGTTAGTTGAGAGACAAGTTTTAACTAAAATGGGCGCGTTTGAAACATCTGAAGGTAGACGTTTTCATTCTCCATTGTCATCGGAAAAACAAAAGTTTCTCAATCTCCACATAGCTAAACAAAAGCTAGAATAGGTGATGTATTTGTTGGGGGAATAGATAACTCAAAAGTTTAGTTAATAGTCAAGACCCTAGATAGGGTCTTTTTTTGTGGATATGTTCAAAATACTTGGAGTTTTTAGAAGACAAAGGATAGACAGGCAATATTTTTGTACTATTTTTATCTTTATTCTCAATAGTGTGTGATAATGACTCTCGCGATACTTTGATTTGTGCCAAAAATCGTCTACAACCGTTTACTAGCAGGAGAATGATGGACTGTAACGGGAGTTAAACATAGATGAGATACCTAGTGGCAAAAATGGCTGTAATCCTTGTGTGGCAAGGTGTGGGTTAGAGTCAGAAGATTACTTGAAGTTTTTTTGAGGTTAGAAGTGTGTGAGCATATATTGAGTAGTGATACAAAGCATTAATTAATACTTAGTATCACTACCCAAATACTTAAGTAATTAAAGTATAGTATTTGAGCATTGAGTGAGCATTTTTTAGAGTTTATAAGCGGAGGTATTGCTTTTGCATTCTTCTATGCTGATTTTGTTTACAGCGGGTTTATTATTCTGGTCGAGCCTGTCTTCGCTCTTGCCAACTCTACCGCTTTACATCGATGATGTGGGCGCAAGCAAGCAAGAAATTGGCCTTGTCATGGGCAGTTTTGCCATTGGGTTATTGCTATCTCGCCCAATGCTGGGACGGTTAGCCGATGAACGCGGTCGGAAAATTGTCTTAGTGATTGGTACGATCGTAGCTACGATCGCACCCTTTGGTTACTTGGCAACCCAATCTCTTGGGCTATTAATCCTAGTGCGGATTTTTCACGGCATTAGTGTTGCCGCTTTTACCACTGGCTACAGTGCCTTAGTCGCAGATTTGGCGCCCGCTGAAACTCGTGGTGAAATCATTGGTTACATGACCCTAGCAACTCCCATTGGTTTAGCAATTGGCCCTGCCTTTGGTGGTTATTTAGAAGCTACAAGTGGTTACGGCATATTATTTCTGTTATCTGCCGAATTGGGTTTTGTCGCTCTCTTGGGAATTGTACAAGTTACGAATCCGCCAGTGCAAACGCAGGAGCAGACAGAGGGAGAGGATCGCAAATTTTGGCAAATTTTGGCCAGCCCACGGGTGAGAGTTCCAACTATAGTTATGTTGCTAGTTGGTTTGTCCCTTGGTGCTGTACATACCTTTGTGTCGTTGTTCCTCAAATCCACTCAGGTGGACTTCAATGGCGGACTATTTTTTACAGCTGCGGCAATTTCTAGTTTTAGTATCAGGGTATTTGCTGGTAAAGCAAGCGATCGCTTCGGGCGGGGTTTGTTTATTACCTTTGGGATTTTTTGCTACGTTTTGGCATTAATACTGCTGTGGCAGGCTTACAGCCCGATCGTTTTCTTGCTGGCTGCGATCGCTGAAGGTGCTGGTGGTGGTACACTGATCTCGATGATGATTACCATGATGGCAGACCGTTCACTGCCGCAAGAACGGGGGAAAATTTTTGCTATATGTATAGCTGGACTCGATCTGGGAATTGCGATCGCTGCTCCTCTTCTGGGTATTATTGCAGAACTTGTAGGCTACCGCGATATGTTTGGCTACGGTGCTGCGATTACTTCTCTAGCACTTGTCCTCTTCCTCACCCATTCGAGCAAAAACTTATCCAACTCACTGCGCTTTGCACTAGGTCTAGCTCCAGATGCCTACGCCTTGAAAAACTTAAAAGTTAGGAGTGATGAAATTTAACTCATCACTCCTAACTTTCAACTCTTAACTTTTTAAAAACGGGCGAGGAGGGATTCGAACCCCCGACACCGTGGTCCGTAGCCACGTGCTCTAGTCCACTGAGCTACACGCCCTCACCGACAATATATATTAACACGTTCTAACCAAATGGCGCAAGATAATTTTCAATCTAATTTTGCCAACTTAACCCATCTAGATCCCCAAGGACAAGCACAGATGGTTGATGTGTCTAATAAAGCACCTACCATTCGCCAAGCAATAGCAGCTGCTAAGGTGCGAATGCTGCCAGCCACCTTCGCTGCCATTCAAGCCGGAAATGTCCCAAAAGGGGATGTGTTGGCAACTGCAAGATTGGCTGGAATTATGGCAGCCAAGCAAACAGCTACTTTAATTCCTCTGTGTCATCCGTTGCCTTTGCAAAAAATCGCTGTCGAAATCACACCCGATCCCGAACTGCCGGGTTATCAAATTCAAGCTACAGTCAAAACCAAAGCTGAAACTGGTGTAGAGATGGAAGCCTTAACTGCGGTTTCTGTCGCTGCCCTGACTTTATACGATATGGCAAAAGCCTTAGAAAAGTCGATTCAAATCGAATCAATTCGTTTAATAAGTAAGAGTGGCGGGAAATCAGAAGATTATTCGTCGGCAAAGTAATAAGTTAGCTATTGGGCATATTAGGTGACAGGTGATAGGGAATAATCTGTATCCTTTAACCTGTACCCTATTTCCTTCTTCATCTCCCTAGTTATGGGAGATTATCAGGATCTAATGCCGAGATTACGCAAATATGCTGCTAACTGTTCAGCGCGTTGGCGTTTTTGTTCTAACAATAACTCAGCCTGTTCTACCCGTTGATTGAGTTCCAGGGATTCAAAAATCTCTGTCCATCTGGACGGTAAATTACTAACTCTCCAAGCCCCGTTTGAAATCTAATTCCCAAACGGGGACTGATCCAACTATCCATTTGCCATAACTTATTCAAATGGTTGTTTTGCCGCAACCAGCCATCTAGTTGAAAACTTTCAGGATCGTATAAATAGTATTCTTCAACACCATAGGTATCGTAAAACTCCAGCTTACGCTCCATCTCCTTGGTATCATTACTATAAGAAAGAATCTCAAAGACTACTTGCGGTGGAATATTATCTTCTTGCCACTGACGATAGGAACGACGTTTACCCTTTGGTCTCCCGAAGACAACCATCACATCAGGTGCAGTCGGTGTAATCAGCTGAGAACGGACGGGATACCAGAGCAAATCTCCTGCAATCAAAACATTGTCATTATTAGCAAACAGAATCTCTAAATTCTCCTTAATCAGGACAATCCAACGATATTGCTCTGTATTGTCTGCCATTGGTTTGCCGTCGCTATCTGGATAGAGGAGATCGGGGTCTATTTGCTCAAAGATCGTCATCTGATTTAACCCAGCGGCTCTTGACTTCCAATTCAATTATGACTGGTTCTAGAAGTCTAATAGCAACGACTGCACTAAAAACCTTAGAATGAGTAGGGTGTATTTAAATCTGTAACAAATATTTATGCCTCCTCGTTGGCCTCGCAAACCCGATCGCAAAGACCCTGATTACCGCAAGATTGATGACCGGATGAATTTTGCCGTCCATGTAGCGATCGCTGCTACTATAAATTCTGGCTTATGGTTTTTTCACATCTTGAAAAGCACTACTTGGGACTGGCTGCCGTTATTTACTGCAAGTTGGACAGGCATAGTATTAGTGCATCTGATCTATATTAGTGCGATCGCTAATTACAGCGAAACTCCACCTAAATCCACCTGAAGACGGACTGCTGATGCTGGGGCGATTGTAACCTGTGGTAGTAGAATCAGCCTATTAATTGAGCGATAATGTAAAAAAGCCTGAGATTTCGCACTCTTTCTTAACGTAGGGTTATTTTTATGGCAAAGACTAACACCACAGAACTACTGGAAGCCCTAGCAGCTGAAATTGGCGAAAATGTCTACATAGACATTGCTAAATGGCATCTTTATTTATCTAATGCCAAACTGCACACCCTTGTTGCGGAACAGTTGTATCCCTTAATTACTTCCAACAATGTAAGTGAAGATCAAGTTTTAAAAGTCTTGAAATCAATTACAGTCAAAATTGGCGGCGGTAGAAGCGAACTTCCTTTAAGTGATTTACTACCACTGCAATGCCAAGTAACATTAGTTGATATTTTAGAAAAATATCAACGCGAAATCTAATATCTACAACCAAGATTATTTGAATTAGACAATTTTCTCGGTCAGTATTTCCTGATTTGAATTGAAATGCTGTATTGAGGATTAATTTGTCGTGTCAATTTTATAAAGATAAAAACCACAGAGACACATAGATAAATTTTTTGTAATTTATTTATGCATATCTGGTAAAAATTTCCTTTAACAATTAAGGAATCTCGACCTTCTAAATTGGTTGAGACGAGAATGAGTTTATCTTAAACTTGCTCTTAACTTTCATGCAAATTATTGAGGCAATTTCTATGCTTTTACAAGTCAAAGATTCTGGCGAATTGGTAAAAATTGTTGAAATTCAGGAATTAATTGACCCGAATACTGATGTTGTTCAGGCGAAAGATCAAGAAGGTCAAGAAGAACAGCAACCTGAAACTTTCAAAAAACAAAATCTTGTTTTTCCTTCAGGTGAAGTTCTACCACGCTGCTGGATAGATGCTGACTATAGACACGGCAACGGTTAATGATTTTAAAATGAGATAATTGGTAATGGAAGTAAACTATTAGCAATTATCATTAGTAGGGGCGCACAGATGTGTGCCCCTATTGCTATGTGCCAGTTGATGGTACTTCTTGTTCTGTTAATGTTGCCTTTCCATTCTGCTGAAACTTTGGGAAAAATCTCTTAGTAATCCAGTCAGTTAAAATGTGAGATAGTAATCCCAACGGCCCAGCGAACAAAGATAAAGCCAGAGAGTGAATTGTCCAAACACCTGTTTTCTGTCCTTCCCAATAAATCCAGCGACCGACGAATAAATCCATCACTAAAAAATGAATCCAACCTGTTGCCGCAGCTGTTTCGTCTGTAAAAAATCGCGCAATATCAGCTAATTGAGGATTCGATAAAGCTTGAGCATTTTCTGGAGTAATGCTGTTGATAAACAAATATAAATATGTTCCTGCTAACAGCACAAAGGGTAGATATGATGACATTATCCACCGTGTGACTTTCCAGTTCGGCAATAAAATCATCAACGTCCAAAATGGCAATACGAAAAGATTGGCAACGTTAAATAGTTGAGATATTGTCATATCTATGCAAATTGAAGGGTGAGGGTTTAAGTTAGGAGTTTAGATTAAAAATTCGGAGCTTTGAGTTATTAGTATTTTTTTTTGTTTTGAATTAACTAATACACAATAGCGGAATAAATTTACCATTATAAGTTGCTATAAGCCGCATAATAATCGATAGACAATGGCAAAATTTCCTTGTTAAAGGTAGGCAAACTTCTGCCACAGTGTATTAGTTCTACTTAACTCCTAACTCCTAACTCCTAACTCCTAACTTATAAAGCTACAAGTTGTGATTCGATTTCAGAAGAATTCAAATCACGTCCGATGAAAACTAAACGCGTTTGCCTAGCTTCTTCTGGTTTCCAGGGGCGATCGTAAAATTTATCAAATCGAGTTCCCACGCCTTGCATGACTAAGCGCATGGATTTATTTGGCACTGCGACAAAGCCTTTAATCCGGTAAATTTCTTGTTGTTGTACCAATGTTTGCAACTGTTGTTGCAGCTTTTCGGGATCAAAGGTACGATCCAAAATTAAATTAGCGGAAGTAATTTCTTCGTCGTGATTATGGTCTTCTTCGGTATCATGATGACTAGGACGAGAATCTAAATTGTCTTCAACTGCCGCTTGGAATCCTAATAATATAGATGCGTCTAATTGAGAACGATCGCTCTCGACAATTTTTACCACTCTGGGCAACTCTTGCTTAATCAATTCCTCAACTCTGGCTTTTGTCTCGGCATCTACCAAGTCAATTTTATTCAACACTACCAAGTCTGCACAAGCAAGTTGGTCTTCAAACAGTTCTTGCAAGGGTGTTTCGTGTTCTAGATTATCATCTGCTTGGCGCTGGGCTGCGATCGCTTCTGGATCGCTAGCAAATGTCCCCGCTGCTACCGCCGCACAATCTACCACGGTAATCACCGCATCCACGGTGGCGGCGTTACGAATTTCTTGCCAGCGAAAAGCCTTCACCAGCGGTTTTGGTAAGGCTAAACCAGAGGTTTCAATCAAAATGCAGTCGATGCTATCTCGCCGCTTAATTAACTCTTGCATCGTCGGGTAAAACTCTTCCTGCACAGTGCAGCATAAGCAGCCATTGGTTAATTCAAAGATATTAGTGTCGCCCTCACCATCTTCGGGGCAAATTTGACAAGATTTTAATAATTCACCATCAATACCGAGTTCGCCAAATTCATTGACTAAAACGGCAATACGCCGTCCTTCGTTGTTTTGTAGCAGGTGGCGAATTAGGCTGGTTTTTCCACTACCTAAGAAGCCTGTGATTACTGTGACAGGAATTTTCGTAGCCATATTTTTGCCTGATTTACCCAGTATGGTAAGTTTTACGGGTTACAAACTTAAATACTGAGATTAAGCTTGGTTTGAAGATTGACTTAGTTATTTTAAGCTGAAAGTCTATGGTAAACCTGAAAATATTCCCGTTTTTGTTGAGTTTAGGTTTGGCTTTAATTCCTCAAATCAGTCTGGCACAAACGGTAGAGGAGTTGGCGTAGATATAGCGAAGCTGTCACCAGGGGCAAGATAGCCTGAAAGTATTGTGGAGTCTGGGTTTGAGAAAAAAGAGTTGATTATTGGGTTTTAGCGATTTTGACGGGGGTTTTATCTGAAATCTTGTTCAAAAATCAGATATGAGTCCTATATAGGACTTACGCATTGAGAGGAAATGGACTATGTGCATTGCCTTAAAGGGAAGTGAAGCGGCATGAATTAGCATAGATCAAAGCCTCATGCTGGGGAGCCTACTCCCAGTATACTTTGCCTAAAAGAAGACATTCTCGGCAAAGTTAAGCATCTAAAAATCCTTGAGTGAAACACTTGTCTAGTTATGTTTGAATGTCTAGATTGCAATAGGTGACAGCTTCCCTAGCATTACGCCAAGATACAAGCTAGAAGTAACTAACTTAACACCAATCTCATTCTTTAGTTAGAGGTTATGTTTAGTTGAAAGCTTTAAAGTTCAGGTGTTGATTTGTAGTAGTTAATTTTTTTAGTAGTCTAGAAGGCTGATACGAAGGGTAAATTTTTTCAAGAGACTTCTACATGCCTCTCGCTAATAAGCTTTTATTCGACACTGTTCTCCGCTCCTGGTATTAGGGTTTGGACAAACAAATTTGTCCAAACTGCGATAAACAAAGCACCATACAGCAAGCACGGGAGACAATAGACATGAGCCAACCAATTAAAGTTGAAAAGACGGTAACGATTAACAAACCAGTAGAGGAACTCTACCGCTTTTGGCATAACTTTGAGAACTTGCCGCGCTTCATGAAGCATCTCAAAGACGTAAAAGTACACAATAATAAGCGATCGCACTGGACGACCAGTGGGGTGTTAGGTGGAAGTGTTGAATGGGATGCAGACATCATTGAAGATCGGGAAAACGAATTGATTGCTTGGGCTTCGGTTGAAGGTGCAGATGTTGATAACTCTGGTTCTGTCCGCTTCCAGCCAGCACCCGCCAATCGCGGTACTGAGGTAAAAGTTGTCACGAAATATAACCCGCCTGGTGGAGCAATTGGAGCTACCATTGCCAAACTCTTCGGCGAAGAACCAGAACAGCAAATCGGAGATGATTTACGCCGCTTCAAAATGATGATGGAAGCAGGCGAGATTGCCACCACAGAGGGACAACCAAGAGGGAAATAGTCACTTGTCCTTTGTTTATTAGCTAACGACAAATGACTAAGGACTAATAAGAAGACTAACGACTAATAACCAATGATATCATGTTCGGATAATCACTTATGATAAAAGTAGGGATGAAAACGATGAACTA
>NZ_JABXKN010000142.1:0-32940 GCF_017115065.1 Nostoc sp. JL23
CACGCCCAGATTTAACTGAGAGGTGCGGGGAATAATATCCCCCATCGACTCAACCATAACTTCAGTTCCATCAATAATAAGTTTGCCTTCATAGATATCGAATCGTGCTTCTCCTCGTGCTGTCCGCATTTCAATCTGTGCGGTCATCAATGACCACTACCACTCCAATACTTCCAAATCTTGAGTATTGATAGCTAACCAACCATCTGTAAACCCAGTATCGAGTAAAGCTTCAACAGAAAATTTGTCATTATTAGCAGCAGCAACAAGCTGAATTTCAAAGAATAGTTCGCCATTATCCCCAAACGAACCTGAAATCATAACCTGCCGCAGGTTCCTGTATCGTTGAGTCGAAATATAGTAAGTTTTACTTCGTTAGTGTTGCCATAAGCATCATGAATTTTTTGCATTATTCCCAAGAGTGTTGGGTCAATGAGATACCGTTCTGTTTCAGGGTCGATAGCAATATGCCAGTTATAATACGTGTCGATCAGAGTTGGACGTAAGCGCTCGAAAACAGCACGACACCGCATAGCAAGAGCATCACGTTGTTCCTGACGCTGGTGTACTTCTTCAGAGACTAAGGTTGATGCTGGTAAAATGCGGGTGCGTCTTGGCTGAGATATCTGTGTCATATCATTCCCTGTTCATATCTAGACAAAAACTTAACTTAAGGCTTCACTCAACAACTCGCAGTGTAGTAAAGCGCCATCCACCAAACATTGGATTTTCTCTGATGATAAAGGATCGCCATTGGCGTAATGCTCCATCCAAGTCAGACCAATTAAATTGGGGTCATCGGGTAAACTCGTTAAATCCCATCCAGGCATTTCTAAATCTTCCATCAGGCGATTTACTTTGGGGTCATAACTCAGAGCAAAGCAGCGACAACCTTCAGCAGCAGCCATAATTAAGCTGTGCAAACGCATTCCAATTGCCATTTCAACGCCGCGAAACACACCTTTTAAAAGTTGCGGATCTTCCAGACACAAAATCTGGCTGACATCCTTAAGATGTGGTTGAATAGCTTCGGCAATACTTAAATCTTCACTTTTTTGAAACGGTAGTAGTAAAATAAAAGCTTGCGTAGCTTTTTGAAAGTCAACTAAAGCACGAGTTAAATTTGCTAGACGTTTTTCTGTAAGTTGGGGATGCGATCGCAACGTTACCGCAACTCTCGGCGCAGGTAAATCCCAAAGTCCCGGTACTGGTTTAGATTCCAACGCCCAAACTGGGTCTGGAGCTATAATACAAGGAATTTGCCAATCAGATAATAAAGCCGCACTACCGCGATCGCGGACACTGATTTTGGTACAATTACTAAAAGTTTGCCGTGCTAACCAACGAGTTTGCGGACGCACCAAAGGGCCAATACCCTGCGCCCAAGCAATGGTTTTCAAACCCATTTTCTGCGCCAGTGCCATCAGTCCCCCGTAATAAAATGGGCTGATGGTACTGGTGACATCTTGAATGAGACTTCCACCGCCCCAAATCAAGGCATCACAAGAACGCAAAGCTTGTAGTACAGCGAAAGGAGCCATGCGATCGTAGGTTTCTACATTGTAGCGATCGCGCGTTTCATTTGGATTACCAGAAAGCACCACAGGCGTTACGTGAGATGGTAACATTTGCAAAAGCGTTGCCAATAAAGCTTCGTCACCACCATTACTTTTACCGTAATACCCAGACAATAATGCCCGTATGTTGACCATTTTGGATTTTAGATTTTGATTAATAGCTATTGTTAAATGAATCTCTGTCTCCCATATAGATGGTAAACTCATTCCCAAGTTCTATAGCAGTGGTCAAACGTCACAGCTATCCATAGCAGACTTGTCCTAACCAGGATAGCAGCCGCTATAATTAATTACATTTTTTCAACTCCGAAGTGTTGATTTCCGGTTTTATCGACAGAAGTCTTGCTATCTTGCGGTTTCTTGGTCTGTGCTTGGATACTTCGATACTTGGATAAAGGTTACGATCACCGATCGCTAAAACTAGCTAATAGAATAGACATCTAGTGAAAAGACATCTAACGAAAAATCCTTGTAGAAACGCGAAATTTCGTGTCTCTACAAGGATTTAAATTTTAAAAAGATGGGTTTTGTTACACAAAAAGTAGGAGTAGAGTTCTAATGTGGAACTTGAAAACTGGTATTTTGCTACTCACACTGAGTTGCATAATTGCAACTGGTATAACCGTATATCTTCTTGGTGGCATTGAACCAGCACAAATTCAAGCTTTGCTGAAATCTTCTGGTATCTGGGCACCTATTATTTATATTGCTTTGTACGTTGTGGCAACCATGTTAGTTTTGCCCTCAACAGTACTAAATTTGACTGGAGGTGCCATTTTTGGCCCTTGGCTGGGTACTGTCTGGACTAGTGTTGGAGCAGTCATTGCAGCAATAATTGCCTTCATTTTTACTCGGACTATTGGACGCAAAGCAGTTGCAAAACGACTAGCAGGACGCTGGCAAGCGATGGATGCTGAGGTGCGTCGTGGAGGGCTTTTTTATATGTTTGCCATCCGATTAGTACCAATCATGCCCTATGGCTTGGTCAACTTTGTCGCGGGACTGACTTCGATTAGTTTTAAAGATTATGTTCTAGGTACAACACTTGGTACTGTTCCTAGTGTCTTACCTTTTGTATTACTAGGTAGTTCTGGTCTGAAGGCAGTGAATACAGGAGATTTTTTGCCGCTAGTCCTTGCATTAGGCTTAACTGGAACGCTTGTAGCCGGGTCTACTTGGTATCGTCATCGTCGAACTTTTCCCAAAAAAGCTGTAGAAAAGCTTAAACAATCAGACTCTTCAGATGACTCAACCTAAAGAATAAATAAACTATAACAATCTGACTTGAGTCTTATTAGGTATGGTGAGAAGCAAATCTTTATAATTACAAGCAGTCTGTCAGCTGTTAAAAAATTAAACAATATTTTTAGATGTTACCAAAGTATTCATTCATTGTTCCCATTTATAACGAAGAAGAAATTATTCCAGAACTATACCGCAGACTGAGTGCAGTAATGAATCGGATGGATGGGCTTGTCGAATTAATTTTAATCAATGATGGTAGCCGCGATCGCTCCCTACAATTACTACGAGACCTCCATCAAAAAGACCCGCGCATTTGCTATCTGAGCTTTGCTCGTAACTTTGGTCATCAAATTGCAGTAACTGCTGGTCTTAATTTTGTTCGGGGTCAAGTTATTGTCATCCTTGATGCTGACTTACAAGATCCACCAGAATTAATCCCCGACATGGTTGAAAAATGGCGACAGGGCTATCAAGTCGTCTACGCTCAACGCACTCAACGCCTTAAAGAAGGATGGTTTAAGCGTTTTACTGCCTACTCTTTTTATCGAATCCTTAAGAAGCTTGCAGATGTAGAAATTCCTACTGATACTGGTGATTTTTGTCTAATGGATCGGCAGATTGTAGATATTCTCAATTC
Source organism: Nostoc sp. JL23 (assembly GCF_017115065.1). NCBI lineage: Bacteria > Bacillati > Cyanobacteriota > Cyanophyceae > Nostocales > Nostocaceae > Nostoc > Nostoc sp. JL23. The sequence goes on from NZ_JABXKN010000142.1 coordinate 3,460, forward strand.
TATGCCAGAACGTACCCGCTATATTCGTGGTTTACGTTCTTGGGTTGGCTTTCAGCAAACAGCAATTCAGTTCGAGCGCAACCCCCGCTTTGCTGGGGAAGTTAAATACACTTTTAGCAAATCCTTAGCCCTTGCTATCAATGGTCTAGTGTCCTTTTCAATAGTGCCACTGCGGTTATCAACCTACTTAGGCTTACTAGCAGCGGCGGCGGCCATCTTTATGGCTTTATTAGTCTTGTATTGGCGTCTTTTTGTCCCCCATTCGCCTTTAACTGGGTTTACGATTATTTTGATGGCAATTTTCTTTCTCGGATCTGTGCAGTTAGTAAGTGTTGGTATCTTAGGCGAATATATAGGACGCATCTACGAAGAAGTTAAAGCCAGACCCCTCTATACTTTGGCAGAGGTAGGTGGTTTTGATCGCAAATCCTCCAACCCAACGAGCAATTCTGACAAACTAGATAATTTAGAAGACGCTTACAAATAAGGATCTTTGGCGTTGCATAATAAAGGTTTGTTTAAACAAATTTGAAGAAGAATTCAGAAGTCACAATTCAGGAGTCAGAATGAAGACGCGACGCTCATTCTTCGCTCTAAGCGTTCGCGCAGCGTGTCGCAGACAAGCCATGCCGTTGGCGCAGCCTCTCGTTCGCGTTAGCGTCTCTGAAAGAGAAGAGAAGGCTTTACGCTGCGCTATCCACCAGTCGCACAAAATACCCAACTGTTAGCGGATAGCTAAGGTTTAGCCCATTCTGGCGACTGACGCATGTATTCTGTTTCGATAAAATTCAAGTTACATATCACCTTGACAGTGCTACTCTCTACTCCAAATCCCTAATTCTCAACTCCTAGCTTTCTTATGCACACCCTTTCGATTCCCACCTGGATTATTCATGTTTCTAGCGTTATTGAGTGGATTGTGGCCATTTGGTTAATCTGGACTTACGGCGAACTAACTAATAACCGCAGCTGGTGGGGATTATCCCTGGCTATGTTACCAGCTTTAGTCAGCGCTATGTGTGCTTGTACCTGGCATTATTTCGACAACGCCGAATCTTTGGAATGGATGGTAACGCTTCAAGCTACCATGACTTTAGTTGGTAATTTTACGCTTTGGGCAGCGGCGTTTTTGATTTGGCGTTCTACCAAATCTGTTAACACTGTTGAATCACAATCTATCAAATCAGAGCAATGATTTCTAAAGAAACCCTGTTTGCACTTTCACTGTTTCCCTATTTGGGTTTCTTGTGGTTTATCAGCCGCAGTCCGCAAATGCCGCGTTTAGCGCTGTATGGATTTTACGGCACTCTCGTTTTTGTTGCAATTACCATCCCGGCGGGGATTTATGCTGTATTGCATTATGGTAAGTCTTTGGCCAATGTAGATTGGTTGCACGGTGGTGCAGAACTATTTTTGACGCTTTCTAACATCTTGCTTGTGCTGGGTTTTGGGCAAGCTGTAAGGCAATTACAAATGAAAAATGAAAAATAGTAAATTCAGCTATAGATAGCGTTTTGATTGCAATGAGGAAGAGTTAAATGGACGTAATTCCAGCGATTGATTTACTAGAAGGGCACTGTGTGCGACTGTATCAGGGAGACTACGATCGCTCACAAGTTTTTAGCGAAAACCCTGCTGATGTTGCCAAACAGTGGGTAGATCAAGGTGCTACCAGATTGCATATAGTTGATTTAGACGGTGCCAAAGCAGGTAAAGTAGCAAACTTGGCGGCAATTGAAGCGATCGCTCAAGCAGTGTCAGTACCCATTGAAATTGGTGGAGGATTGCGCGATCGCACCAGTGTACAACAAGTATTTAATCTAGGCATACAGTGGGCAATTCTCGGAACCATTGCCGTAGAACAACCCCAGTTAGTGCAAGAACTTTGCCAAGAATTTCCCGAACAGATTATTATCGGTATTGATGCCCGTAACGGTCGAGTCGCAACTCGCGGCTGGTTAGAAACCTCGGAAGTTTTAGCAACTCAACTGGCTGTACAAATGCAAGAATTGGGCGCAGCCGCCATAATTTATACAGATATCCACCGGGATGGTACACTTACAGGCCCAAATTTAGAAGCTTTGCGAGAACTTGCAGCAGCAATTTCCATCCCGATAATTGCTTCTGGCGGGGTAAGTTCTGTCACCGACTTGTTGAGTTTGTTGGCGTTAGAACCTCAAGGCGTGACTGGCGTAATTGTCGGACGTGCTTTGTATACTGGGGATATTTTACTCAAAGAAGCATTACGAGCGATCGGGCCTGGACGAATTCAGGATATTCCACCCAATGTCGGTTTTTCTACCTTTGCTTGACATTTTCTTGGCAAAGCCGCGATCAAAATTTAGAATTACCCTGGTTGCGCTGGTGGGATAATCAGGGTAATTTGCTACAAACAGGATGGGAGCGATGTCTACGACGGGCTACGCCTACACAACGCTTGGCAGCTAAACTAAGAGAATTAAATATTAACCACGACAAGTTAGTTTAATTATTTTGGCAACTATCTTTAGATAGATAAGGTAAACACTACGTTATTTATGATTCCGAATCCCTTGCTAATTCGGAAAAAATTACACTACATATTTAATTGATTTTGTCAAGATGTAATCCCTTGTATGATTTAAAAAATTAGCAAGGCCTTCTGTAGGCTGAATTTATATTCATGCTTTCAGTAGATACAATTATGACTTTGCAAATGCAATAATGAATATGTTCTCAAACAATAAATAGTTGCTGTAGTTCAGATAAAAAATTCAGATTCTATCAGACTCTAGTAACTTTGGTTTTTAGACAATTGTTTGATGTTTTGAGAAGGTAACACAATGAATAAAATCCTAAAACGCGCACTTTTACCCAGCCTCATGGCTGCAAGTTTAACTGGTGTAACCTTAGTTCCCGCCAAACCCGCTGCTGCTGATGACCAAGTACTAAGAGATGCAGGTATTGGGGCTGTTACCAACGTTGTAACCGGAGCTGTTAGGGGAAATGGCAGTGTATTAGGGAATGCTGTTAAAGGTGGTGTCACTGGTGCAGCCGTCAATGGTGCAAATGGTTTGAGAAATACTCGCGGTCGCCGTCAGCGGAACGCTGCTCAAGATGTCGGAGTCGGTGCAGGCGCTAGCGCAGTAACTGGTGTAATTACTGGCGATAAGAGAGATACCCTTGGCAATGCTATTGATGGTGCAGCTGTAGGTGGAGCAATCCATCTATTAACCAATGGTAAATAATTGATAAATTCATCAGCTGAGATATTTTCCAAGGGTTAACGAATTTATCCCTCCCTAATTCTTATCCTTCGTAAAAGGAGCAAACCTAACCTCGCTTGCCTACTAGGAAAGCGAGGTTTTAGGTTAAATTTATTTGAGATATATACCCCGTCAGGATTGGATGACGTTAGGTTTAATAGTAATCTCTAGCCCTTCAACGCCTTTCTAAAGTTTCGACGATAAGACTGATTTGTAATAAACAAAGCTGGCCATAGCAAAGATAAACCAATCCGATTAGTCAAAGTTGGATTAAAATTAGTCCGTTCAAACCCATTCCAAAACTTCCAAGCGCCGCCTCCGTAAACCCCTATCAAGCCAATAAAAATTAAGGTACTCATTCCCATCAACTCCGTTAGTAACTGACAGAATTTAAGTTAAGTTTTACCACACGAGGTAATCACCTCATAAGCAACACCGAGAAGGTATGACAAAACTCCCCAGTTTTGATATCTATTCTCTTATTCCAGTGTAAAATAGCCTCATTGAGGTTTTTGATTGATCACTCTCAAAAACTCATATAAAGACTTTTCACTTTAAATGTTGCTACAAATGGGCAGCAGAGACATTTATTCTACTTATCATAACTTTCTGGTATACCCACTGGTGATAAACCTGCGATCGCTCGTAAGTTTTGGCAACGAATCAACTCAGTAAAATTGAAACTGGAACGTCCTTCAATTTTGGCTACCGCTTCAATTGCTGATAATAGGTGCTGTGCTGCTTCAACTTCTGAATAACCACGCCGCTGTGCTATTCTAATTGCAGCTGCATCCGCATTTAACTCTGACTCTTGAGATTTATTAGTGCGCCAGATCCGAAAAGCCGCGATCGCACTTAATCCCCCAGCTACAGCAACGCCCACTACATCTGACTGTGCTGCTTCCAAGATTCCGCCTAACAGCCCAGCCAACACCACACCTTGATAAATGTCGGGTTTAAACCACTTCACCCCCGTCAACCAGCTAACCATCTGCAACAGCAGCAAATCTCGTTGCGGCTTTGGCAAGCGACGCCACAAATCAAAATTAATATATATCGGTCGCGCTTGGTTCCAGGGTTGGGGAAAGGAAGCGTCAATTACTTTTGCTTGCTCTGGCTTACTAACGATTTTTGTCGTCATCCGACCAGAAGCAGGCATCACATCTAACAAACGGCGAATTTCAACATTTGGCTCCATAAATTTAATTATTAGCCATAATGTGCATCGTAACTAGGTGTGTAAAAAATAAAGTTTTCGTGTTAACCTTTGATTTATGAGATGCTCTCGCAGTCTTGAAAATAGATTCAGATCGAGTCATAAGAATATTAATTAAGCAGTTTGATAGTACGGCGGGATTTTATAGTGATTCGTTTGCCGCCAAATTCCAAACTTGAAAATTTTGGCTTGCCATTAAGACTATATTTGTAACTACATGGACGCTTTTTCTCCCCTCCCACCTGAATGGACGAATAAGGCAATACACGCTTATGATTTTTGCTGTCCTAAATGTCACTCAAGTAGCCTAGAAGCTGAAAAAGTTTGGCTAAATCGGCGATCGCCTGTACTTACAGAAGACCGTCGTCGCAAATGGCAAGAGTTTTATTACTGTCACTGTGGTTCTGTGTGGTGGGCTTGGAGTAGCGATCGCCCCCCAAAAGATATATCCAATCAGCCAGATTACAATCCTACATAGCTAATTTTTTCTAAACAAAACCCCACCTAAAAGTGGGGTTTTGTTTATCTAATTCTGAGCTTTATATTGCATCACCAATTTTAGAAGGTGAAAGTAGTACGTAGAGTACCTACATATTCAGTATCGTTAGCGTCGTTGTGTTCTGGATTGAAGATTACCAACAAGCCAGGTGTTACCTGAATATTATCGGAAACCTTGTACTTGTAAAGACCCTCTAAGTGATAAGAAGTATTGTCGTCAAAGGCAGTATTGCCGGCGACATTTTTGATGCTGCCACCAGTAACTTTAGGTGGTTGACCAAAGATCACGCCTAAAACGTTGCCTTCGCCACCAAAGTCTTTCAAAGCAAGCGCTCCAGCCCAATACCAAATATCTGCGTCTGCACCTGCATTAGCACCAGTAATTGCATCAGCAGTTGTATAACCTCCCCAACCACTAATAGCTAACTTAGGAGTAAATTGGAACGTAGCTTCTACACCGTAATTGTTAGATTCGGTACGAGTGTTAGCCCCAAAAGGAGTGTTAGCAAAAATACTACCTGTACCTTGGAAAAGGTTATTGGCAGCACTATCAGTTTGATAACTGCGAGCGTAAGTTAGACCAATATTAAAGGCTTTGGTGGGTTGGAAAGATAACTGACCAAAGATAGCGCTATCACCATCAAACAACCCATTATTCAAGGTAGGGTCATTAGCAGTTCTAGCGAGATAAGCACCGCTGAAACTGATGGCGCCTTTAGGATTGAAAGTAACAGTTACACCAGCGCCACCTTGACCTTGGCGATATATGGGGCTGAAACGTCCATAGCGTGAGAGCGCACCTCTACCAGAGCTTGCAAAGTCAGAGTTGAAAGTATTAACGTTTTCGTATAACTCACCACCAGTAGCGTCAACTTTGACACGCACTGCATCCGTCAAGTTGAAAGCATAGTTGATTTTATCGATTACAACAGAGTTGTTGTTATCTCCATCAAAACCCAAGCGGCTCATGTTGGTACCAGTGCCAGTACCCAATGCATCATTACCACGATTGGAGACAATATTTCCAGCATTCAAACGAATTTGCAACTGGTCTTTACCAGTGAAACTGCTGTATAAGTTTAAACGAACGCGATCGCTAAAAGTGGTGTTGTAATTCAAGTCTTGAGTAGGATCGCCACCACGAGCGGCTCTAGTATCACCAAAAACATCAGACACCGCGAAAATCGCTTCTCCAACCAACTTGGTGGTAGTGGAGAACTGATTAGCTTCCAACTCAGAAGTGCGGGCTTCTAATCCATCAACACGACCGCGCAGAGTTGCTAGTTCAGCAGAATATTCTTCTTGTAAGCGCTGTAAAGTAGCTAAATCTTGTTTGCTGACCAAATCAGCGGTAGCTGTAGCAATCAGTTCGTTAACCCGATCTAAACAGGCATTCAAACCTGCGGCAAATTCGTAACGGGTTAAAGCACGGTTCCCACGATAGGTACTGTTAGGATAACCTGCAATACACCCGTAGCGCTCAACTAGAGATTGTAAAGCTTGGAACGCCCAATCTGTAGGCTGCACATCCGAAAACTGAGAAACTGATGTTACCTGACTCATGTCGTTAGACTCTTGAGTTTCAGATAACTCGCCAACATTTGTTACCTGTTCGTTGACTTCAGCAGCTAAGGCACTATTAGCAACAAAAAATGTAGCAGCTAATACAACCGGACTAACCTTAAAAAGATTCCAGAATCGTTTTGTCATGTTTTTACTTTCACTCACACCTACAATAATCCAGTCATGACAAAATGCTTTAAACACTTCTCTTTCGTGGATTTTACACACAATCACAGCGACTATTATACCTTTATCCTGTGATTATTACAAGCAATTCAGTTAACATGCTGCTGAGCTATATATAGTTTTTAATTAATTTATTTGGTAGGCGCAAAATAATGCAGCGTTTGTGACGAAAAAGTGTTCCTTCTTCCTCTAGCTGCTGTAAGACCCGAGTAACTGTTACTCGCGTAGTATTTAAGACTTCAGCAATATCTTGATGGGTAACATTTAAATCAATTAGCTTTCCCTTATCTACGTCACGGCCAAATTTTTCACTTAACCATACTAAAAACTGCCATAAGCGTAGCGAAATTGGTTTTCGATGCACAATGCTTAGTAGATCCTCTGCTTGTTGAATATGAGACAACAAAGCATTAATATCCTGATGCCACAAATGAGGTGGCACAATGCTTACTTCCACGCCCGTGAGACATTCAATCTGGTAGGGCTTGACTCTAGACAAAGGATAGCCGATCAAATCCCCTAGTCCCCAATAACCGAGAGTGATGAATGTTCCATCTTCACTCCATGTTAAGGTACGAACTGCACCGTATTCAATGCGCCAAAGTACATCATTTTGAGGTGGAATTACCTCCCGACGGGTAAATATCTGCTGGGGTAATTGTCTACTGAAAGCACAGCTATTTGACACGGCAGAAGAGTTTGAAGTAGGACTTGGAGAATACATCATTAACCGTAATTACGCAATTATCAAGGAATCTCGCTATTTACAATGATTAAGAAACTCTAATAATTTGCATCAAAATTTATCTGTATATCGGAAAGTCTATTCTTCACAATTAGAGATAGATACTAACTCAAAATCTTCTGATGGTAACAACTTTTGCTTAAGATATCTATCAGTGAGATAGAGCCAAAATTTTTTGTTGTTTATCCGTTACTTTAATTGTGTAAGTTTAAGAATAGGTAAACTTTTAGTAAAATATTTAGTTAAGTTATTTTTAATTATTTGGTATTTTCTGAAGACTAAGTAAGTATGTAGGCGCAAACAATTATTAAGAGAGTAGGGTGTAATGGCTTTACTAAATCGCTGGATTTAGATCCCCGACTTCTTGCAGATACCAGTAGGGTGGCTTCCCGAAGGGTAGAAGTCGGAGATCTGGGCAGCATATCAATTAGGAGCGTTGACCTGTGACAATATATGATACTCTCTGACCAATATTCGTAGCATGATCTGCCATACGTTCCAGACAACGAATTGCCAGTGCCAGCAGTATAATTGGCTCGACTACACCAGGTACATCTCGTTGTTGGGCTAAAGTCTGATAAACGCGATCGTAGGCATCGTCTACAGTATCATCCAGATGTTTTAAACGGCGTCCACTAGCTTCATCGAAATCTCCCAAAGCCTTTAAGCTAGTTGCTAGCATCGCCTGCGCGTGAAGGGACATAGCTTCAATGTCGGGCATTGACGTATGAGGCGCGTAAGGAAAAATTTTAATCGCAATTTCAGCTAAATCCTCAGCATAATCGCCAATGCGCTCTAAATCTCGCACCAGCTGCATAAAGGCACTCAAGCAGCGCAAATCGGGAGCTGTAGGCGCTTGTAGCGTCATAATCGCCGTACATTCTGATTCGATTTGACGATAAAAGCGATCGATCTTTTTATCTAATCGAGGGAGTTCCTCAGCTGCTGATAAGTTACGAGCAAATAACGCTTGGTGGCTGAGGCGAAATGATTGTTCTACCAAGGCACCCATGCGTAATACGTCCCGTTCTAAGCGCCTAATGGCGCGTGCGAGTTGTGGTCTTTGAGGATTGGGAGTATAATCGACGGCTTTCACACTTGTTGTCTCAAAGGTGAAGATATTACTAACTATAGTCTTGGCTTAGGGAGTTTGCCATAACTTCAGGAAATTGGAGTTGCATCCACGCACCACCAGTTTCTGGATGATTCATCGCTTTGATTGAACCACCGTGGGCAATTAAAATTTGCTCAACGATCGCTAATCCTAATCCATTGCCAACGATCGCTCCTATGGAGTTACTATCTTGGGGGGAATGAGTTCGGGCTTTATCTCCTCGATAAAATCGCTCAAAAACGTGGGGTAAATCTGCCTCAGAAAAGCCGACTCCAGAATCAATAAGATTTATTTCCAGGATTGAAGAAACAGGTTCATTATCCTTTGTGGATAAGATTTTCGCTTCAACATGAATACTTGTGCAAGGAGGACTGTACTTAATGCTGTTGTCTAGCAAGTTGAGAAAAACCTGGTAAATCCTGGCTTTATCTGCCTTAATCCACAGATTTTCGGGGCCAGAATAAGAAAAAGACAGATGTTGACGCTGTGCTAAGGGTTCTAGCGTTTCCCAAACAGATGTAATTAGCGATCGCAATTCTACAGCTTTGGCTTGCAATTGCATATTTGGGTTTGCTTCCATTTGGGTAAGTTCTAACCAGCTTTGCACTAAGTTGATCAGTCGGTCAACTTCTTGCATGAGGCGGTTAACCCAGCGATTTAAAGGTGGTTCCAAGCGATTTTGTAAAGTTTCTACAACCAAGCGAATCGAAGTTAGCGGCGTTCTGAGTTCGTGTGCTAGATCGGAAAAAGAGCGATCGCGTATTTGATTTATATCTAATAGGGGTTGACGATTTTCTAAAAATACTCCTACTTGTCCATTAGGTAAAGGCAAGCTAGAAGCCCGCAAAGCCAGAGATTTGATTGTTCCCATCTCTGCCGCATCATCACAAGATGGATGAAATACCCATTCTCCCCTCTGTGGTTTTTGGCGATCGCGAGTTTGCTCAATTAAATGGTCAAGTTCGTAAGACCTTACCAACTCCAATAACAAGCGCACCTGTTCTGGTTGCCACCTTTGCAGATACAAAATTTCCTGCGCCTGTCGATTGCACCACAGCAGTTGATTTTCCTCATCCACCTGCAAATATCCCACTGGTGCAAAATCTAGCAGGTCTTGGTAAGTTTGCAACGACTGCTGCAAATCTTGCCGCTGCTGTTTCACCATCGCTATTTCTTGCCGCAACCCAGGAATCAGCAGCAGTCCTATCTTGTCAGAACGCAAGGTTAACGGTCGAAGTAAGCGCCCCAGGTAGCGGTTAAGTTGAACCTGTTGCCAAATCCAAAACCCAATGCCTACCGCTAAACCCAGAAAAAATCCCAATAAAAGCATTTGAGTTGTTAGTTTTTTGGTGACTACTAAAAACTAACAACTATCCCAACTAATTATCCAAACCTATAGCCAAAACCTCTTACAGTCACAATATATTCGGGATGACTGGGGTCTTGCTCTAATTTTTCGCGCAACCACCGAATGTGAACATCTACAGTTTTACTATCGCCGACAAAATCCGGCCCCCAAACCTGATCGAGCAATTGTTCCCGTGACCATACCCGGCGGGCGTAACTCATAAACAGTTCCAGCAAGCGGAACTCTTTGGGAGAAAGACTCACTTCTTGACCGCGAACTAGCACGCGACATTCTTGGGGATTTAAGGAGACATCCTTAAATTTTAATACTGGTATTGGTGGTAAATTACTTAGGCGTTGGCGGCGGAGTAAAGCGCGACAACGAGCCACTAACTCGCGCATACTAAAGGGTTTGGTCAGGTAGTCATCTGCACCCACTTCCAACCCCAAAACACGGTCAGTTTCACTACCCTTAGCACTGAGCATTAAAATCGGTACTGGGTTGCCTTGATGACGCAGCAAACGGCAAATATCTAGCCCATTGATTTGCGGTAGCATCAAATCAAGAATGACCAGATCGAAGGGAAGTTCCCCTGAATTGGTTTCAAAACTTTTGAGATACTCTATAGCAGACCGCCCATCGGGAGCAGTTATCACCCCGTAACCTTCTTCTTCCAGAGCTACAGCTAGCATTTCCTGGATTAATTCTTCATCTTCTACTACTAGAATACGGCTGGTTTGTCCAATGTCCGTTCTGGCAGAGTATTTGGTCGATTCACTGGTATACATTGATATCACAAAAGTCTACGACTGTGCTTGTATCAATTAGGATGATGAGTTTATTATCTCGCCTTACTGCAACCGCGCTTCTACTAGGGTTAATTCTTTTATATTTTATTTACAAAAAGTAACATATACGACAGCAGTCTCCTAAATCATAAATCACTGTGGCTGCAAGCTTCTAATAGTTTTTGAATTGAAGACTTTGAATTTTCGATTCTGTCTTCAAAAGATCCAAAGACATGATTGCGTGAAGATTATCTTGACAGAGGAGATTAAATTAAGTATATTTATCTTAGTACAAAAATACTATCAAAGCTCAAAGGGAAAACTATACCTGAAAAACAGAAAGGCATATATGTGGAAACTTCGTACCCACTAAGTGTCAGATGTGGATCATTTCAGTATTTCCACTGCGTTAAAAATGTTGATTCAAAGGCTACTCTGATGTCTGCATAGGGTAGTCATTGGTATGGCTTGCTACCCAATAAATCATTTGCCTATTGAAGGGAGTTGGAAGATGACTACAGTTGGAGTCAAGGACAGCAAACAACAACTAATGCAAGCATTTCAACAAATTATTATTCAAAGAAAAAAACTTGAATCTAAAATAGCAACTAAACAAGAGGAAGCAGAAAAGGCAAAAAGTCAAGAAATTCTGCAAGCAGCTTCTGCATATACAGTTGATAGTATTGTCAAAGGTTTAGCTGATTTACAATTGGAGTTTGGCAGTATTCTCAACGGATTATCTGAAAAACTAGCTCAGGAAAATTCCAAGTTAGATGAATTGAACCGAGCTATAGAAATTGAAACCCAACGTCTACAAGAACTGCAACAAATTAGAGTTGTAGCGGATACTCTAGACGTTTTAAGTCAAGAACACCAAGAAAAATTAAAAATTCTCGAACAAGATACTATTAGCAAAAAGGAAGCACTAGAGAAAGAAATTACAATCAGGCGGAAAGAATGGCAAAAAGAGCAAGCAGAGTATGAAGAAAAACTCAAAGTATACAATGATTTATTAGCCAAAGATCGCCAGCAAGAACAAGAAGAATTTCAGTATAAGTTAGAAACTACTCGCAAACTCAATACAGACAGCTACGAAGGGATAAAGCGCCAACAACAAAGGGAAATACAAGAAAACTCTCAGAAGAAAGGGAAAGATTGGGCAGAGAGAGAAAAAATCTTCGCTGAACGCCAACCACTCTTTGCAGATTATGAACAAAAAGTAACTACATTTCCCAACGAACTTGAAGAAGCCGTTAAGAAGGCTAGAGAAGAAGCAATTAAAGAAACAAGCCAAAAAGCTAAAATTGAGGCTGATTTATTTGAAAGAGAATGGGAATCGAATAAACAGAGTTATGAACAAAAAATTCAATCTCTGGAAGAAACAATTAAGAAACAATCTGAGCAAATAGAAGGTATTTCTGCTCAATTGCAAACTGCATTAAAACAAGCACAAGACTTAGCCATGAGGGCTTTTGGTAGTTCTAACCCTAAATAGTTGTGAGTTTGTAGCATCTTAATAATTTTGAATTCCTGAAGAGGAGGTTTGTTGTGGTGGGAAAAAAACCGACTGATAAGAATACTAAAGTAGAAATTCTTCAGGCGTATGAGGAGTTGGCAAAAGAAAAAGCAGCACTGAAATCAGAATTCGATAAAGTTGCCATAGAAAACCAGTCTGGAACTAAAGAACAGCCTAAATTAGAACAAAAAACAGCTATGAATCAGCTTTCTAGTGTCCAACATAAGATGAACAATACAATTGAAAGCTTGGCAAAGATTCAATTAGGTTTTGGCAGTGCTGCTAATGAATTATCGGAACAGCTAACCACAAAATCCTCTAAATTGGAAGAAATTAGCCGGACTTTAGAAGAAGAAATCCAACAATTAACACAACTGCATAATTTAGAAATTTCTGATGATATTTTGGATACTCTCATTCAAGCCTATGAAGATAATACTAAAGCTTATCAGGAAGAGTATAGCCAACGTTCTGAAGTGTTATTCCAAGAAATACTAGAGCAAAGAAATACTTGGGGAAAAGAACAAGAGGAACAGCAACGGGCAATAAAAGAACGGAATGAAAACTTGAATAAAACTCGGCAACGCGATGCAGCAGAGTACAACTATAATTTAGAACTCCAGCGGCAACTGCAAAATGACGAATACGAACAAGAGCAGAAAGCCCTATATAAGCAATTGGAAGAATTACTACAAGAAACAGAAAAGCAGTGGGCTGAACGGGAGAAAGCAATTTCTGAGAGAGAGAAACAATTTGAAGAGTTAAAAGCCAAGGTAGAGGCTTTTCCGAAAGATAAAGAAGCAGCTATCAAAAAAGCTACAGAAGAAGGCAAAGGCATCGCCCACTACCAAGCGAAAATAAAATCAGATTTATATTCTAAGGAAGTGGAAGGGCAAAAGCGTTTCTATGAACAAAGACTGCAATCTCTAGAACAAACTATTACTAATCAAGAGACGCGAATTCAAAATCTTTCTAAACAACTGGAATCTGCTCTCAAACAAGTTCAGGATTTGGCAGTTAAAGCCATTGAAGGTACTTCAAATGTTAATTCATATCAGGCAATCAAAGAAATAGCTTTAGAACAGGCAAAGACTCAAGCGAAAAATAAATAAGCTGATTTATTTTTGATGAAAATTGCAGAGACTTAATTGAATTTAAGTCTCTACAAGTAACTCTAATGCTTTTTATTCAGTTTTCTTTGGTTTTTTGAGGTCTGAAGGAGGTTGTACTTTCTTCTTCTTTGTTGGGCTAGCCTGCGTTTGCTTCAATGCTTTGTTAAAATTTTGTTCTTGACTAGACATAATACTAAGTTTTAATATCTACTACAATATTATTTACATTAAAAGTATCATTGATTACTGACAGCCATAATCGTGAGTGGAAAGTAAAGGTTCGCCGCACAGGTAATCGCGGACGCTACCTTAAAATATATTCCTATCCAGATTACAAACAAAGGCTGAGAGCATCAGCAGATAAATACAAATCGTATTTACAAATTACTTCTGATGAATGGGAGGTTTTTATCGGACAGCAGGAGGAGTAAATGATTCTCGCGCTAGGGCTATTTTAGACAAGTTAGTAGGAATTTAGGACTATAAACCGGGTTTTCAGAAAAATCCGGTTTTTAAACACAAGTGTCACAAGGATAAATGTAAATTTAAATAGAGACGAAGCTTTTATTTATAAGAATCTGTTGATAGCCAATTATCCAAGCTTAGTCCTTCAACTCGCAGCAAGTCAGAATCGTTAGAAACCAGAATTAATCCGCGTGCGATCGCTGTAGCCGCTATCAATACATCAGCCTCTTGTATTTTCCTACCCTTTCTCTTTAAATCTGCATGAATTTCACAGGCTTTTTCTATAATTTCTAAATCATCCAAAAATAAAATTTTATAATTTCGGCAGAATTCATTTAAATCAGATATCTGTCTGGTAGCATTTGCATAAAGCAATCCTCTTTTGGATTCAAAATATGTTATACAACTTATAAATACATCTTCTCCTAGAAAACGCACCTCCTCTAGGTTACTATTTACCTTCTGATTATTCTTCAGAATAGCCGTTAATATATTCGTGTCGAGAAGATAGCCCATTATTTTATTCCTATCTCCTTTTTACTGCTGCATCAAACATCTCTATTTGCTCTGGTGTTAAATCATTTAATGTTCCAGAAACTGCCTCTATTACTAGAATACTATCAATTCTATCTGTTAATTCTCCCTCAGAAAGAGCATTTATAAATTCTGGTGAAAACTTATCCAATAAATTAACTAGATGTTGAATAATTTCTTGTTTATCTAATCTTTCTTGATAGAGACTATTATCTTGAATTAACTTATCGACGGTTTTTGATAACCGTGCGATCGCTAGCTCTCTTTTCCCCGAAACTTCCTGCATAACTTCCTCCCAGTTCTTCAGTGATTTATTCAATTATAGTTAATCTTCCTCAGCCCTTCTCTATGTAAAAAAAAAGCGGGCCTTTCAGCCCACCCCACAATATTTTGAGAATATTCTGTTGCTATTAACCCAACAATTGTTTAGCTTTAGCTAACACATTATCAACGCTAAAACCAAACTTCTCTAAACAAACACCGCCTGGAGCCGAAGCACCAAAGCGATCGATACTAACAGTATCGCCTTCAGTACCCACGTATTTGTGCCAACCGAAACTAGCGGCAGCTTCTACAGACAAACGCTTGGTAACAGCTTTTGGCAGAATGGACTCTTTATAAGCCGCATCCTGTGCTTCAAATAGTTCCCATGAAGGTAGTGAAACAACACGAACTTTCTTGCCTTCAGCCTTAAGTTTTTCGGCTGCGCCAACGGCGAGGCTCAATTCTGAACCAGTACCAATCAGGATGATATCGGGTGTACCTTCGCTATCTACCACGGTGTATCCACCCTTTGCTACGCCCTCAACCGATGTACCAGCCAAGTTGGGAACGTTTTGACGGGTGAACGCCAATAGAGATGGAGCGTTTTGCTTCGCTTTTTCGATCGCTATTTTATAAGCGCCAGAGGTTTCGTTACCGTCTGCGGGACGAAACACTAATAAATTAGGAATAGCTCGCAAGGAAGCTAGAGTTTCAATGGGTTGGTGTGTTGGCCCATCTTCACCTTGTCCAATGGAATCGTGGGTCATCACCCAAATCACGCCAGCTTGGGAAAGGGCGGATAAGCGGATGGCAGCACGCATATAATCTGTGAAGATTAAGAAGGTAGCACCGTAGGGAATTAATCCCGAAGTGTGCAGCGCTATACCATTACAGATTGCGCCCATAGCATGTTCCCGCACACCAAAGTGGATGTTGGGGTTTTCGTAGTGCCCTTTTTGGAAGTCGCTCTTGCCCTTGATTTCGGTCAGGTTGGAGTGGGTTAAGTCAGCCGAACCACCAATCAATTCAGGTAATACCGCCGCTAGTTTGTTGAGGCAGGTTTCTGAGTGTTTACGGGTGGGTAGTCCTTTGTCTTCGGGGGTGTAGGTGGGTAGTACCTTATCCCAACCGTCGGGTAGCTTGCCGCTTAGGTAACGTTCAAATTCAGCCGCTTCTTGGGCATACTTAGCTTTGTAGTCCGCAAAGGTTTTGTTCCATTCGGTTTCGTAGCCTGCACCGCGCTCAACTGCTTTGCGTGTGTGGTTGAGGGCTTCTTCGGGTATTACGAAAGGCTCGTATTCCCAACCCAAATTTTTCCGAGTCAATGCTATTTCATCTCCACCAAGGGCAGCGCCGTGAACGCCAGCAGTGTTTGCTTTATTGGGGGAACCGTAACCAATAATGGTTGTTACTTTGATGAAAGAAGGCTTATCGGTAACAGCTTTGGCTGCTTCAATTGCTTTGGCGATCGCTTCTAAATCGGTATTGCCATCTTCGACGTGTTGGACGTGCCAACCGTAAGCTTCAAACCGCTTGGAAACATCTTCGGTGAATGCCACATCTGTGGAACCGTCGATGGAAATGTGGTTGTCGTCATACAGAGCGATGAGTTTGCCTAATCCCAAGTGTCCTGCAAAAGAACAAGCTTCACCAGAAATTCCTTCCATGTTGCAACCGTCACCTACAATTACGTAGGTGTAATGGTCAACAATCTTGGTATCGGGTTTGTTAAATTTTGCGGCAAGGTGCGCTTCGGCGAGCGCTAAACCGACTCCATTGGCAATTCCTTGACCCAAGGGGCCAGTGGTGACTTCCACGCCTGGGGTCATGAAGTTTTCGGGGTGTCCAGGGGTTTTGGATTCCCATTGACGGAATTGCTTGATATCTTCAATGGTGACGCTATCGTAGCCTGTCAAGTAAAGCAGGGCGTACTGCAACATCGAGCCATGACCGGCTGACAAGACAAAGCGATCGCGGTTAAACCATTTGGGATTCTTGGGATTAAACTTCAAAAAGCGATCCCAGAGGACAAAAGCCATCGGAGCCGCGCCCATTGGTAGTCCTGGGTGTCCCGATTTTGCCTTTTCTACGGCATCAATAGCCAAGAAGCGGATCGAGTTAATAGCCAGTTCTTCGACGGACAATTCTTTGGCGGATTGGGTTGCAACAGTCATAATCTCTTGTTTTTAACGACGGGTTAGCACTCTTCGTAGCTTCTTTTGCTGGGGTTATTTTAGATTCCCCACAGTATCCTCATCATCCCACTCCCGCTTGTCGATGGACAAGCGGGATCTCCTGAGTTTCTGGTGATAAATCAAGCAGATAATTGGGTCATGCTGAACGCTTAAGTTATATCGGAATGATATTTCTGATACTTTGGGCATTGGGCATGGGGCATGGGGCAAACGAGCAGAGTTGGATTAAACTACTGAATTCTAAATTCTTACTCCTGACTCCTGCCTCCTGCCTTCTGCCTTCTGCCTCCTCCCTCCTGCCTCCTGACTTCTTTTAAACGTATTTCTTAAAGGCCAGTGTGACATTATGACCGCCAAACCCAAAAGAATTGGATATTGCCACCTCGACTTTTTGAGCGCGGCTAGAGTTAGGCACGTAATCTAGGTCACATTCTGGATCGGGATTTTCCAGATTGATTGTCGGTGGAATTTGGTCATTTGCGATCGCTAGTACTGTTGCGACTGCTTCAATACCTCCAGAACCGCCCAATAAATGACCTGTCATTGATTTGGTGGAGCTAATTGCCACCTTATAAGCATGTTCTCCCAAGGCTTTTTTGATTGCTGAGGTTTCAGTTGAATCATTAGCTGGGGTACTAGTGCCGTGGGCATTAATATAGCTAATTTGTTCGGGAGTTATGCCAGCATCTTTAAGAGCTAGTTCTATCGCTCTAGCGGCTCCGAGTCCACCGGGTACGGGGGAGGTGATATGGTAGGCATCACAGGTCATGCCATAGCCGATCATTTCGGCATAAATGTGAGCGCCGCGACTTAGGGCGTGTTGCAGTTCTTCGAGAATTAAAATTCCCGCACCTTCACCCAAGACAAATCCGTTGCGATCGCGGTCAAAGGGACGGCAAGCATGAGCCGGGTCATCATTGTTAAAAGAGAGTGCTTTGCAGGCGGCGAACCCAGCTATCGACAATGGTGTGACAGCTGATTCCGTTCCCCCGCAAATCATCGCTTGGGCATATCCCCCTTGAATTAAGCGAAAAGCATCGCCTACAGCGTTAGAGCCAGCGGCACAGGCAGTTACAGGACAAGAGTTTGGACCTTTAGCACCCGTATGAATTGCCGTTAATCCTGCGGCCATATTGGCGATCATCATCGGGATCATGAATGGACTACAGCGATCGGGGCCACGGTTGAGGTAGATAGTTTGCTGGTCTTCTAATACCTTAATCCCACCAACGCCAGAACCGATCATCACACCTACCTGTTCTGCATTCAGGTCATTGATCGCTAACTCCGAGTTAGCTAGAGCCTGTTTTGCTGCCGCAACCCCAAATTGGGAAAATCGATCCATGCGCTTGGCCTCTTTGCGCTCCAAGTAATCATGTGGATCGAAGTTTTTCACCTCACCAGCAATCCGGCAATCATGGCGAGACGCATCAAATAATGTGATGTAGTCAATGCCATTACGTCCACTCAATAATCCATTCCAATATTCTGTTGCTGTGTTACCTATAGGTGTAATCGCGCCAACACCAGTTACAACAACGCGTTTACGTGTATGATCTGTCATGATTCAGTTAAAAATGGCGAAAAAGCAGCAGGCAAAAAATTTGAGGTTAGCGACTAGGTACTGGTGAGCCAGCGCGGTCTTAAAGATTTCCTTTACGAGCGACTGGCATCGGATTTGCTGACTTCAAGTGACTGTCGTTAACGTCAGCATTAGTGACATTAGCAGCGTCAGGCGAAGAGTGGCTAGATATTAGAGAAAAATCTCCCCAATCCCAATCCCCAATTCCAATCCTCAGTTAAGCTGATGCGGTAACTTTGTTATTGATGTAATCTACTGCGTCTTGAACGGATGTAATCTGCTCCGCAGCTTCATCGGGAATTTCGATATCAAATTCTTCTTCCAAAGCCATCACCAACTCAACGGTATCGAGAGAATCTGCTCCCAGGTCTTCCATAAACTTGGCTTGTGGTGTGACTTTATCTGGGGGATCAACACTCAGTTGTTCGACAACGATTTTCTTGACCTTTTCAAAAAGTTCCGCTTGGCTCATAAATAAAAGTCCTTAACCACTTGCTACGATCTGCTCTTTAGAGGAGACATTGTTTTGAGCATATACATCTTATCGTCAAGCGCGATCGCCCGCATACTTCCAAGGGTTTTTC
This sequence comes from Nostoc sp. JL23, assembly GCF_017115065.1. Classification (NCBI taxonomy): domain Bacteria; kingdom Bacillati; phylum Cyanobacteriota; class Cyanophyceae; order Nostocales; family Nostocaceae; genus Nostoc; species Nostoc sp. JL23. Next base: position 22,415 of record NZ_JABXKN010000142.1, read on the forward strand.
TGCTAGAAAACATCTGCCATTTTTAAAATAAATAGGGTAAGTTTTCTGAAAACACTTGAGCAGTGGAGCGTGCTACGCCATCGCCGATACCGTGTAAATGCTTCGGTTTTCCAATTATTGCTAAAATTTTTTACAATGTCTCGATCAGTATTTACGGCCTTGCTAGCAGTTAAGAATATCTAGATGCCGCAACCCCTAACTGTTTAGGTTAAAGGGTAGCTAAACGTCAAACATCAGAATGGTGCTAACAAGGGAATGATAAAACAGTTATTGTTTAGAGCGATCGCTCTAACCCAAACATACTTCTATGCTACCTCAGACACTGAAATACGCTTATTTCCCCGGTTGTGTTGCTCAAGGAGCCTGTCGGGAACTTTACCAATCAACTCAAGCGCTTACCCAAGCACTGGGTATTGAATTAGTTGAACTTAAAAAAGCTGCTTGCTGCGGTTCCGGCACATTTAAAGAAGATTCGCAACTGCTAGAAGATACAGTCAACGCCAGAAATATTGCCCTAGCAGAAGAATTAAATCTACCCTTACTTACCCATTGCAGCACTTGTCAAGGTGTTATCGGTCACGTCAACGAACACCTGAAAGAATGTAAGACTTCTAACCCTGTTTATATTGAACAGGTTAATGGCTTGCTACATAAAGAAGGCTGTTCGCCTTATCGCGGCAGTACTGACGTTAAACATCTTCTTTACGCCTTAGTAACAGATTACGGTTTAGAGGAAATTACCAAACGTGTCACCCGAAAGTTAACTGGATTAAAATGTGCGGCTTTTTATGGCTGTTATCTCCTCCGCGCCCAAAAATCTATGCCTTATGATGACCCTTTCCAACCGGAAGCGATGGAAAATATGTTTCGGGCGGTAGGCGCAACACCAATTTATTACCGAGGACGGACACAATGTTGTGGTTGGCCGCTTTCTAGTTATGCCACTACCCAATCTTTTAAGATGGCGGGGATGCATATTCAGGACGCTTTAGCATCTGGGGCTGACTGTATAGTTACACCTTGTCCTCTGTGCCACTTAAATTTAGATTCCCGTCAGCCAGAGGTAGAAAAAGTGATTGAACAAAAGCTAGGTTTACCAGTGTTACATTTACCCCAGTTGATTGCTTTGGCACTTGGGGTTAGTCCAAAAGAATTGGGTTTAGACCGTCACGTTGTTTCCACAAAGTCAGTGTTGGAAAAATTAGGATTTTAGTTTATGGAGTACAAGGGGCTTAAGTCCCTTGTCTGGTTAATTGATTGGACTTTGGACAGTAATAATTGTTTTGATAAAAAAATTTCCAAAATTAACCAACTTACAATATATAAGACTGGTAATTTTGGATAACTTTAATTAAACTCTAATTTTGAGAATTGCTTTGGTATTAGCTTCGTAAAGTTAACGCTTCTTTTTCGAGATTTTCATCCATCCAAGAAAACATATCGCCAATTGATTTAACCATATCTTCAACTCCTTCCCGGAAGAGTTCAACATCTTTCTCAGACTTGGTATAAATTTGGGCTACTTGAATCAATTCATCTGTATGTTCTGGATCTAAGTGGCAGTGGAGATGAAAATATTCGATAGTATGGTCATCAATCCCTTCAAATATCTTACGAAGTCCTTCGATATATTTGATAAAAATTCCAGGTAAAACTTGCTCAATTGCTGCAAATCTTCCTAAAGAGCGTACTATAGGTTCATCATCACAAATTTCAAATTTCTTAAAGCGTAAGGCTGGAATGAGAAACGCTCCATCGTCGGCATTGATATCAATCTGAGGGCAATCAATACCTTTCATAAAACGCATAAATAATGCTACATGAGCAAGGTCTGAGTTGAGTTCTCCATGCTCTGTAAATGCATTTTCTAGCATAATCGTTCTAGCATGGTAACTATCCATTTTGGATGCAACTTTCAGAAAAGCCATATTGAATCTGTTTGAGCCAGGTAGCATTTTTATAGCAAACTGGCGGATTGCGTCTTGTGAAAATTCTCCATTAGCAAAGCGTTGAACAAAGGGATGTAGAGACAAATCCTGTGCTGTTGTGAGTTCTAACAAAACTTGTTGTAATTGGTTGGAAATCTTAGTATCCAAAGAAAGAATTGCAGTCATTATTCTAGGGGATAAGTGGATTTTTATTGATGCTTAATTGTCTAACTGGGCGTGAATGTCTGGACAATTATTCACGCAGGTTACATAGCAAAAAATACATACCCTTTGTACCTATGCTTCAGAGTATGTTTGCAAATGCTTATTAACGAAGTGAATTCACTTCAGTTACTTGATTGACTGATTAGATGCAAATAATGGAAAATTACTCAGGTCATTTACATACCCTTTGTAACCATACTTCACAAGTTATTTGCAAATGCTTATTTCGGTTCGGATAAGCTTGAAAATTGACATTATCTTCAACCATTGAGCCTAAACTTTAACTAGAATGCTTTCCAAAATTGTTTTTGGTTAACTGAACTGTATGCACAGTTGTTTTAACTAATTTGTTACCCTCTTTGGTGAAAAAATTCCGTACAAGTTCGTGCTTTGTCCTAATAAAGATTTTAGCCCTTTATTTTTTTATACGCAAAGAAAAAAGAATCATTAACTAAATCTTTACTTTTTTCTACAACTTTCTAAAATTACTGGATTCTCATTAAAAAACTCTTTTGTCATCTATCAATAGGAATAAAAACAAAATACTCTTGAAGAAGAATACAGAATGGGACGTGCAAGATTCACGCCCCACAAGAGTTATTTTGAATTTGGTTATGTAATTTAGATAACTTTCAGCTTAATCATTGCTATTTTTGAATTGACGTTGCAATTGTTTTAGCGATTGATACATATCTGGTAGGCGACCATAAACAGCACATACCTTGAGATATAGTTTGTAAGGAAGGGCTGGAGTTCCGCAGACAATTTCTCCTGGTGCAACATCGCTGTGAATTCCAGTTTGAGCAGATGTCATCGACCCATCTCCCATCTTCACTTGATTGACTATTCCTGTTTGTCCAGCTAAAATAACGCGATTTCCCAGTCTAACCCCTCCCGCCATGCCAACCTGACCTGCGATCGCACAACCAGAACCGATTTGGCAACCATGGCCTATTTGCACTAAGCTATCAATTACTGTATTTCGACCTACTCGTGTTTCTCCGACTGCTGGGCGGTCAATGCCAGTGTTGCAGCCAACTTCCACGCCATCTTCTAAGACTGTATAGCCTGATTGTTCCATTTTGAACCAACCAGTCCGGGTGGGAACAAAACCAAAGCCTTCTGCACCAATAACAGCACCACTGTGAATGACGCAATCTGCACCGATGCGGGTACGTTCGTGGATAGTACAGTTGGCGTGTAAGGTGGTGCGATCGCCTATTTTAGCATCTGGATAAATCACTACATTAGGATGAATGATTGCGCCATTACCAATTTCTACCCCTTGTTGAATCACAGCATGGGGGCCAATATAAACATCACTACCAACTTTTGCAGTGGAGTGAATCACTGCGGTGGGATGAATTTCTGGGGTAGGGCGATATGGTTGATAAAAAAGTGCGATCGCTTTGGCAAACAATAATCGCGGATCTGGGGTCGCTAGCCAGACAATACCCCTCTCTTGTGCAAGCGCCTGTAATTTTTCGTCCTGGGGCAAAATTAAAGCACTAGCATTGGTATTGCCGACAAAAGATTTAAATTTTGCACTTTCTACGTAACCGATCGTACCGTTGGTAGCTTCATCAATGGCTGCTACCCCTGTAATTTCTGGGTCTTGGTCTGGGTTACTAGTCAGGCTATGATTGGTGGCCGCGTCACCAAATTGACGGAGGATTTCGCTGAATTTCATTGTTGGGTGTGTTCAAAATTGATCTACAATCGCAAGATAATTTTCCCTCTTTATGCTCCAATACAATAATTTTGTAGACGCATAGTGATGAAACAATCAGACTGTTCCTAGCTTCGCTTCAGGTTGGATTACTTTACTGACATTCTTCGGTAGATGGCTCTGGTGAGCTTACTTTCACTGAATCTTGTCTCAGTAGCGTCTTGAGGCGTTGATTATCTTCTGCGGCGTAGCGATAGCTTGTTCCTAAAGAACTGGTAAATGGGTTCGGGTTAACACGGAGAAAAATCTCCGCGTCTTTATGTCACTCCAAATCCATCAATTTTGGATCGGCAGACTATTCGTCACTAGTCGCCATTGCCACGCCTGCTAAATACCCGGTTGTCCAAGCACTTTGGAAGTTAAACCCACCAGTAACACCATCAATATCTAAGATTTCTCCGGCAAAATAAAGACCAGGAACTAACCGACTTTCCATTGTCTTGAAGTTGACTTCTTTGAGCTTGACACCGCCACAGGTAACAAATTCTTCTTTGAAGGCTCCTTTGCCGTTGATTAAGTATTGTCCCTGAGTAAGTTCTTGCACCAGTTGATTTAAGGTTTTACTAGATATTTCTGCCCAACGGTCTTCTGTGGTAATACCTGCACGGGCAATGATATATTGCCAGAGACGATGGGGTAGATCGACTCCACGATGCAATGCGATCGCTTTCTTTCCCCATTCATCTTTAACTGCTAAAACTTTTTCTCGCACTTGTTCTTGATGCAAATCAGGCAGCCAATTAATCAATAATGTGGCTTGATAGCGGCTTTCGTGCAGAACTCTCGCACCCCAAGCAGAAAGCTTCAAAACAGCAGGGCCACTCAAACCCCAGTGGGTAATTAGCAATGGCCCAGTTTGTTGCAATTGGGATTTTCCGCCCGCAGATAAGCGCAATTGAGCAGGGTTAACGCTAACTCCAGCCAATTCTCGCAACTTTTGATCGACAATGTTGAAGGTAAATAACGAGGGTACTGGCGGTTCAATTTGATGACCTAACTCTCGAACAATTTTATAACCTGCAAGGCTACTGCCGGTTGCCAAAAGTAGGCGATCGCATTTAATTGTCTCTCCCGACTTCAGAAGAATATCAAAACCCCCGTCTGCTGCGGTTCTCACCGAAGTTACATGTCTACCGATACGGAGTTTGACCCCAGATTTCGCTACCGATTTAATTAGACATTCCACAATGGTTTCTGAAGTGTTGGTGACAGGAAACATCCGGCCATCAGCTTCCGTTTTGAGATAGACTCCACCAGCAGCAAACCAAGCTACTGTATCTTGAGGCCCAAACCGAGTCAAAGCACCCCGCAAAGCTTTTGCACCTCTGGGGTAATTTTGCACTAACTCCTCCGGCTCAAAGCAAGCGTGAGTTACGTTGCAGCGTCCGCCACCAGAAATTAGCACTTTTGCTAGGGGTTGACGACTGGCTTCGAGTAAAGTAACTTGGGCATCAGGATTGGCTTTAGCACAAGCGATCGCGCCAAAAAATCCTGCTGCCCCACCCCCAATAACTACAATTTGTAACGGTAACAATTTCAAAAATGTCTCTTTTACAGCACCTACTTTCTAGGCTAGCTGTTATTTTCACTCTTCATCAGGTTCAAAGTCGTCTTTTGTTGCGCCACAAGTTGGACATGACCAATCTTCTGGTATATCTTCAAAGGCTGTTCCCGGTGCTATGTCGCTATCTGGATCGCCTTCTGCTGGGTCATATATATAGCCACAAACAGTACATTTATACTTTGCCATGTTCCTTTCCCCTCGTAAATTCTTGGCATTGCTTCCCTATTAAATACTTTTGGCAGTGGTCAAAATAGGCAAGCTACAATTCTTAAACGAGACTACGGTATGAAAATCAAACCGCTTCGCAAAGTCATTAGTCCAAGAGAAACCACGCCCTTTGTGAGCGTAGTAGGAATTAGTCCGATATCCTGATTTTTTTCACCTACAAGAAGCGAGGTATGTCCCAAAAACTCTTGGATCTTAGGCGAACGACCAATGACCAATGACAAATGACTAAAAACGCCACCATGTCCTTTGGGCGTAACTGATAATTCCGATCGCGATCGCCCCAAGTAGCAGTAGCCAAATAATTCCACCTGGGATAAAAGTGAGAATACCAATACCTCTCAGTACCCAGACGGCAACGCTAATGCCGAGAAGTGTACCAAAAATCTGGATTAATCTACGATTTAAAGAAGATTGATTCACCTAATTTTCCTCTTAACTCAACAGACATTACACTTGATATTGATAATTAAAATATGAAGTTACGATGAAGTTATAGTTTCATCAGAAATAACACGTAAAAACCGAGAGATACTATTCAAACGTTAGGGTAAGGTACTTGATGTTAAATCGTGTTTGTGCCATTCTAGCTGTTAACAACGCAGTTTTTCATCTACAAGTATTACTTTGACAAAACTCACTGAAGTATTAATTATGTTAATTGTGATAAGAAACACAGTTTTTCCAGTAAAGTAACTGAAATGATTCGGAAAAATGATCCTTTCCGGAAAACATAAGTACTAAACTGGAACTAATTTAATAATGGGTTGGATCTAAATCAAGTTTTATGGCTTGTAGTTGCAACTCTATTTAGGTGGATGAGTTGAGGAGTAACTTAATCATTATGTCTGCGTCTTATATATCAGATTCAATTATTGCAGGTTCAGATATGGCTTGGAGTCAAGACAAGCAAAAGTTACTGGTACAGGGTGAAATTTTAGTAGAAACGCGATCGCACAAGCTATCGGGTGGCGCGGTGACAGCCTGGATGTATTTGCCGATGGTGCGATCGCACGTTTGGCAGCAATTAACTGATTATCCCCGCTGGGTGCAATATTTTCCCGATATTACCAAGAGTGAGGTAATACATAAAGGTGAAGTTAAACGTCTGTATCAAGCAGCACAAAAAGCCTTCTTCTTTTTCACAGCTCAAGTGGAAATTTACCTCAATGTTGTAGAAGTGCTGGGGCAACAAATCCAATTTCGCATGGTAAATGGGACTTTTGAGGACTTTGACGCCAATTTAGAATTACAAGATTGTGGTAATGGCACAATACTTGCTTATACTGTGCAAGCGACACCTCTAATTCCGATTCCATCTATTTTTATTCAACAAGCGATGAATTTAGAGTTGCCTGCAAATATGCGTAAAATGCGACAAGTTATGTGTAAGACTCAATCAAAAGTTTAGGCATTACTGATTGGATTTTCACTCACTTTACCTATAGATAATTCAAAAACCCGCTCTCTGTCAGAAAACGGGTTTTTGTGTGTGATTTATCAGGTGTAATTATCCGGTAAAAACTTCAACTGGTAAACGGCTAAATGACAACCTTTCATTTTGCACATCTACAAAGATGGTGTTGCCGTCGTTGAATTCGCCGCGCAAGATGGATTTAGCAATTTGAGTTTCTAACTCTCGCTGAATCGCCCGCTTCAGTGGACGCGCCCCATACACTGGGTCATATCCTACTTCTGCTAAAAAGTCAAGTGCAGAATCCGATAGTTTGAGAGATATTTTGCGATCGCTCAATCTTTGCCGCAATCTTTCCACTTGCAGCAGCACAATATGCCGCAATTCCTTCTTATCTAAACCGTGGAAGATGATGATTTCATCAATCCGATTCAGGAACTCTGGACGGAAGCTATTTCGCATTGCTTCCATGACTCGGCGACGCATTTCATCGTAGTGGCTGTTATCCCCAGCGATATCAAGAATGTACTGCGAACCAATGTTACTGGTCATGATGATAATAGCGTTCTTGAAGTCCACCTTATGACCTTGGGCATCAGTGACGCGACCATCATCGAGAATTTGCAAGAAGATATTGAAGACATCAGGGTGTGCTTTCTCGATTTCGTCGAAAAGAATCACTGAGTAAGGACGGCGACGAATCGCTTCTGTAAGTTGTCCGCCTTCTTCATAACCCACGTATCCTGGAGGCGCACCAATTAAGCGAGAGACGGCGTGTTTCTCCATGTACTCAGACATATCGATTCGCACCAACGCGTCTTCACTATCGAACATATACGCCGCCAGCGCTTTCGCTAATTCGGTTTTACCCACACCTGTCGGCCCAAGGAAAATAAAGCTAGCGATGGGACGATTAGGATCGGCTAATCCAGCGCGCGATCGCTGAATTGCATCCGCTACTGCTGTGACTGCTTCTTCTTGTCCAACTACGCGGCGGTGCAGTTCATCTTCTAAATGCAACAGTTTTTCTTTCTCCGATTCCACCAACTTACTGATCGGAATTCCTGTCCATTTAGAAATAATTTCGGCAATATCAGCTTCTGTGACTTCTTCGCGTAATAGTGATTTACCACTTCTTTGAGTGCTTGCCAATTCAGCTTCTACTGCTTCCAATTGACGATGCAAACTGGTTAAATTACCGTATTTCAATTCCGCAGCGCGGTTAAGATCGTAGTCGCGTTCTGCTTGCTGAATCTCTAAGTTGACCCGTTCAATCTCTTTTTTAACAGACTGAATTTTGTCAATGATATCTTTTTCAGACTGCCATTGGGTATTCAGGGTTTTTTGTTCTTCTTTGAGATCGGCAATTTCTTTTTCCAGTCTTCCTAGACGTTCGCGAGAAGCAGCATCGCTTTCCTTTTGCAGCGATAGCTTCTCCATTTCCAATTGCAGAATCTTGCGATCGATTTCGTCGAGTTCTTCTGGTTTGGAGGTAATCTCCATTTTCAATCTCGCGGCGGCTTCGTCTACCAAGTCAATTGCCTTATCTGGTAAGAAGCGATCGCTAATATATCGACTCGACAATACGGCGGCGGCAACTAAAGCACTATCAGAAATCTTCACCCCGTGGTGGTTTTCATAACGTTCTCTCAACCCGCGCAAAATCGAAATACTATCTTCTACACTAGGCTGATCGACATAAACCTGCTGGAAACGTCTTTCTAATGCAGCATCTTTTTCGATATATTTGCGGTATTCATCCAGGGTTGTTGCCCCAATACAACGCAATTCTCCCCGTGCCAACATCGGTTTTAATAAGTTACCCGCATCCATCGCGCCTTGGGTTGCACCAGCGCCGACAACGGTGTGAATTTCATCAATAAATAAAACAATATTGCCGCCAGATTCAGTAACTTCTTTTAATACTGCTTTCAGGCGTTCTTCAAATTCACCCCGGAATTTTGCCCCTGCAATCAAAGCACCCATATCTAAAGCAATTAGCTTACGGTCTTTGAGGGATTGAGGTACATCACCTGCGATAATGCGCTGTGCTAATCCTTCAGCGATCGCAGTTTTACCAACACCTGGTTCACCAATTAGCACAGGATTATTTTTGGTGCGGCGAGACAGAATTTGCACAGTGCGACGAATCTCATCATCTCGCCCAATTACTGGATCGAGTTGACCTTTACGCGCGGCTTCGGTGAGGTCACGCCCGTATTTTTCCAGTGCTTCGTATTTGCCTTCTGGATTTTGATCGGTCACTTTTTGGCTCCCACGAACTTGTTTAATAATATTTTTGAGTTTGCCTTCGTCTAAACGAAACTCTTGGAATAAAGCTTTGCCAAAGCGGTCATCTTTAGCGTAAGCCAGCAATAAGTGTTCAATTGAAATATATTCATCTTGAAACTCTTTGCGATATCCGTCTGCTCGATCTAGAAGTGTATCTAAGCTGCGTCCTAAGTATACTGAGGTACTATTACCTGATACTTTCGGTTGACGTTGGAAAAATTGTTCAGTGTAATCGCCCAGTTTTTGGAGGTTAACACCCGCTTTTGTGAGAATCCCTATTGCTAGACCATCTTGTTCTAGCAGCGCTTTCATCAGGTGTTCGCTTTCAATTTGCTGTTGTTGATATTGTTTAACAATATCCGGGGTGTGGGCGATCGCTTCCCAGGCTTTTTCTGTAAATTGGTTAGGATTAGTAGGTTGCATAGGCTTTTTCAGGAACGTAAAGGTGTAGTGGCTTGTCGCAGGCTACCACCAGAACACCAAGTAAAGAAAATTTCTGCTCTCAATAGATATATAGATATTGTATGAACAGGATAGCGATCGCCTAGATCGGTGTTCACGTCTTGTAAAAGTCGTATTTTCCCGTACTTCCCATTTCCTATGGGCAATTCTCAATTATTGTACTTAACCCTATACCTAAACTTGCATCAAATCGAAATGATCGTTTAGGGGCTTGGCAGTATTCACAACGATGGTTGGCTCAATGCGTACACTCACTCGTATTAAAGTTTTTCTACCTTGCTTCCACCATTCTCCTCCTGCCCCCACACAGAGTTACCATAATCCCAGGTCGCTTAGTGGATGCTGAAAATGATTGACCCCTACGACTTTAAAGATGATGACTTTGACTTTGAGGATGAAGATTTCTTGAAAATAAAACCCATCAGCCAAATGAGCGAAGGGGAAAAGCTACAGCGATTTAAGCGGTTCTTCGACAGCAGCAGCCGTGCTATGTTGCAAGACTGTCTATTTCGCATCGTCAATTACGAAGATGGTACAGGCACGTTAGAAATTCTTTGCCCTAATGAAGTTGTAAGGCAACGCCTTTCCAAGAAAAAGCGCAAAATTACCAACAGCATCAATACCTGCTGGAGCAAAAGTGTTGAATGTTAAGAAAAATCCGATAAAAATAACCCAAAATATGGTAAT
>NZ_JABXKN010000008.1:0-2968 GCF_017115065.1 Nostoc sp. JL23
TAGTTCATCGTTTTCATCCCTACTTTTATCATAAGTGATTATCCGAACATGATATTAGAGGTAGTTCCAACTGTGGTCAGGATTAAAGGAGCATTTACACGCGACGACTGGGCAAAGAACTGGGGATAGCGCGTTTCCAAATCCTTGACTTTTGCGGTTGCTCCCCAACCTTCGTAACAATAATGAGCTTCTTTCATGTATAGTTGAGCAATCTTTTCTCGACCTCGCCCTAGATAGAACTTGGCAGCCAATTCATAGGCTAACGCTTCTTCTTGAATATATGCGTTTTCTCTAGCCCCTTGAATCGCTTGCTCGTAGAAGTCCTCTGCCTCAAGCAACTGACCTAAGACTCGTGCTTTTTCTGCTTCAACTAAATGATATTTGTGCAAATAATTCATGGGTGCATAATGTGCCCATTGCTTCATCTTGTCCTGACTAACTGCAACTTTCTTGAGAATTTCCTCCTGCACTTGAGTACTGCTATCAAGATAGGTTGCGAGTCTTGCTAGAGAATCATAGAAATAGTACAAAGGCTGAAGGAAGGCACCTGTTAGTCGGATCAAATGAGTTTCTGCTAGGGCTGCATTTTTAACGGCTTGAGCATATTGAGAAAAGAGGTAGCATAGGCAAAGTTTGTTGAAATGTACAGTAAAGATAGTACTTCCATCATTTGCTGCTTCATATTTTGGCAGTTCATTTTCCTCGTTGTAGAATTCGCCGATAAGTTGAGTTGGGCTAGTCGAGCGTCCCATTAAGTTTATGACAACCTGTCGAAAGATTTGATTCCAAGTTAGTGCCGTTTCCTGTTTGATTTGATGGATTGCTTCGCCATAGATCGCCATATCGCGTTCAACTTCTGCGAGTTCTTTTCCATTGGCGTAGGATTGAAAACAGTGGGTATAAGCGCAGTAGGCGGCAGACTCTAAATCTCCAGTTTCTAGCCCAATGTGATAGCCTTCCAGTAATGGCTTCAATAATTCTCTAGCATGTTCTTTCCAATGGATGATGAAGTTATTAACGGACAGCAATGTTCTAGCTCTGAGTGTGTGGGTACGAGGCTGTGACAACAGCCGTAGAGCAAGCTGTCCAAATTGGTAGCCAGCCTCGATGTTTCCGATCATTCCGCAAAGAATTAACCCAAAGGTGGCATAGGCAAAGGGAGATACAACAGCATTACCGTAATGAATTGATAAGCTTACTTGTTTAGTCACAAGCAGAGGCATTAGATTAGGAACCGCAACATAGGCAGCGATCGTAATGCTTGATAGGATTTTCATCGCCGCTAGCTTGTCCGGTTCAGTCATCTCTGGTAAATGGATCAAGCTCTCAACCTCTTTCTCATGGAAGAGACCGATGATTGTATCTAGTTCAAGATGAATATCTGATTGACTAAGCGTTTTGGGGAAATTGATTTCCAATTGTTGCAAAACTTGAAATGCCGTATTAATTGCTTTTAGGGGTTGGTTTTGTGCAGTATCGGTTTGAATTTTGACTTCGTAGGTTTTCACGCTATCAAGAATCGTTTTAGCTTCTTGTAAAACGATCGCTGCCCAGTATTCCACCTGTTCAAAATCGCCACAAAGGTACGCGACTTCTGTTGTTTCTTGATATAATTCTAAGGTCAGGTCATAGTTTGTTTGCCAACTAGAAGCGGTTAGCCATGCTCTTCCTGTAGCTAGATAGTTTTGCGCCGTACTGTAGGCGATCGCCCCTTTTGCTTTCTGCCCTGCCATCAAGTTCAATTTAGCAATCTCATCTCGTTCGGGTCGAGATGTAACAAGCTCAATTCCATGATTTAAATGATCGACAATTTCAAATAATCGGTCTGGTTGGCGCTCTGGCAATGTCTTTTCAAGCAGAGTACGACCAATTTGAAGATGAATAATTTGCTTTTGCGACTCATCAATCAAGGCATAGGCAGCTTGCTGCACACGATCGTGCAAGAATTTATACTCTTGAACTAACAAGTTCTCATCTAATTCAGAAAGAGGCTGAATCAATTCCGCTTGAATCGCTGCCAGCAAATCTAGAGAAATCGCTTGAGGGGATTGCTTACAAACGAGCGCCAACGTCTCTAAATCAAATTCTGCCCCGACACAAGCGGCTAAGCGGAGTATTTGCTGAGTACCCTCTGGTAGTTTCTGCAACTTGAGCAGTAGCAACTCCACCACATTATCAGTTATGTTCTGGGCTTGGATCTGTCCCATGTTCCATTGCCAGCTTAAGCGTGTCGCATCAAAGGTCAATAGATTTTCGCGATGCAGCATTCGCAAAAATTCGTTGACAAAAAAAGGATTTCCCTTCGTTTTACGCAACACCAATTCAGCTAAGGAATGCACAGTGTCAGTGTTTTGATGCAGCGTTTGGGCGAGCAACTGGCTTAATGGCTCTAGTGTTAAGGGTGCTAGATTGATTTCTTGAAGCACTGATCCTTGTTTTCGCAATCGCTCCAACAGGACTGTCAATGGATGGGATGAAGTCACTTCATGATCGCGATATGCTCCAATCAAAAACAGGGATTGGGTTTGCTCGTCAAGCATGATTAGCTCAATTAATCTGAGTGTGGCTGAATCTGCCCATTGTAAGTCATCAAAAAAGATCACGAGTGGATGCTCTGTTGAACAGAATACTCGGATGAACTGCCCAAAGATGCGATTGAAGCGATTTTGAGCTTCCGTGGCTCCCACTTCTGGAACGGGTGACTGCTTGCCGATAATCAGTTCTACTTCAGGAATTACATCAACGATGAGCTGTCCGTTGTTGCCCAAGGCTGTGAGTAGACGCGATCGCCATTGCTGCAATTGTTCTTCTGGTTCACCCAGCAGTTGTTGTAACAATTTTTGCAGAGCCTGGGCGATCGCGCTGTAGGGAATATTGTGCTGAAATTGATCGAATTTACCCGAGGTGAAATAACCGCGCTTTTGGGTAATTGGTTTATAGATTTCTTGCACTAACGCAGATTTACCAA
>NZ_JABXKN010000121.1:0-157508 GCF_017115065.1 Nostoc sp. JL23
TCATACGTATTTACTTATCTTTACATAGTTTGGTTTTTTCACCTCGTCTTACTTAGCTATTCAAAGAATTTGGAATTTCTTCTTGAGTAAACCATCTTCTCAAACTCACGAAACCGTTTCTCCATCAAGATAATTGGGATAAGTAGTTATGGATTGGTTTTATAACTGCGACACCGAATAGCCCGTCGTAGACATCGCAATTATAAAGCGATCGCAGTAATTTATAATTCCAAAGCCGCTATTAGACAAAAATTCACCTGATTAATTATCTCAGAGGAAAGAGAACCTAGCTTTCTGAGAATCATAGATTTATTTAATGTAAAAATTGATTCACAGCGAACTACAGACTCAACTCTAATACCTGCACTGGCAATTTCATCGCCCGTTATCAAGTATTGCGTCACAGTTAAAGGGCGATTAGTGTTAGAAGTACAAGGCACAACCATCAAATCATCAAGAATTTGATTCAATTGATTTGCCGAAATTACAACAGCAGGGCGAATTTTAAACTGTGCCAATCCGGTTGAAGGCATGGGGACTCGACACAAGACAACATCACCGCGCTGTAAGTTCATCAGCAAATACTTCGTCGTAAATATCATTTTCAGGGCTTACCCAATCCTGATAAGCCTGAGACTCAACAGCAGGGTTAACAGATTTTTCGCCATTCTTGAAAGAAAGAGCTAAATCAAGCAATGCTGATAACTGCTCATCATTCAGTTGTTCAATCAGACTTAGAAGTTCTTGACGAATATTCATGGAATTGCCGACTGCTAACTACATTCAATGTATGTCATAAAGCGATCGCCTGTAGCGTTGGTGATGCCGCAGCTACGCCCGTCGTAGATATCGCAATTATAAAGCGATCGCAATCCTGGGGTGTGTTAGCGCAAAAGCGTAACGCACCCTTTGAACTCCGTTAACGAGTCTTTTATACTCGCTGATGAGTCTTTGAACTCCGTTAACGAGTCTTTTATACTCGCCGACGAGTCTTTGAACTCCGTTAACGAGTCTTTTATACTCGCTGATGAGTCTTTGAACTCCGTTAACGAGTCTTTTATACTCGCCGACGAGTCTTTGAACTCCGTTAACGAGTCTTTTATACTCGCCGACGAGTCTTTGAACTCCGTTAACGAGTCTTTTATACTCGCCGACGAGTCTTTGAACTCCGTTAACGAGTGAATGTTATTGCTAGGTTAGCGATGTCTACAACGGGCTACACCTACGCATCCTGTTAATTTAAATATTACAGCCGTTTCTACGCAGATAGAACACATAAATTTAGCCCCACTCCCTACTCCCCATAACCTGCGATACACTATTTTTGTAAATATCGCTACAGAGTTGGTGAGGTTTGCTGATGACAAACGAAGAACTGTTGCAAATTATTGAAAAAGCTGCCAGAGAAAAGGAAACGGTGCTAAACATCAATCACACTCAACTCAGCAATCTGCCACCAGAAATCAGCCAACTCTCCAACTTGACTGAGCTATCCCTCTGTGGTAATGAACTCAGCAGTCTGCCACCAGAAATCAGCCAACTCTCCAACTTGACTCACCTATACCTCGATAAAAATCAACTCAGCAGCCTGCCGCCAGAAATCAGCCAACTCTCCAACTTGACTGAGCTATCCCTTGAGAACAATCAATTCAGCAGCCTGTCGCCAGAAATCAGCCAACTCTCCAACTTGACTGAGCTATCCCTCTCTGGTAATCAATTCAGCAGCCTGCCGCCAGGAATCAGCCAACTCTACAACTTGACATGGCTAAACCTCAATCAAAATCAACTCAGCAGCCTGTCGCCAGAAATCAGCCAACTTTCCAACTTGACTGAGCTATTCCTCAATGAAAATCAACTCAGCAACCTACCGCCAGAAATCAACCAACTTTCCAACTTAACTGAGCTATTTCTCTCTGGTAATCAATTCAGCAGCCTACCGCCAGAAATCTGCCAACTCTCAAACTTAATATGGCTAGACCTCTCTTGTAATCAACTTAGCATTCTACCACCAGAAATCAGCCAACTCTCAAACTTGGAATGGCTAGACCTCCCTGGCAATCAACTCAGCAACCTGCCGCCAGAAATCAGCCAACTCTCAAACTTAATATGGCTAGACCTCTCTTACAATCAACTCAGCAGCCTGCCGCCAGAAATCAGCCAACTCTCAAACTTGACAAGCCTATCCTTCAAGAACAATCCACAATTAAGCTCGCCACCGCCTGAAATTGTTGAGCAGGGAACGGAGGCAATTTTGACCTATCTTCGAGCCAGGTTAGAAGCTAAAGGATAATATCTTTCTAAGCTGCTAGTAGTTGGTGAAGAGGATGCGGGTAAAACATCATTAACAGCGCTACACGATGAAGACTTTCACACCCACAAATCCACTACCCACGGCATTGAAATTAAATAGCTTTTAACAGCACTATTGCAGGGATTATCAAGGTATATTTGACTAGAATTAAGGTATTATAGCGATTATTATTTGGATACCATAAGCGGTAGGGGTTTACAGAAGTGCGCCTCTACGACTGACACGCCAGTTTAGCTATAAATTAATATCTACCGTTTTACGGGTATTAGAAAAATGAAGTTTACAGACTGGGTGACTAGGGTGCTACTAATCTGGCTGATGTTCGCCACTTTAATTGTAGTGCTGCTAATTGGACGAGCAACAAAATTACACAACAATCCGACAATATCCCGTGCATCCAATCCACCGGTTACAGCTTTCAGTAAATATCCCCAGGCGCAATTTCAATCAGCGAAAGAGCCAGAGAAGAAATTTCAAAATGTTATCAAGTCCCCAGTCAAGACTAACCAGCCTGTAGCAAGGTATATAACCACTCAAGCTTTTGCCCAGTACAGACCTAATTATCAAGTTGTCTCAGTCGATCCAAGTAACTATGGTGAACGTTACACCCAAGATGTTAATGGCATTCCTCTCAGCAACCAACCAATTATCGTCATCCATGAAACTGGTTATTCAGCTTCTAGCGCCATCAATTTCTTTCAAGTAGCCCATAACGATGAAAGTGTGCAAGCAAGTTACCACGCTTTAATCAAGTTAGACGGAACGGTGGTTTATCTAGTACCGCCAGACAAGCGGGCTTTTGGTGCAGCTAACTCTGTGTTTGATGGTTCGCTGGGAGTGGAAACTGTGCAGACTAATCCGACTTTACCCGCGTCTGTGAATAATTTTGCTTATCACGTCTCTTTGGAAACACCGCCAGATAGTTATGACAGTGGCAGTCAACAAACCCATAGCGGCTACACGGAGGCTCAATATAATTCTCTTGCTTGGTTAATTGCTCAAAGTCAAGTTCCAGACGATCGCATCACTACGCACCATTTAGTAGACCGTTCTGGTAAAAAAGTTGACCCGATAAATTTTGATGGGAATAAATTTCTCAGCTTGCTTAATACTTATCGTCAGGTTAGACCAATTTATCGAGTCAGCAAATAAATTATTCAATCTTGTGGGGTGGGCTGCCATATTTTGCCCTCACCCCCAGCCCCTCTCCCAAGTGCTACGGTGTATACACAACTCGAATTACCCCCCTTAATCCCCCCTTATAAAGGGGGGAAACCGGAAATCCAGTTCCCTCCCCTTTATAAGGGGAGGGTTAGGGTGGGGTAAAACCCAGATTCATCAGGTATTTCAGACTTGTGTATACACCGTAGCTCCCAAGTGTGGGAGAGGGGAGCAAATTCTCTAGTTCCTCTTCTCCCACATTTGGGAGAAGGGGTTAGGGGATGAGGACCGTCTTTAATTTTGAAGTGTTAACTTGCTCAAGAAGGCGCGATCGCGTCAAAATAAGAGTTAAGACGCTGTAATCTAACTTAACAATGACCATAACGCAGCTTGAGCAAATTTCCCCTCAACTAACACCGCCAAATGAGCGGGGATATGAATATGATTTGGTAATTGTCGGCGGTGGGATTATTGGGTTAACTCTAGCCTCTGCTTTAAAAGATTCTGGTTTGAGTGTCTTGCTTATTGAGGCAAAAGTGGCATCAGCGGCGGTAGCAAAGGGACAAGCTTATGCAGTTCACAAACTTTCGTCGCTGATTTATGAAGGTATTGGTGTTTGGGACAAAATGTTGCCGCAAATCGCCAAGTATTGCCAAGTCCGTCTTTCGGATGCCGATCATCCCAATGTGGTGGAATTTAGTACAGACGATATAAATACCCCAGAGTTGGGTTATGTGGCGGAACACCAAGCCTTGTTGCAGCCGTTGCAAGATTTTGTCCAAGATTGCCCAAATGTGACTTATCTGTGTCCGGCGGAAGTGGTAAATACGCAATACCAGCAAAATATAGTCGCCATAGATATTAAAGTTGCCGATCAACTAAGAACAGTTCGCAGCAAATTAGTTGTAGCAGCAGATGGATCGCGATCGCCAATTCGGCAAGCTGCTGGAATCAAAACCTCTGGCTGGAAATATTGGCAATCTTGCATTGTGGCATTTGTCAAACCAGAAAAACCCCACAATAACACCGCTTACGAAAGATTTTGGTCTAGCGGCCCCTTTGCGATTTTACCTTTGCCGGGGAACCGTTGCCGCATCGTCTGGACAGCGCCCCATGAAGAAGCAAAAGCTTTATGTGCTTTAAATGATGAGCAATTTTTGGCAGAACTAACCCGCCGCTATGGCGATCAGATGGGGAAACTGGAATTACTAGGCGATCGCTTTGTTTTTCAGGTACAACTCATGCAAAGCGATCGCTACGTTCTCCCGCGACTAGCGTTAATTGGTGATGCGGCGCACAATTGCCATCCCGTCGGCGGACAAGGTTTAAATTTGGGTATTCGGGATGCAGCAGCTTTGGCGCAAGTAATTCAAGCAGCGCACAAGGCGGGTAAAGATATTGGTGACATTCAGATTCTCAAAAGTTATGAACGCTGGCGCAAGCTAGAGAATCTGACAATTTTAGGTTTCACCGATTTGTTAGATCGGATGTTCTCTAATAATTTCTTCCCTGTGGTGGTGGTTCGTCGCTTGGGTTTATGGTTCTTGCAGCGAGTACCTATATTAAAAGTATTTATGCTGAAATTAATGATTGGCTTAAAGGGGCGGACTCCAGAATTAGCAAAACGATAAAGCTTGAGAACGCGATCGCTGATATGTTTACTTTTTAAATTTGCAAAAAGTTAGCGATCGCCTGTGGTAATGGCAGAATAATTACAATCAACAAAGCCATTGCCAGTAACCCCCAAACGTCACGTTTGTTATCCAATTCAGTGACATCATTCAGTGCAGGTTCATCAATCAACGGCATAAATAATAAGATAATCGCCCACACCAAAAATTCTTCCCTAACTAAAGAAAGTAATAGCAACAACACGCGAGCAATTTGACCAATTACGATCGCAGTTCGTTGTCCAAACATCGCATGGACAATGTGACCTCCATCTAATTGTCCCACAGGCATTAAATTTAACGCTGTGACAATTAGTCCTAAGAAACCTGCTACTGCAACTGGATGCAAATCGAGGGCTGATTTTGCTGTTAACTGACTTCCTAAAGCTAACTTCGAGAGTATAGCCAGTAAAATTGAATACTTGGGATTGAGGGCATCAGGATTTAAAAGTCGGGTTTTTTCACTCAGGGAAACCACATCAGAATGAGCCAAACCCCATATTAGTAATGGCAAGGTAATAACAAAACCTGCAATTGGCCCAGCAATACTAATATCAAATAAAGCTTTGCGGTTAGGAATGGGACTACGCATCTGAATAAATGCGCCAAATGTTCCCAAAAAGAAAGGCACGGGAATAAAGTAAGGCAACGTCGAGCGAATCTTGTAAAATTTAGCTGTCAAATAATGCCCAAGTTCGTGAGTGCCCAAAATAGCCATCAGTCCTAAAGCATAAGGCAATCCCTTAAATAGGACATCTGGGTTAGATAAAAGCTTGAACAAAGATCCAATATCCCAGATAGGCGGCAGAGTAACACCAGCATTTTCCAGTCCCACCAAGGTAGTAGTGATCAAAGTAGCTACTAGCAGCATCAGCGCTAATCCTGGACGAGTTAATCGTTCCTGCTTACGTCGTGGTGTATCTGTCTGTTTAGCAGCAGCTTGAGTGTTGGGAACCAGGACAAAGAAAGGTTTGCCATTGAAGCCTTCTTGAAAAATCAGCAAGAAGCGATCGCCAAATTGTGCTTCAATATTAGTCTTAATCTGCTGGTAAGCGTTGCTGGCTTTAGTTCGCAACTGACCCCGGCAAATCACAGATTGTGGACGATACTCAATATTTTGAACGTAGTATACAGACCAAGGAAAACAATTTCGCAGTTGAGTTTCTTCGGCTAGTTCAATGGGACGCACTATTGGTTCTGGGGTAGGCTGGATAGTTGGTTGTGATTCTGAAGCTGGGGTTTGGGCTTCGTCTATCTGTGTTGTATCTCTTGGTAGTTGACGCCCCCATTGAAACAACATCCAGTACAAGACTGTGCAGACAAATACCGACCAGAGGATCAGCCCTGGTGGTGGAGGTTGTTTCGCCCCGTAGATTAGCGTCCATCCACTCAACAGAAATGCTGGTGTCATTAAAACCAGCCACAACAACCATACTGGTGTGCGGGTGATGTGAGCAACGCTGCGCTGCACCATTAGATAAGTAGCTAGCCCCAGCAGGAGGATAAACAGAAACCAAAATGCCATGTTCTCTTCAGTAATTTTGACAAAACGCCCCACCAGTAGCTTCAGCACCATAGCATTAACTACAAGGCAGACCTCAAATCCCAATTTTCTTCACAATGGTTAACAGTGCTGGTTAACGCTCAAGTTTCAATTCTTGAGAATTTCCGCACTGTAATCAAATTGTCCACAACTCCTCAGTTTCGGTTCTTTGATTATGTGTCCTTTACCTCAACAGCCAAGTCATACAACTAAGCCACCACGGGCTGTCTTCTCTGACGAAGTACTCAGCGGAGGTTCTCTGCAATCGGACTTCGCACAAGAGAGCATTTTTGCCTTTCCACCCAATCGGGACACATTAGGGGGAACCTCTTATTTTATTGTAAGAAATGAAGGCAATATCCTAATAGATTGCCCTGCACTAGAAAAAACAAATCAAGATTTTTTGCGATCGCATGGAGGCGTGCGTTGGTTATTTCTCACCCATCGCGGTGCTATTGGCAAGACTGCTGAATTTCAGCAAGCCTTTGGCTGCGAGGTGCTGATTCAAGAGCAAGAAGCGTATTTATTACCAGGCTTAACCGTAACTACCTTTAGACAAGAATTTACTCTTGATGCTGAAACACAAGTAATTTGGACATCAGGGCATTCTCCCGGCTCATCTTGTTTCTACTACAGTGAACTTGGAGGTATATTATTTTCTGGTCGCCATTTACTCCCTAACCAGTACGGTCAAGCAGTACCATTACGGACAGCTAAAACCTTTCACTGGCCAAGGCAAATTCAGAGCATTCGATTATTGTTAGAACGTTTTACACCAGAAACTCTTCAGTATATTTGTCCTGGAGCTAATACAGGCTTTCTTAGAGGTAGGCGGGTTATAAATCGAGCTTATCAACACCTCGCCTCTCTGGATTTACCAGATTTGCTGGGGATACAACCACTTTAGAAGTCGCATGGCTGTTGAAAACCGCAAGGATGAAATTTTTAGGACTTACGCAAAATATCTCTCAAACTCTGATTTCTCTGCGCCCTCTGTGCCTCTGCGGTTCGTTATTCCGTAACTCATGCGTAAGTCCTAATTTTGTCAAGACAGCAGTTTTCATGTATTTGAACCATATCTGTCGTAGGGGTGCAAGGCTACAATAACTCCGTGATGGAAAATAAGCGTTGTCGGTCTATTTGTTGAAGCTTGATTTTTTCAGTGTAGAAAGCCTGATAATAATATTGATACCGCTCTGGTTCAGCTTCTGGATCGGTTTGTTGCCATAGTTCCAAAAAGTGACGATAGCGTTTTTCAAGCATCACTAAATCCATACAAGCGATCGCAGCTTGAACTACTTGCGGAGTCCGCAGTATTTCTTTTTGGTTTTTTTCATCCACATGAAATAAATGGGAAA
This sequence comes from Nostoc sp. JL23, assembly GCF_017115065.1. NCBI lineage: Bacteria > Bacillati > Cyanobacteriota > Cyanophyceae > Nostocales > Nostocaceae > Nostoc > Nostoc sp. JL23. The sequence goes on from NZ_JABXKN010000121.1 coordinate 8,044, forward strand.
TTAACCCGATCTCGCTGTCAAATTCTAAGAACCGATCTTGGAGACGGGAAATTAAATTTGGTAGAGATGCAAAGTTTTGCGTCTCTCCATCACCGGATGAAATTTCTAAAATCTGTTGCCATAAAAATCGATGGTGGGAAAGGCTAAATTGCAAATCTCGCTCCTCTAGTTCGTCAACAATCATTTGACGCTGTTCGGGACAATGCAAGTAAATTCGTAGTAATAATGCCTCTGCGTGTTCTAAAAGGCTGCGTTCCGTCGGGAGTGGGGAGTTGGAAATGGAGAGTGGGGATTTGCCACCTCCCCATGCTTTCTTCGCTGATACGGGCTTAGAATATGTAGCCGCAGCCGGAGCAATTTGAGTTAACAGATTTTCGACTCTTAGGGGTATAAGTCTGGTATCTCCTAAACTGAGTATTTCTGCACAGTAGGAAACGTAATAGTTGCGTGTATCGCTGTTAGCTATATTTTTAAGTAATTTGACTATTTGCTGAGTTACTTGTTGAAAATCAGTAGCCTGTTTCAAATCTCGGTCTTGAATAATTTGCTGAATCTGCCAGTCTAGCCAAAGTGGCGCATTTTTTAGCAGTTCTCCATAATCTTCTGGAGTGTGACTATGCAAGTATTCATCAGCATCTTTGCCATCAGGTAAATTGAGAATTTTTAGCTGAACTTCGCCCTTGTATGCTAATTCGGCAATTTCACCAATCGCCCGTTCGGTTGCATTGGTTCCAGCTTTATCAGCATCAAAGTTGAGTACTAATTGTTTCGATTCGGTGTAGCGTAATATTAACCGGACTTGTTCTAAGCTTAAGGCTGTACCAAGTGAGGCGACGGCGTTATTAATACCAGCAGCGTGGAGAGCGATCGCATCAAAATATCCCTCTACCACCACGGCTTGATTGAGTTGGGAAATCCCACCTTTGGCTTGATCGAGGGCAAATAAGGTTTTACCTTTACTAAAAAGTTCGGTTTCGGGTGAATTCAGATATTTAGGCTGTTCATCAGTCAGAGTTCTACCACCAAAGGCAATGACGCGTCCTTGGACATCGCGGATGGGAATCATCAAGCGATCGCGAAATACATCATAATACCCACCCCCTTCTCGGCGTGGCTTAATCAATCCCGCTTTTTCCAGTATTTGCACTGGGTAATGTTTATCTTCCACTAGATAACGATAGAGAGTTTCCCAACCTGCGGGAGCATAACCTAAACCAAATTGCTGTATAGTTTCTTCTTTAAGTTGACGGTTAGATTGCAAATATTGAAGTGCCTTTTGTCCTTGGGATTGTCTCAAGGCGTGTTGATAAAACTGTGCTGAAGAAGCCAGAACTTCATATAACTGCTCGCGCAAAGATAGCTGACGCTGTAATTCTTGGCGTTGTTCGGGTTCGAGAGTTTGCACAGGTACTTGGTAACGCCGTGCTAAATCCAGTACCACATCAGCAAAAGAACGCTTTCCCAATTCCATGACAAACTTAATGGCATTTCCTCCGGCTTGACAGCCAAAGCAATAGTACATTTGCTTGGTTTGACTAACAGTGAAACTGGGAGATTTCTCATCATGGAAGGGGCACAAACCGACAAAATCCTTTCCTCGTTTGCGTAAAACTACGTATTCCGAGACGACATCTACAATATCAGCCCGTAGTTTAACTTCCTCAATTGTGTCTGGGTGCAAGCGGGGGATTTGCATGGCTTTGTTATTAGTCATTGGTCATTGGTCATTGGTCATGAACTTTGGAGAAATACCAAAGGACAAATGACTTTAGACTTCTGATAGCTATTATATTCTTGTTGCCAAACCAAGAATGATGTATACAATTGCTTAGACTTAATTTTATCAGAGGAAATACTGAAAATGGGGCGTATTTTTATATCAGCAGCTCATGGAGGCAAAGAAGCGGGAGGAATAGATCAAGGTGCGATCGCAGGTGGTACGAGTGAAGCAAAAGAAATGATTCTGCTGCGGGATTTGATTGTCACGGAACTAAGGGCGCGGAGTTTGGAAATTTTAGCGGTTCCTGATGACTTGAGTGCCGCCCAAACTATCTCCTGGATCAATTCTCGCGGCCGCCGGGGTGATGTCGCCCTAGAAATTGCAGCTAATGCGGCTAACAGCCCTTCTGTGCGTGGGGCTAGCGTTTTCTACATTGCTAATAATAGCGATCGCAAGAGCAATGCTGAACAGCTACTAGTGGGATTGTTGCGCCGCGTACCCCAATTACCGAATCGGGGAGTCAAACCAGATACAGATAGTGGATTGGGTAGTTTAGCATTCTGTCGTCAGACAACGCTGCCAGCTTTGGTAATGCAAGTGGGGTTTCTCAGCAATCCAGAAGATCGGGCTTTGCTACAAACTCGTCGCCGCGATTTTGCTTTGGGAATTGTTGATGGATTGGTAACTTGGAGTCGTGTAATTGACCCCACTCCTGGAACTCCTGTAGAAGCAAATTATCCACCTATTAATATTAATATTAATGGACAAAGTTACACAGAACAAGGAGTTTTAGTTAATGGTAATGCTTACATCCCCATTGATTTAGTAGACCTTCTACGAATTGACCTTTCAAAAGCAGCTAATGTCAATAAAATTACCTATCACAAAATAGTTTATGTCAAAGCGATCGAACTACGAGATTTTAATGTTGCGGTCAGTTGGGATGCTGCAACGCGTACTGTTAGCTTACGCTCGAATTTGGTGGTTTGCCCTGGTCAATTTTCACGGGTAATGTCAAACGGTAATACTTCCGAAGTACAGTTACAATTATTCCTCAGAAACAATAATGAAAATGCCTTAACAAAGTTTCCTGACATCCCCAAACTTTATCGGGAAGAAGCAGGTATAGAAGGAGTGAACTATGATATTGCCTTTTGCCAAATGTGTGTAGAAACTGGATTTTTACGGTTTGGTGGCGATATTAGACCTGAGCAAAATAACTTTGCAGGCTTAGGTGCGATCGGTGGCGGTTCGGAGGCTGCATCTTTTCCAAGTGCCAGGATTGGAGTCAGGGCGCACATCCAACATTTGAAAGCTTACGCCAGTTTAGAACCTTTGGTACAAGAAGTCGTAGATCCAAGGTTTCGTTTTGTCACACGCGGGATTGCGCCATTAATCGATCAGCTATCAGGGCGGTGGTCAGCAGATTTGGATTATGGTACGAAGATTTCAGCAATGCTCAAACGATTATATGAATCAGCAGGACTTCTTTGAGTAAGGAAAGGAAAATTACTCAGGTTCTGCAATGTGCGATCGCCTATGGTGGGCGGAACGCAATCGCGTAATTTAACCGAATCATCCTACTATACATTTATTTTACTGAGTATTTCTGCTTTGATTCCAGCAGTCTAAAAATATAGTCATTGCATACTACTGTAAATCTATCGGTTTAGTGTATTATATTGAAAACTACCATCGCTTCCTTACCAACTACAAAGTACAAGGAGAAATTTTTATGACATTTACTGCAACACGAATTGAGATTACGCCTACTGGAGCAGCTTTAGGAGCAGTTGTTACTGGTGTTGACGCCAGTATTGCAGCAGAACCAGAAGTAATCTTGCAACTCAAGCAGGCGTGGCGCGATCGTCACATCCTCATCTTCAAAAATCAACAATTGACTGACGACCAATTATTAGCGTTTGCGAATTACTTTGGCGACATTCTCCAACAGCCTGCCTATATCCGCAAAGGAGAAACCGAGCCGTACCTGCCGCCTCTTGTTCTTACCCTTGCAAATGCTGCCTCTGAAGAAAGTTCCGTCAATATTGCACCCAACTATCGTAAACTTTTACCCCATATCGATCATGACTGGTTGCCTACACCATCTAGCGGTTCATTTTTATATGGGGTAGAACTGCCTGAAAATGGCCCTGATACCTATTGGGTGAATTTGATTCAAGCTTACGAAGAACTAGATGATGCTACTAAAAAGCAGATTGCTGGTTTGCAGTTGCGCCATTTTAATTTCTATGGCAAGTATCGGGATGAGTATCCTGAGCCTAGCTATGCAGCCGGTCGTTCCGTTGAACCCGGTGAACGAGTTGCAACCCATCCTTTGGTTCGCACTCACCCAGATACTGGCAAGAAAGTTCTCTTCCTAAATGCCGCTAGCGAGGTAGATATTGTTGATTACGACCCAGTGGAAGGGGCAAAGCTAATTGAGCGGTTGCGGGAACACATTAAGCAACCCCACTTTGTTTATCAACACCACTGGAGCAAGGGCGACCTGCTTTATTGGGACAACCAGGCTACGGCTCACTATCGCCCCGAATTTAATTCCAACGCAACCCGTGTTTTGAAGCGGGTTAGCATTCGAGGCAGCCGTCCTTTCTAAAGTTCAGCTAGCTAAAAGTTGTGAATTCTTTCAGATACAAAAATTTAATCCCCCTTTCCTTCTCCACTTTAGAGAGCTGAGGGGGAGTAAAGTTTTGACACCACTAGATGCGATTGGATCTAGCCTTCTTAGCAGGGATAGAAGCTCTAATCGATTCGGTCAGCTTGCAGAGATTTTGCTCCCACGGTATCAGCGTCAAGATGAGATAGAAAGCTATGGTCAGACTGCAAATTGGAAAGCACTCAATATCCAGGCGTGATTTACTTTACACTTTTTATGGATTAATGTCTTTTACTGCCTTAGTCAGTTGTGGAACAAACAACGGCAGCACAGGCAATAACAACAACACAACCTTGAGTGCTAATGCCACTAGTAACAATAAAGCCAGTACCAAGTTGGTTCGACTTGGCTACCAAGTTTCAGGGGATCTAACACACGAAAAAGGCGCGATCGAAAAACGCTTGGCTCCTCAAGGCATAGGTGTTACTTGGTCGCAATTTGTGTCTGGGCCTCCATTATTGGAAGCCTTAAATGTGGGTAGCATTGACCTTGGGCCTGCTGGCGAAACGCCACCCATTTTTGCTCAGGCAGCTGGTACTAATCTGATTTATGTAGTTAATACGCCGCCAGGTACTGGAGAAGGTTCCGCAATTGTTGTGCTAAAGGATTCTCCAATCCAAACATTGGCAGGTCTTAAAGGTAAAAAAGTTGCTTATTCTAGAGGGACGGCTCAGACGTTTTTTGTGGTGAAAGCGTTTGAAGAGGTAGGGCTAAAAATCAGTGATATTGATTCAGTGAATCTACCCATTGCAGATGGAAGAGCAGCATTTTTGAATAACACGGTTGATGCCTTTGTAGAAAGCGATCCTAGTCTGATCAAGCTGCAACGGGAAGGCACGATTCGGGTCTTACGAGACGCCCAAGGAATTAAGACGCCAGGAGCTTATTACCTAGCTTCACGAGATTTTGCAATTAATAATAGTGAACTCTTGAAAGCAATTTTGTCAGAGTACTACCAAGTTGGGCAGTGGGCAAACAAAAACAGGCGGGCTGCTGCCGAAATCCTCGCGCCGAAGGTCAACACTGATGTCGATACTATGGAATTGGCGCTGACGAGAAGAAAATATGACATGAGACCAATTACTGAGGAAGTAATTAGCGCTCAACAAAAGGTTGCGGATCTTTTGTATGAACTGAAAGTTGTGCCAAAACAAGTTGATGTTAAAGGAGCAACCTTAACTGCCCAGCAGTATGCAGCGATTACACCAGATGCCGTTAGGAACAAGGCTTAACCTTTGAATCAGCAAGCTTGCTACAAAACCAGACGCGATGCCTGCGGCGATAAACTACGCAATTATCCTATATATTATTAGATAAGCTAAGTATTAGGTCAACTAATACTTAGTAAAACACAATAAAACTTTCCTGATGAAAATTTGGAATAGACAATTAGGCGATCGCGTAAGTAATATCATTTACCAGCATTTACCCGCCTTTCGCTGGCGTAACTTTCGGCTGTTTTTTGGGGGACAGTTACTATCAATGTCTGGGACATTTATGACCCAGCAGTTAACTATTCCTTGGCTGGTATACGAATTGACTCAATCGGCTTGGTTGTTGGGAATTTCAGGGTTTGTGCAATTTTTACCGACGTTATTAGTGATTCCCTTTTCGGGCGTATTGTCCGATCGCTGGAGTCGTCGTGACTTGTTAATGCTGGTGCAGATATTGGGAATTAGCGTTTCCCTGACTTTAACGATTCTTACCTTTACAAATTGGATTACGTTTCCCATCCTATTGGTACTGAGCGTTCTCAATGGTTTCCTCAAGGGATTAGATATGCCCGTGCGTCATACAATCGTCACCGAAACCGTAGACGATCGCGCCGATTGGAGTAATGCGATCGCCTTGAATTCAGTGATGTTAAGTTCCTCGCTGGTATTGGGACCGGCTATGGGCGGGATTTTGATTGCGACGCTAGGGGTGAAATATTGTTTTCTCTACGATACCCTCAGCTATATCCCTGCCATCTTTACCCTGCTAGCGATGCGGCTGAAAGTCAAACCCATGCAGACCCTGACGAGCCTTAGTGATACTTTGCAGAAATTGCGGGAGGGCTTTGAATATGTCTCCAAATTCCAGCCGATTAGAGCGATTTTATTAATACTGGCATTACAAGGTTTAGTCGGGATGTCTCATGTCGCGCTCATGCCCGTCTTTGCCGCGAAGATTTTAAATGGGGATGCAACTACGATGGCTCAACTCAGCACCTCAGCGCCCATTGGCTCATTGTTTGCTTGTTTGTATCTGAGTGTTAGGCGAGGGATTGCGGGCTTAGAACGTTTGATTGTAGTCGCTCAAGTCTTGATTGGGATAAGTCTGATTTCCTTCTCACTATCGCGTCAAGTTGGATTATCCATAATCATACTGGTGTTTACAGGCTGCTTTTCCATCCTCCTGATTACCAGTAGTAATATGATTATCCAAACCCTAGTTGCCGAAGATAAGCGCGGACGGGTGATGAGTTTTTATGCCCTAGCAATGGTGGGTATGATGCCCTTTGGGAATCTGTTGGCTGGAACTTTGGCACATAATTTTGGTGCGACTAATGCCTTGATTGTCTGTGGCAGTCTGAGTACCTTAGGTGCGCTATGGTTCTCTACGCAACTGCCAGCAGTGAGCCGTTGGATCGATCGCTAAACACCGACTCCAACTGTTTGCCGTTCTCGTCGTGCGACTTCTGCACGTACTAAAGGAATGACATTACGCCCATAAGCGATCGCATCCTCTAAAGGATCAAAACCCCGGATCAACAAGGTAGTCACACCTGCATCGTAATAATCAACCAAAGCCTCTGCTACTTGTTCTGGTGTACCCACTAGAGCAGTAGTGTTACCTGCCGCACCAGTAGCTGCGGCGATCGGTGTCCATAGACGCTTGTCATAAATATCATTTTTGGCGGCAAAATCCAGCAGACGTTGCGATCCTACGGCTTGGGGTCTAGCTGGGGCAGCTAATTTTGCGCCTCCTCGCAACTCTTGAATTCGCGCTAAAATGTTATGTGCTTTCTCCCAAGCCTCTTGTTCTGTAGCACCAAGAATCGGTCGCAGAGAGACGCTGAAACTAATGGAACGACCGGGTGGTAAGGCAGCACGCACCTCTGCAATTCGTTCTTTAACTGCGGCAATTGGCTCACCCCACAAGGCATAGACATTACTGTGTTTGGCTCCTACCTGTACGGCTGGCCCAGATGCACCACCAAAGTAAAGCGGGATGTGGGGCTTTTGCAGCGGCTTGAGCGCAGAGAAAGCAGCTTTGATGCGGTAAAATTCACCTTCGTAATCAAAGGGAGTGTCGCTTGTCCAGACGCGACGAACAATTTCTAAATATTCATCGGTGCGACGGTAACGGCTGTCATGATCTAGCCAGTCGCCATCTCTTTGTTGATCGGTATCACTGCCACCAGTAATGATATGTATTGCGATCCGACCGTTGGTAAAATGGTCAAGGGTAGCTGCTTTGCGAGCTGCCAGAGTCGGTGCGACAAAACCCGGACGATGAGCAATTAAAAAGCCCAATCGCTCGGTTGCGGAAGCAGCGAAACTAGCAACAGTCAAACCATCAGGGCTACTAGAACTATAGCCAATCAATACTTTGTCAAAGCCTCCTTCTTCATGGGCTTTGGCAAATTCACGTACATAAGCTGTATCAATGATGTCATCGCCCAGACCACCTGATGCACTATTTAATTCCGAAGTTGGTTTTGTCCGAATCAATCCAATAAATTCAATTGGCATAATTAATTCTCCTGAAAGTGTTGGGGAGTGGGAGTAGAGAGCAGGGGAGGCAGGGGAAGCAGGGGAAGAAGAACTATTGATTATTGACCAATGCCCAATGCCCAATGCCCAATGCCCCATTCCCTAATCAATCAAACAAATCTGGTTGCTCGTGGGTAATTTCGTCCCATAAATACTGGAATCCACCCCAGCCTGCTTGGTGAGTACCACCGCGTTGTTGGATCTTTAAGGCGATGTCGTGGTCAATCAGGATGGGTTTTCCTACGGCTTCTGCTAGTAATTGCGCCTTAGCCGTATCCTCTAACCTGATGTACCACCAAGCTGCTTCGTCCACACTGTGTCCCACGGTCAATATTCCGTGGTTGCGTAAAATCGCAGCTTTGCGATCGCCTAGTGCGTGAGCAATGCGTTTTCCTTCGCTTGTCTCTAAGACAATGCCTGTAAAATCATCAAATAGAGCATGATCTTGGTAAAAAGCGCAGGAATCTTGGGTAATCGGATCGAGCAATCGACCTAAAGATGACCAAGTTTTGCCATAGAAGGAATGGGCATGAGCCGCTGCAATGACATCAGGGCGGGCTTCGTGGATTTGAGAGTGAATGGCAAATGCTGCTTGACTAACTTTGCCTTCACCTTGGACTACCTGACCTTCACTATTCACTAGTATCAGGTCTGATACCCGAATGCGACTGAAATGTATCCCAAAGGGATTTACCCAAAAATGATCGGTAAGTTCGGGATCGCGGGCAGTGATATGTCCTGCCAATCCTTGAGCAAAACCCAAACGCGCAAATACCCGAAAGGCTGCTGCCAAGCGTTCTTGACGATGGCGACGCTCTGATTCAATGGAAACGAAGGTTGGTGGCTGAAAGGGATTGCTGGGGCGGACGAGAGAAGTTTGCACCATAATTTTCAACTCCTACGTATGGATTGGGTAGACCTACAGTGCTGCCTCACTGCTGCTAAAAGCCTCAAGGTTTATCGATAGACATCGCTTCACCATTAAACTAGCGAGACAACAAAGGATTTATGGTTATGGCTCTGTGAGCGATGTCTACGACGGGCTGCGCCTACGCAGCTTTTATCGCTGCAAATACGTATTGTTCAATCATGTCCAGTGGACAATGCTACAAATAACTTTTGGCTAATAACCGTAAATACGTTACTAATTACCTGATATCAGCTTTTAAACTACCTAGTGACAACAAATTTCTAACTAGAGTAGTGATACTATCAAATAAAATACGGTAAGTCAATCAAATTACAGTAGTTTTATCTACAACGAAACTACCACAATTCATTTAAATAAGCAAGCTAAATATGGAGTTCTGCTAGAAAATATACTTGAGGATACTGTTGCGATTTGTTAAGCTGTGGAGCGATCGCACGGTTTTTACCAGATAAAAACAAAGGACAGGAACCAGGACGAAGAAAATATATTTTTTGTATGGGGTTTACCTCCTGCCTCCTGGCTTCTGCCTCCTGCCTTCTCACATATCTCCCTTATATTCTTCTAACAATTGTGGAATGTGATCGTACCCATCCACACCAATAATCGCAATAATTTTCGGGCGATGTTGCTGTAAGAACTTTTGGAAAGCTTCTACTCCGATTTGTCCCTGCAAAATTGTCAGTAACCCTGCTGCTTGACGCCACTCATTAGAAGCAATTTGCTCTAAAAGATACATTCCCAAGCAGCCTGTATAAACAGTTTTTTCGGAATTTTGCAGATGATAATAGGCTTCTGCTAAATAAGCTAAGTTCCGCCCTTGGAGATACAAATCACCGGAAACTTGCGCTGTTTTAAAGCCATCTTCAAGATATTTAATTGCGGTTTGGTGTTCTCCAATTACTAGATAGGCAATTCCTAAGCTGCTGACACATAAGGCTTTACTTTGAAGATCGCCTAATTTTTCTGATAATTTTAAACCTTGTTCCAAATAATTAATTGCAGCTTCATAGGTTTCGGGTTCTAAGTTTTCCAATTCCTGAGCTTGCATGACTTCGCTGTAACCTAAATTTACTAGCGCATTTGCTTCTCCTGTCCTATCGCCTGCTTGCCGACTTAGTATTAATGCTCGTTGACTGTAGTTAATTGCCTCAGCATAATTTTGTTGTTGCACGTAGGTACGGCTGAGGTGATTGAGATTGGCAATTTCACAGGTGCGATCGCCTGCATTCCTGGCTATCTCTAACGCCTGCTGATGAAAATCAATTGAGCGCTGGTATTGTCCCAAAGCACGCTGAGAATAGCCTAAAAGTGTCAAAATCCGCGCTTTTTCCTGGGTTCCCTCGCCTCGTCGTAGCGGTTCATCTAAATAATCTAGGGCATCTCGTAAATAAGTGCCAGTAAAAGAGGCAAAAATCCCGCCATAAAAGGGAAAATACGGACGCTGGGCAAAGGTTCGCAAAATCTGAAGCATGATTTGAGAACAGGCATCGCTATATACTGTCCCAATGCTCCTAAAGCCACTTGCTAACTGACTCCAAATCACTGCAAAGGTCAAAAAAGTGGAAATGGACAACTTTGGCCCCGCTTTAACATCGTAAGCTTGTTGGTCAAACCAGTTAATTAGTCCCCGTTGTAAGAACTGTAAAATCAATGCCATTTCCACCCAATCTCTGAGGGTGATTCCCCGTTGTCGCTCGGTAAACTCTATTGCAGATTCTTCCCTAGCTAAGGTGCGAAGTAGTGTTTTGGGTAACTCACTATTGAGTTGTTTAGCCCAACTTGCCCAAGGACCACTTTCTCCCGGTACGCCGCCAAATCCCAAAGATTCTTTTTGCTCGTACATCCAACTGAGCAAGTTGTCTTGCAATCGCTGCCAAGAAGCTAAACCACGGGTAATCCCTTCGGAAAATTGTTCTAAATCAGAATCTGCCTGAGCAAATTGCTGCAATGCCTTTGATAACTGCTGTAACTGTTGTAAATTTAGCGGATACTTCTGATTTGGGTCAGTAACCCGGATAAATGTCGCTAGACGCTCGGCAGCAGTGGCTGTGGTGATTTCTGTAGCTGCGGAGGCGATCGCTTCTGTGGCTTTATTTTGCTCTTGCCAGCGTTGCCATTGACTTTGAATCGTCTTAATGGCTCTCAAACTGCGAGTCGCCTTGGCTTTCTTGAGTTCGTCTTTTTCGCTATCTACTTGGCTTTGGAGGGAATTCAGGCGATCGCTCAAAGCTAACTCAAATACTTCCCCTGTACCGGAAGTAATTCCTTTAAGAAGCATTTGATACACTTGTTCTACAGAGCTAATTTTGCCCTTGAGGGTGGTTTCGACAATTTCATCGATTAAGGCAAGATAGCGATCGCTTAATGGCAGAGAGTCTGGCACTTTGGCTACTAGGAGAATGTCACATCAATTCTAATTCTAGTCTTGACAGCAGAGGTAGGGGAAACAATTGGCCACTTTTTGACAGTCATGGTCATAACAAATGCGAAATTTAAAAAAAATTTATTTAGCGATTTGTTATCATTCCTTGAGTGATTCGCTGTTTAACTACACGATAAAAAAATAATGGAATGCCTACAATATAACGGTCTGCTAGACGAGTAGGTTCAGTAATTAAGCGTGTTAACCACTCCAGACCATTATCAGTCAGCCAACGTGGCCCGCGATATATAGAGTCAGTATAAAAATCTAGACAAGCACCTAAAGGTAAAAATACAGTAGTTTCAATTTTATTGAAGTTATCTAAAATCCAGCGTTCCTGCAATGGCATACCAAAACCAATATATAAAATATCTGGTTGAAATTTATTAATTTTTTTTATTACCAAATCATTCTCTTTTCCTGATTTATCAAAATAACCATGATGTCCCTGTACGCGTAAATTAGGCGCAATTGATCCTAACTTAGTAATTGCCTTATCTACTACGCCAGGTTTTCCAGCTAACAAAAATAAAGAAAGGTTTTCTTTCTCACACTTTAATGCTAAATCTTCGATGTAATCTGGTGCTGTCATTCGATGTGCAGATTGCATTGAATAACCGTTGAATCTAGCTCCTACTACTACACCAAATCCGTCACAAAATACTAAATCCGCCTTATTCAAAAAATCTCGATACCAAGACTTTTCATAAGCGAAATTCATTGCTCTGATGTTCACATGCCCTACAACTGTCTTTCTTTGGCTTTTTGCTGCTTCTACTAAATAATCAACTAATTCTTGTACTTTAACTTTATGGAATCTTGTATCAAACAATTTCACTTCCGGAAAAGTTTTCATTTCTGCTCCTCCCTCACTTATTAGACAGTATACCAACTTTAGAATAATCTGAACAAGAAAAGAATAATACCTTTACCGTTTCCTTGATTTTTCCTAATATTAAATCAATACTTTTTAAACTCCTATTATCCTTATACAGAATGAATTGTGTCGTTTTGAAGCTTGGTACTTAATACATAATGTAAGCTACTTAAACCTATTTTAAGATGGCTCTCAATTGATAACTGCTGTATAAATGCATCTTAAAGATGTAAGATAATTGTTTATGTCCAAGTGTTGAACTCTGACTCGTGCATTATTTCCCAAAGATATTCTCAGATTTTCGTCTGCAATTAAGGATTGCATTGCCTCTGACAATTGTTGAATATTCCCCGGATTAACTAATAAACCATTTTGGTTTTGAGTAACTATTTCGGGTATTCCTCCCACTGCGGTAGTGATAACTGCTAAACCCCAACTCATTGCCTCTAGTAGTGCCATAGGCAGACCTTCGTTGTAGGAAGGTAACACAAAGACATCCGCTTTAGTTAAAAGGTGGTCGCGTTTTTCTTGATCTACCCAATCAAGAATAGTGATGTAGTCAATAAGATTTAGAGTTGGGAGCAAACTACGAGCTTGTTCTACATCTCCATCCCCCGCTATAACTAACTTGGCTTGACTTTGTTGAGCAACAGGCATAGAAGCAAATGCTTTAATTAAATCAAAAGCACCTTTGCGCTCACCAATGCGCCCTAAAAATAAGAAAAATATCTGTTTAGAATCTATCCGCTGTGGAATTTGTGCAGGAATTTTGACTGGGTTAGGGAGAACAATAACTTGCTCTGGCTTCAAACCAAGATTCTCAATGTAAAAATTTTTCCAGCTATCTGATAAAACAATAAAACGGGTACATTTACAAAACGACCAACTTAGCCACTGCTGAAGAAATTGAGGTAGTTTAGAGTAAAACAAATGAAAATCAGCACTATGAGTATGAATAATTACTGGTTTTTGAAATAGCCAACCAATCAGAGTAGTGATTGAATGACGGAAAGCGCTACCTCTATCTGAAACATGGATGTGTATTAGGTCAGCTCTTTGGTTTAATAAATTCCAAAACAACTCACCTATTGCTTGCAAAAACACTAACACTTTATGGATAGTAGAACCATTCGGTAAAGTCGTAATGTGTTTAATTTGAATATCAGAGGTAGTTTCTTCAAGAATGAGCTTTTCCACAGAAACTATTCCACCTTGGCGCTCTAAGCTTTCGCCCAACATAGTAATTTTTATGGGACTCATAATTGCTATTAATATGTTTTGGGAATTTAGTACAAGGCTATTTTATATAAACTATTGAACGAATTTCTTCTAGTTTATATCCAAATGCCTACTCCAAGAGCATTTTGAGAATTAATTCTAATAACTCTATTTATTTGAGCGCAGATCCACAAATTTATTCAATGTACACTTTTATGATTTTACAGGATGATCTCCATAACAAAATTCTGCCATAGGGATTGTTATGAGAATATTTAAAACATTGTTGTTAATAACAGCATTCTAGCATTCTCTCATAACTCAAAGCTAAGTAACAATTTTTTGTTTAAGCTAAATCATGTATTTACAGGTAAGAAAAACTAATGAATTTATTTGAGCTTTTAGTAGGGGAAGACAATCATCCAGCCTTAGTTGCACCTGAAGGGCGATCGCTAACCTATAAGCAATTACGCGAGAATGTTATTGGACTGGTATCTCAACTCAACAGCTTTGGATTGAAACGGGGAGAACGCATTGCCATTGCCATGACTAATGGTTCACCAATGGCGATTACCTTTTTGGCTGCTGCCTTATGTGGCACTGCTGCACCCTTAAATCCCAAATACAAACAAGAAGAATTTGCCTTTTACTACCAAGATACTCAAGCAAAAGCACTGATTACGTTATCTGAGGAACCAGAAGCAGCCATTGCTAGTGTCACACCCGATATGATGCTGATTAATGCCAAGATAAATACTGATGGTACATTAAGCTTTGAATTAGTCAAAACAGGCTCAGAACCAGCAGAATCCGCGAATCCCACAGCCCCCAACCCTGATGATATAGCGATGATTCTTCACACTAGCGGTACCACCAGTCGTCCCAAGCGTGTGCCGATTCGTCATCGCAACTTAATCGCTTCATCTGGCAACCTGATTAATGCTTACTCACTCACAGCAGCTGATACTACACTTTGCCTAATGCCCCTATTCCATGTTCACGGATTAGTAGGCTGTTTACTGGCAACTCTGGCTTCGGGTGGTACATTAGTTTGTCCTAATGGTTTTAATGCCTTGGAGTTTTGGAAACTGGTAGATACCTACAAACCCACCTGGTACTCCGCAGCGCCAACCATGCACCAGACAATTTTGGCACGCGCTAGCCGCAACCCAGAAATTGTCAAAGCTAACCGCTTTCGTTTTATTCGCTCTAGTAGTGCTTCTTTGCCGCCAATTATCATTGAACAGTTAGAGGCAACTCTGAATGCTCCTGTGGTGGAATCTTACAGCATGACTGAAGCATCTCACTTAATGACCACCAATCCCATACCGCCAAAAGTCAGGAAACCAGGTACTGTAGGTTATGGCTTCGGTGTGGAAGTGGGCATTATGGACTCTGAAGGCAACCTATTATCTCAGGGAAGCTTGGGCGAGGTGGTGATAAAAGCACCCAATGTTATAGATGGCTACGAAAACAATCCAGAAGCTAACGCCACTGCTTTTGTGAAGAGTTGGTTCCGCACGGGAGATCAGGGTGCAGTGGATGCAGAGGGCTACCTCCGCTTGACTGGACGAATTAAAGAATTGATTAACCGGGGTGGGGAAAAAATTTCTCCTTTAGAAGTGGATAATGTCTTGCTGCGCCATCCT
The DNA here is from genome assembly GCF_017115065.1 of Nostoc sp. JL23. Taxonomy (NCBI): domain Bacteria; kingdom Bacillati; phylum Cyanobacteriota; class Cyanophyceae; order Nostocales; family Nostocaceae; genus Nostoc; species Nostoc sp. JL23. Next base: position 23,296 of record NZ_JABXKN010000121.1, read on the forward strand.
GCCGTCGCCGAAGCCTTAGCCTTTGCCGTTCCCCACAAATCTTTAGGAGAAGATATCCACGCGGCTGTGGTTCTGAAAGCGGAAGCTGGCGAAAAAGAACTTTTAGCTCACTGTGCAACTATGCTGGCAGACTTCAAAGTTCCCAAACAAGTTCACATTTTAGATCAACTACCTCGTGGTGCTACCGGTAAACTGCAACGGTTGGCGATGGCGAAATTGCTCAATATAGGGGAGTAGGGAGATAACGGAAGTTTACTAAATGATCTGGCACACTCACAGCGAACACGCTGGCACTTTTACTTCGGCAGCTGTCAGCAACTGGGAGATGGCGATCGCTACCTTCCTTTCAGTTCAGGCCTTGTGGCGCTCGTCTATGAACCGGATCAGCAAATAATCACCGCCATACGGACAAAAAATATTGGTAGAAACAGCGCAGTGTTAGAAGTAGGAACGAGTTTGAGAGCGATCGCTACTTATACCAATTCAATTAATGATTGCAACACATCCTTGGGTAAAGACGCGATGAATCGCGTCTCTACAAATGGTCTATTTGTCGCATTCTTTTTTCAAATTGGTATTATTTCACTTCACCAGCACCCTTCTCCACCTGAAACTAAATTTTCAACCATCAACGTTCGCGCAGCGTCTCCAAGAGTTGCGGCATTACTTTGTTCTACAAGTTGCAGATTGACTCGGTGCAACATCCACGATCGCCAGCGTTGTGCAGTTTATCAGGTAACTCAACTTCATTCTCTGACACGCTCTCGACAGATTGATGGTCAATTGCTCGTCAAAATCACAAGGTCTACGCAATCTACAAAAACAGAGATTGAACAGTCAGATCCTTCTGGGTGATACTGAAGTTACGCTGTTCTGCTATGGCAACGAATGAAACGATCGCTTCACACGCCACAGCCACAGTTAACATCACCAGATTTCGCGCCAACGGATAATCACAGACATCATCATTAACCTCGGAAGGAACGCGATAAACGTCATTCCAAATCACTTCTGCATAATCTGCTGATAGTCCAGCATGAAGACAGGGTACGCTTAATTTTTCAGCATAATCTTTCACTGCTTGACGTGCCACGCTATTGTCAAAGACATCGATAATTAGCTGGCTGTCTTGAAGTAATTGATTTGTATTTGCTGGTGTCAATTCCTTTGTTTTGGCATCAACTTTAGTACCAATTGCTCGATATAAATTGTTCGCCAAAATCTTCGCCTTGAACGCTCCCACATCAGAACGGTAGTAAGGCTGAGTCGAAAGGTTACGCTCCTCAATGCGATCGCGATCTATCACTGTAAGTTTATCAAAACCAGACCGAGCTAAGTTTTCAGCTATGTTAGCTCCTAATGCTCCAGCCCCACAAATTGTTACAGAATAGTTCTTCAACTTTGTCATCACAGCATTGGTGCGGTAAAGCTGTTCATGAAAAAAGATACTCATAATAATTCGTAATTCTAATTCGTAATTAATACTCTTGGTGTTCCATTACACCTACTAAGGATTGCAAGTCAAAATCGCGATCGCGTCCACTCAGACAAATGCCAGAACTGACAACTGTCAAGTCAGTTTTAGCGATCGCACTACTATGGCGAACACCATCAGCTGTTGTCCAATCGACTGTCCAGTAATCGCTGCGATCGTGGAATTGATTTAATTCACCGCCACCCATTTGCAAAGCCTTTCTCAATCGCTTTTCATCCTGTTGGGGTTGAGTAAATCCCTCAATGCGCCGAGTTGCTAATTCATACACTGTGCGGATTTCTGGAGTAATGCCTTTAAACTGTAATTCTTCAGCAGGAATGAGTTGCTTGACGGCAGATTGCAGAGTTTCAGAAATTGCCGGATCGGTACGACGATCTACTTCCTCGAACCAGCAAGAATGCCCATTCCATCGGGCAATGATTTGCTCAAAGGCTATACCCTCAGTTACTAGATGCACTGCGATCGGCTTAACTACCTTTAACCGTTGACGCATATCTACTTCATTTACAGGGTATGCTAACCAAGTGTGTTTTTGCAGTTGGTATGCTAACCGCAGCCGTATTTGGGGAAAGTGTTGCAGATATTCTGCAATTTGGGGTAAGTCTGCTTCTTCTATAACCGTTGCTGTTTTCTCATTCACAGGCTGAAAGATGCCCCAACCTTGAAATTTACTAGGCTTTGGCGTGAAGGTGTAAACCATCGTAGCTACCCTTGTGCGAACTCGTCCACCTTTGACACAGGGTGCAAGGAATTGGGTGGTATGTAACTGTGCTTCTGCAATCGCAATTTGGTTGATTAGCTTAAATATTTTAGTCATAACTAATATCAATTTTCAAAAATAAGGCTACCAATGCAACCCTATAAAATCTGATTTTCTTAATTACGAATTACGAATTACGAATTACGTTAGCGTAGCGGGGCGTAGCCCATTACGAATTAATCAAATTCTGCGTGCAAGTTGGTGGAGCATTACGTGTTCTCAGTTACTAGAGGGACTCCGCTGGTGAGTTGTTACACACTCTTTCAAGGATGGCTACTTTTAAGCCTACCTCCCAGGTTCTTCGTACTCCCCGTTCACACACGCCCACTGTATTTGACAGTGTTACTTTTCCTCTCGTACTAGTATGTAGGCTCCAAGAGTTGGGGCACGCAAGATATTACTATAATACAATATACTACAACGAATCGCTACTTTCCCGATTACAAGACAAGAGGTAAAGCTAGATGAAGATGATTGAATTATCTACTGCGTTAGCGATCGCTCTTTTGCACCTGCTATACGTAAGGGCAATGGTAGGGAAGCATCCTTCATATAGGCGATCGCACTCGGTATGCATAACTAAATACAACTATTCTCACTGTAACTAATCGATACATAATAGTACAGGTTGCCTTACTAAAAATCTACAGCGATCGCAGTGCAGTAATGGCATGAACGTTATTTTAATGATTGCTAAAGGAAAGGTTTGAGTTTCCAAAACCTCTTGGTTTACACCTAGCATTAGCATCCACCTACAGGAAAAAAACTAAGGTTACAAATACTATGGTAGTTTAAATAGAAGTATTAGAATAAATACATTTTGTTGCTTATAAATGGAGTAGCTATTTTGTTGAATATCAAAGCTTTGTCAGTATTTTGTACAAGCACATCGTTACTTGTATTGGGTATTAATGAAATAGTGTCTGCTTCTTCTTTTAATCCGACACCTGTGTTTGACAACGTTGCTAGCTACACTACTACTATTACGGGAGATAATAATCTAGCTGATATTTATTATCCTAATCCAACAGACTTAAAAACCAGTAATTATTCCTTTCCAGTAGCACTATTACTACAAGGCGCACTAGTTGACAAATCAAATTACTCTAATTATGCTCAACAAGTTGCACGCTATGGATTTGTAGTAGTGGTGCCAAACAGTAAGCGTATAGCTCCAATATTTGGCGAAGCACTATTAACCCAAACTAGCCAAATTGATACAGCTTTACAACAAATTGTAATTGAAAATAAGAATGTTAGTTCACCTATTGTAGGCTTGCTGGATACAGAGAAAGTAGGATTATTGGGTCATTCGTTAGGCAGCGCCGTAGGATTATCTGCAATTGGAAATTTATGCGTAACACCAATACTTTGTCCGGGTTCTTTCTCACGACCTAAACAAATTGTAGCAGGAGCATTCTATGGTGGTGGTCTTCGCAATGAGAATGATGTTTATCTTCCTATTAACAATGATGGAATACCAGTTGCACTCCTGCAAGGGGATCGTGATGGCAGAGCGCTGCCTTTCCGGGCTAGTTTAACTTATGACAAAATTAAAAACCCACCCGCTGCACTGATTAATATCAAAGGTGCCAATCATTTTAGTATCACAAATACAAATAATCCTGCTGGTGCAATTCCTGACCCGATAAATTCTACACTTAATCAAGATGTAGCTATTGAAACAATTGCCCGGTGGAGTGGTTTGTTTTTACGTGCAAGTATTCTTAATGATAAAGACGCTTTTAATTACGTTTATTACACAGGTGATGCTGCTGACTCCAATGTGACAGTAGAGAGTAAACGTGTTCCTGAATCGGCATCGACTGTTGCACCTTTAGGGATATTGTTTAGTTATTTTACGATTACTCAACTACGAAAAAGAATAAACGAATCAAAACGTCATTTTAAAATCAATCCCTAAAACAGTCCTCTTTACTGGAACATCCAATGGTATTGGTAAACTGGCTACTATTTACTTTGCCAAGCACAGATGGAACGTTGCTGCAACAATGTGAAACTCTAGTAGCAACCTTTATTTTGAGAAAAACTTTTTGATGTACTGACAGTCTGATTAAAATTTACAAATAGTAAGCATTGCTTACTATTTGTAATAATAAACATTGCTATACTTTAAAACTCACTTATCCGATCGCACAGGCAACGGCATATCCAAAATCTCCATCAGCAAATCCAGACGAGAGGGGCGCGTCAGGAGTGGGACGATGTTCGGCAAACTGTAGTAGTCACCCGCGAAAGTGAACGTATCTACAGGTGCTTGCTGCTGCTTCAGTTGACTCTCCACCCAGTTGTAATGAGTACCCACACGGACAATCACCACATTGGGCATTATCGCCAACTCCCGGCAGTAGTTCTTGTAGACTTCACCGAAGTAAGGAGCAGCATTTTCGCCCTCGTCCGTCACCAGAATTATCTGGTCAACTACCTGCTTCTTCTTCCGCATTGCTTCCAATGCACAGCCGATGCTAGTACCACCGCCTGCATTAATGTGCTGGAAGGCACGCTCCCAGTCGGTCAACTCTTTGCCCTTTGCTGTAACAGCGTAAGGAATGGTGTCAAAGGCATAGACAAACAGTTCTGCCTTAGTGATACCAGAGATTAGGGCAGCGAGTTGCAAACCCGTCGCGATCGCATTTTCCATTGAACCAGACTTGTCCACTAATAAAGCAGTTGGACGAGCGATCGCACCACGCCGTTTCACCTGCTCATTTGTCACCTTTTCCAGTTGGGCAATGGTGTCTGCGTCAAAATCTCCTGCGTCTGTGGCAATCTGTGCTTTGAATGCTGAAACACGCCCACTCTTAGAAGCTTCTTCCAGCTTGGAATCAATCAGCTTCTTCACTTGTGGGTGATCCATTGCACCTCTAGTCTGGAGAGACTTGAGGTTGTTGATCGCTTCTTGAGGAGACATGCTGTTGATTAACGCCACTAAGACAACTGGTGTAAGTTGCTTGATCGCACCAATTGCGATCGTGTAGGGAATTTTGAACTCCACAATCAGCCGTGCCTGTTCTGCGGCATTTTCTGCCTTAGCAAGCTGCTTCAGCACATTTGCTAAGGAACCCTCTGGAGGACTATCGCGGAATAGAATCGCATTTGCCCGCTCATTTGGCTTGATGTGCAGCGAAGCATATAAGTGCTTCATTGCTTTACGACCTCGCAGAGCAGCGCGATCAAAAAGAGCCGAATTGCTCTCTCGTGTTTTCAAGTAACGTCGTACCGCAGTCCGAGCGGAACGAGGTAGTTTATTCTGCTGCTGCTTCATAAAGTCCACCACACGAGCTACCTGATAGGGTGGAAACTCTTGCAGCATCATAAATCCAGCATCTCGGTGTTCAGTCAAATTGCTGGTTAACAAATGAGCAACAAACACCTCTTTGTGATCGCGGACATCACCATGACACTGATACCAAACTGCCAGGTGTCCGTAGAAGATGGGATCGAGTTCAATAATTAACTGATGAATTTCTGCGACTTGCTCAAGTTTGCGGTGAGGAGTTGTGAGCAAACTGTTGAGCATTTCCAAACGCAGGTCACGTTCTGCGGTTTTCATTATGAACCTCCTCTAGTTGTGATGGATGAGGAGGCAGATGTTGCACGCGGGGCGATCGAGTCACCGCGCAAGTTGTAGAAGCATTGTGTATAACTTGTGCAGAGTTATGTAAGCTTCTGCGATCGGGGCGCGGCAACAACTGCCGATAAATTTGAATTTCTATGTAACAGTCCTGATTAGTATGTGAAATTCTCTGTCTTTTTCTTCAACTTCGCGTCCTTTTCTAACGAGACGCTGCGCGAATGCGTCCTTGGCGGTTCGTTTAAAAAAAGTAATTTTTGCAACTCAACAAAGACACGAAAAAAAGAGCGAAAGAGAAGTTGTCATCAATCATTAATAAAATAAAATCACCTCGTGCAAGTCGAAAAAGCTGTTGATTCACACACGGGATTTGAACCCGTAGTTGCTTGATCTCTCAAGTGCCTTACCATTCGGCTAGTATGTAAGCTTTTTCAGTTAGGGCACGAAGTGAAAATTTTAGGTTTTAGAAAGTTGATTTAAAATAAATCGAATTTCTTTCTTATTACACTGCTGTTTCTTAACAGCGTAAATCATTCGACCTGTATATGCCACAGAACGATGAATTATACCTTTGACAGCATCCGTCACATAATGAGTGGGTGGCGATGGCAAATCTTCAAAGGTAATTAAATACCAAATTTCGTTTAGCTTCTGGTATTGATGATAATTATCAATGATGACAATATCAGTTTGTTCCTGCTTTTGCTTCTGCTTTCGAGGTATTTTCTCAGATGCACAAAGAATTCCAGTTTCAGGATGGATATAGAAGCGATCGCGATAGTTTGTATCTAGCTGAATTCGATACCCTCGATAAGGCTTGCTATAGAAACCACCATCAATTATTTCTACATACCGTTCAACATAGTCCCACACATGATCGATAACATGCTTTCCTGCCATTGTACTGGGATCTAGTCGTTGACACAGTTGACTGTAAACGTCATTCCAAGGCTGTCCGACTTTTGAGCGCAAAAACCGACGCAGGGGGCCAAGATGGTCTGAAAGATACTTAGATTTATTTATTGGTTTAATCAGGTAGGGATTCAACAATCCATCCTGAATTGCATCCTCGGTGATTTTGTATAATTGCTTCTTAAAGCCAGTCACCTTTTTGAGGCTAATTCTTCTCCCACCGCGAGGACGCTCAATCACAATCTCGCTCAAACGATGTTCGCTCATATCTCACGTTGTTCAAATGCAGTTGTACTAATTGAGTTGTCATTAAACATGAGTTAGCTAACATCATTGAACTCACCTCCGTATTGAGTAAAGGTTATAGATAAATCCGATTTAAATAATTGAAATTCCGCACAAGTTAGCAAAGCAGTTTTCACAATTGCCTATACCAATTTGGCTACGCTCCCATTAAAGGGAGCGACAGGAATCGTTCGCGTAGCGTTCCCGCAGGGTACCTGCGATCCGTTGCCGGATAGTGTGTAGGCTTCACAAGTTAGGGCGCGGAATAAAATTTAACCATAGACCGCTTCAGGGCGGACGATCAAATCGCCACTAGGACGGCGATCGATTACGTAAGCAGAAAGGCGATCGCTATTCACATCTAAATGCCGAGCGATGCGCTTTTTTACTGCCACATCATTCATCCCTGCTGCAATTCCAAATTGGGTTTTTGGGACATCAACAGAACGTCCTTCAAATCGAATATGAACCATTCCAATCACCTCCTGTTGTAATTACGAATTACGAATTACGAATTCGTATTAATGGATCTGATCGGGATTGAACTGATACCCTCCCTGTGAGAGTTACACTCACACCTCGTGCGAGTTGAAAAAGCTGTGGTTACACCGCAGGAATCGCACCTGCAACTTATCGTTTTAGAGACGATCGCTCTACTATTGAGCTAGTATGTAAGCTTTTTCTGTTAGGGCACAAGTGACATCTGGGAACTCTACCGTTAGAGCTACAGACCCAAGGAAAGCATTATTGCAATGCTTTTGAGGAGCCTTTTCTCTTATACTACAAATGTAGTACATAATTTACATAATGTCAAGTGTCGGGATGGAAAAAAATACTCAAAAAACTGACGAAAAAACTCTCTTCTCTCATTCCTCTGTGTTCTCTGTGTCTCTGTGGTAGCCTGCGGCAAGCCGCTTCTCTACGAGACGCTCCGCGAATGCGTCTACGTTTATTTAGGTAATTTATTTCTTGGAAATCCCTAAGTAAGCGTACAGAATTAATTACAGTCATTTCGCAACTCTTGGAGACGCTACCGCGTAGCTTGCTTCCCCGCAGGGGTACGCTGCATTCGCAATGACATTGTGTAATTCAATTTTGTTTATCTACTTAAGTCGCTCTGTAACTTCCTGCCTCCTGCCTCCTGCCTCCTTCACGACTTTGTTTTTAATTAAAAAGTATTGAATGCAGTTGACAAATTCTTCTAATTCTAAAATTAAATTAGTAGTACCTTTAAGGTCTTGATCGCTAGCTAGTTGTTCTAGTTTGTCAGTTGCTAAGTACATAGCTGTGGCTCCAATGTTGGCACTAGCACCTTTAAGGTGATGAGTTTCTCGCACTATTTGCCCAAAGTCATCAGTTGCGATCGCTGCTTTAATTATCTCTAAACGGGGTTTAATATCTTCAACGCATATTTGCAATAAATTTAATTCAAATTCTTTATCATTTCCCGACATCTGATGCAAGTGTTCCCAATCAATTGCTAAGTCAGTGGAAACTGTCTGTTCATATACACCTGCCTCTTGTTGGGAAGCGATCACACCTGTCCAATGCTCTAAAGTTTCAGCCAATTTTTCTTTAAATACTGGCTTACTCAAATAGTCGTCCATTCCGGCATTTAGACACGTTTGTTCGTCTTCTCTCATCACATTAGCTGTCATCGCAATCACCACAGGACGATGACCCAATGCAAAAGCATCTTCTTGCCAACGATGAATTTCTTTTGTGGTTTCCAAACCGTCGAGAATTGGCATTTGACAATCCATTAAAATCAAATCGTAAGGAATTTTTTCTAATAGCTGCAAAACTTCCTTTCCATTGGCAACGACATCGGCTTTATAACCCAAACTCTGGAGTTGCTTTATTGCTACTTTTTGATTCACCAAATTATCTTCGGCTAACAGAATTCTTAACTTGGATTTAGTAGAGAGGTTAGAAGAAGAAGTAAGAATACTTGAAGTTTCTGTACTCGAAATTTCTTCTGTAGCCTCTAGCTTCCTTCTTCTAAATCCTTGTTCTGATTCCGGCTGAGTTTCTAAAATATTTATGATGGCATCAAGGAGTCGTGATGGCTTAATGGGTTTGAATAAATAAGTAGCAAATCCAATTTTGAGCGCCTGTTGCACTTCATCCCGTTGATTAGTAGAGGCGAGCATAATCAAAGGGATCTTAGCAATTGCAGAATTGGCTTGAATTTGTTCTTTTATTGTCATGCCATTTGTCTGGGGTATTTGCATATCAACCAAGGCAATATGATATGATTTTCCCTGCTCGCTAGCTTGCTGAATAACTTTAAAGGCCGCAGCAAGATTATCAGCTCGATCTACTTCCATTCCCCAATGAGTAGCTTGATGAGAGATGATTTTATAATTAGTAGCGTTGTTATCCACCACCAATAAGCGACGATTTTGCAAAAGTCCGCGTTCGCATTTTGGCTCAACAGGCTCAACTTGTTTGGTAAAAAGCACCTCAAACCAAAACTTAGATCCTTTGTCCATCTGACTTTCTACCCCAATCACTCCTCCCATCAAAGTTACAAGTTGTTTACAGATGGCTAATCCCAAACCGGTACCACCATACTTGCGAGTGGTCGAAGCATCCACTTGGGTAAATGGCGTAAAGAGTTTGCGTTGGTCTTCAGGGCTAATGCCAAGACCTGTATCTGTAATGGCAAAATGAATGGTGGCTGTAGTCGGAGAAAGCGAACGCAATTCGGCTTGCACTAATACCTCGCCAGTGCTGGTAAACTTGATGGCGTTGCTGATTAAGTTCATCAAAATTTGCCGCAGCCTACCAGTATCTCCTTTGAGTTGGGTGGGAACGTTGCGATCAATCAGTGCGGCAATTTCTAATCCTTTGTTATGGGCTGAGGGAGCCAATAATTCCACCACTTCTTCCACACAAGTGGATAGGTCAAAATCTAAAGTTTCGAGAGCCATCTCTCCAGCCTCAAGTTTGGAAAGATCCAAAATTTCGTTGATTAAACTTAAAAGAGCGTCTCCACTACTGCGAATTATTTCAATAAAATCTCGCTGTTCTGCGTCTAAGGGAGTATCTAAGACCAAACTGGTCATTCCCAATACAGCATTCATCGGAGTGCGAATCTCATGACTGATATTTGCCAAAAAGGCACTTTTCGTCTGAGAAGCTAATTCGGCTTGGCGACGGGCAATTTCAAGTTCTCGTCGCTGACGAGTTTCGGCTGCTAATAGTTGGGCTTGGGTTAAAGCAATACCTACTTGGTCGGCTATTTGCCGCAAAAGATCGGTTTCAAAGCTAGACCAGTGGTGGGAATCGTCACACTGATGAACTATGAGCAAACCGCGAAGTTCTTCTTTAACAAGAATGGGTACAACCAAATTGACTTTGACCCCAAACTGTTGCATTAATTCCAGATGGCTTTGTTCAACTTCCAGGAGATCCAAGTTATCCAGTCCGAAAATCTTGCCTTGACGGTACTGCTGTAGATAGTACTGTTGGAGATATTCTGCTTCAAAGTAGGGGGCGGCGTTGTTTTGCTCTTTGATTGCTGGTAAGCCAGAAACTACTGCTTCAACAACGGTATTTGCAGACTCTGGCATCAGCTGATAGATTAAAACCCGGTCAGTCTGGAGAATTTTTTGTACCTCTTCGACAGTAATTTGGAGAATTTCTTCGATGTCCAAAGACTGACGAATCTTCAGGGTGATTTCGGTAAATAGTTGCGATCGCAAATTTTGGCGTTGTATTTCTTCTTCAGCCTGTTTACGCTGGATAAATTGCCCCACTTGCTCACCGATAGAATTCATCGTTTTTACTAAATCCTGGTCAGGCGGATGGATTTCCCGGCTGAAGCAGGTAATAACACCGAGGATTTTGTTACCGCTGCGGATCGGAAAACCAAAGGCTGCATGTAGTCCTACTTGAGCAGCTATTTTAAAGTTAGGGAAATTAATATCTTTAGTGATATCAGCGATCCAAACAGATTCAGAACTAGCCCAAACCCTTCCAGGTAGTCCAATTCCGGGTGCAAAGGTGGTTTGTCGCTTCAGTATTTCAAACTCTTGCATTTCAAGGGCTGCTTTATGCCAGATATCAAGAAAATGCAGCACATTTGCTTGCTCATCTACCATCCAAATTTCACCCAAATCCCATGCCAAACTCTCACAGATTCCTTGCAATATTTGGCGAGTAGCTTCGCTAATTGTGGCGGACTCTGCTAAGACGCGGGTTGCAGCATATTGTGCAGTTAGATGCTGTTGTGTCCGTTTGTTATCGGTAATGTCGATGCCGGTGCCGACAATGTATTCAACACAGCCCTCATAGTCTTTTAAAATGGTATTTGACCAAGCAATCAGCCGCCGACTACCATCTTTCATTACCCAATAATTTTCATAATCATGGGAAAGTTTGCCAGTTAATATCTGGTCAAAAACTGCTTTGACTGGCTCCACTTCTTCAGGAGGTAGAAACAAATTCCAGCTATACCGACCCCTCACCTCATCAAAGGAGTAACCACTTATTTGCTCACAGGCTTGATTGAAACGAACGATTTGCCCTTGAGAATCGAAAACTATTACCAACGCACCGACTGTATCAAGGACTGCTGAGATAAAGTTGCGTTCTTGATTTAAGGTTTCTTCTGTCCTATTCCGCTCAATAACCTCACGATAGATTAAGTAGTAGACTACAGCAAGAACAATAAAACTTAGGCAAATAGCGATCGCAAGTGTCAGAATTCTGTAACCAGTCTGAGTCTTTGCTGCTTGTGACTGCTGTTGGATTATTCCCCTGTCCTCGTTTTCCATCTCATTGATCGCCTTGCGGATATCATCCATGAGATTTTGTCGATCGTTTCTCAGCAGTACTTGCAACGCCGCCTCTAATCCCTTGTTCTGGCGCAAGTCGATAGTCTGTTTTAGTTCAGTAAGTTTAGCCGTTATCAGAAATTCAAGCGTTGCAATCTGCTTTTGTTGATTTGGTTGAACTGCTGTTAAATTCTTCAGCTCGGCAATTTCTCGATCGACATTACTAAGTGCTGTTTGATACGATTTTAGATAAAGTTTTTCTCCAGTAAAGATGTAACTACGTTGTCCAATCTCAGCATCCTTTACCTGGGATAGTATTTTCTCTAGGCTGTTAATTTTTTTATAAGTATGTTTTACTATACTGCGATTAGAATTAGTAAATACTCTTGTATTTTGATAAGAAACCACCCCAATTAGAACTAAAATTACCGACGACAAACCAAAACTTGCTGCAATCTTTTTAAAAAATTGCTTGCGTACCCTCTGTGCCTGGTTGCTTTTCTTGGTAACAAGTACCAAACTTGCTAAATTTCGGCGCAATTCCAGTTGCTTGATGACTTGACGACCTAAAGTTCGTAATGCCTCTATTTGTTCTGGATTAAGTTGTCGTGGTACGTAGTCAATTACACATAGAGTGCCGATTGCGTATCCTTCAGGGTTAGTCAGAGGTACACCAGCATAAAACCGAATATTTGGGTCAGATGTCACCAGTGGGTTTGTCGCGAACCGTTCGTCATCTCTTGTATCAGGCACGACAAAAATATCAGGCTGGAGAATGGCATGGGCACAGAATGCGAAATCTCGGTGTGTTTCTGGGGTATCCAAACCGACTTTTGACTTGAACCACTGGCGATTTGTATCAATTAGGCTAATTAAGGCAATAGGAGTCTGACAAATATACGAGGCTAAACGAGTCAGATCGTCAAAGGTGGCTTCCGATGGCGTATCAAGAATCTTATACTGCAAAATTGCCTCGATTCTCTGGGCTTCGTTATCAGGTAATGGTGCTTTCATCCGTAAGCCTTATCTACATTCTGGGGAATGGTGAGTGGTGAGTGGAGGGATAAGGGAGCAGGGGAGAATACTTGACTGTGCTCAGTAACAGGGGGGTAGAGAAGTAAAAGGAGAAGTCGTAGTTTTCCCCTCTGCCCCTTTGCACCTCTGCCTCTTGTGCTCCATGCCCAATTTGGTCAACAAACTTACTTTAATTAATGACAACAGTTTACTTAAAAGCGTTAGCGTAATTTTACTGACTTATATGTTATTAAATAATCGTTTAAATGATTAAGTCCCTGCTGTATTTTTTGTGGACTGGTTTATTGGAAATTGGGGGCGGCTACTTGATCTGGTTGTGGTTGCGCGAGGGTAAGCCGTCCTGGTTGGGCATATTGGGGGGAATTGCTTTAGCTTTCTATGGCGTTATTGCAACTCTACAACCAACAAATTTTGGCAGAGTGTATGCTGCTTATGGCGGCGTGTTTATCGCAATGGCAATGCTTTGGGGTTGGAAGGTAGACGGGGTAACTCCAGACCGCTACGACTTAATCGGAGTATGTTTAGCTTTAATGAGTGTTTTAATTATCATGTTTGCTCCCAGAACTTAAGTAAAAGTTCTATATTATTTTGCACCAATAACTTTTATAGTGTTCTCTTTTAAACAGATAATAATCCCACCCAAAATTGCAAAAGTTTTTTCGCAACCAACCTGTCAGAGGCAGGCATCTGAATATCTACGTATTTATACTGGATAAAAAGAGAACTCATGCTCCAGCATTTTGCAATTAGATAAAGTGTACTCCTCCCCAAGTTTCACGCTACTTGGTTCTCCCTTTTCTATCAGATGCTCCGCGATCGCAAGCACGGGTGGGAGGTATTTTTATCTTACATTGTTGTATCCTTTATCTCCGACACCTATTCGCGTTCGGAGATAAGTTTAAATCTGCTGTATAGTTATGTAAATTATCGGAAAATACTAACGATAATTTACACTTTTTGTCAAGTATGACAATTATTTTGGTTTGTAACAGTAGGTAACTAAAAGTTTGGAATTTTGTCAGGCTTGAATAAAATACTATTCTTCTCTTGAAAAAAAAAGATGCAATGTAATGATTGCGTGTTTATACGCTGATTTAAATCTTGGTAACTACAATCAGGATTATATTATTGTTAACATTTCAAGAAAATTCAGGTTAAGTAACTTTCAAGACAAAAATGTGTCCAAAAAAGTAATCAAATGTAGTTAAGTATACAAATCGTTGGTGCTTAGGAAGAAAAAGAAGTGTTGAAGAAAGTTGTGATGATTGGAGCTATTACCCTACTATTTTTAGGAGGGCCGTTGATGGGCAATGCTTTTGCCCAAACCCCAGCTGCTACTGTGCCTGCTGCTGATACTGGAGATACAGCATTTATGTTGATTTCAGCAGCACTTGTGCTACTAATGACACCAGGATTGGCGTTTTTCTATGGTGGATTTGTGCGATCGCGCAACGTTCTAAACACATTGATGATGAGCTTTGTGTTAATGGCGATCGTCGGAGTTACCTGGATTCTGTGGGGCTATAGTCTTTCATTTGCGCCAGGTTTACCGTTTATCGGTGGATTGCAATGGCTGGGTTTGAATGGTGTTGGATTAGAGATAACCGATTATCTCAAAGGGTCAAACCCGCCGGAAGTCGTCTCTTATGCCGGAACAATACCCCATCAGGCATTCACGATCTACCAAGCCATGTTTGCCATTATCACCCCAGCCTTAATTTCTGGAGCGATCGTTGAGCGGATGAGTTTCCGTGCCTATTCGCTGTTTGTCCTACTGTGGTCAACCTTTGTTTACGCTCCTCTAGCCCACATGGTCTGGGCGAAAGGTGGATTTTTAGGTTTGTATGGTGGATTGGGTGCCCTAGACTTTGCAGGTGGCACAGTAGTTCATATTAGTTCTGGTGTTTCAGCCTTAGTAGCAGCGATCGTTCTTGGCCCTCGCAAAACCCATCCCGATCGCCTTAGCCCGCCGCACAACGTTCCGTTTATTTTGCTGGGTGCTGGCTTGCTGTGGTTTGGTTGGTTCGGTTTTAACGCTGGGAGTGCCCTATCTGTTGCTAGTGGAACCTCTGGTAACTTAGTTACGAATGTGGCAACAACAGCCTTTGTCGCCACCAATACAGCGGCAGCAGCAGCAGCTTTAATGTGGCTAATTTTAGAAGCAGCTTTACGAGGTAAACCAACCGCCGTGGGAGCAGCTACAGGAGCTGTTGCTGGTTTGGTGGGCATTACTCCCGCCGCCGGATTTGTCACACCGCTATCAGCAATTTTAATTGGTTTCATCACCGCCTTTGTTTGCTTCTATGCTGTGAGTTTCAAGCACAAGCTAGAAGTTGACGATGCTTTAGATACCTTTCCCGTGCATGGGGTTGGTGGTACAGTAGGGGCGATTTTAACGGCTATCTTTGCCACTACTCAAGTCAACGGAGGAGGTAAAGATGGAGTACTGCGTGGTAATTTTGGTGAATTGGGAGTTGAACTAGTAGCAATTGCCGTTGCCTATGTAATCGCAGGTGTTGGTACGTGGATTATTCTCAAAGTTATCGATGCTACAGTCGGACTGCGAGTCAAAGAGGAAGCTGAATTGCAAGGTATGGATATCAACGAACACGGCGAAGAAGGTTACAACTCCGAGTTTGGCGATCGTCCTACTCAGTAATGAGTGCTGTTAGCGGTAGCGGGGCGTTTAGCCCGTGCTGAGTTAGGAGTTAGGAGTTTGCTTCGCCTTCTCCCCACTTTCCACTTGAAGATTAGGTAATTTGCGATCGCTAGCGTTAAAATTTGATTCAAATAATTGGTAAATTTCGCTAGTCGTGTCTACATCTGCAAAAACCTTTCCTATCTGGGCATTTTTATCGCTGTTAACCAACGGCATCCTAATGTTGGCGGTCATCCTGCTAATTTGGCAACAGCAGAGATTGGCCGCTTTTTTTGGGATAATCGCATCCCCACAGCCAATCAACCTGAACAACTCACCGCAAACTGCTACACCTGATTTAGGTCGCCGTCACCAACTCAGTTATCAAGAGTGGGTAAATATCCTCAACCAAGAAGCCAAGGTCGCCGCTGACCAACGTCCTCCGCATTTAACCATCCTGGTGGGAGATTCCCTGAGTTTGTGGTTTCCCCCTGAGTTATTACCTGAAGGTAAAAATTGGCTTAATCAAGGAATTTCTGGCGAAACCAGCAATGGACTTTTAAAAAGATTAAAAATATTTGACCGCACCCAGCCAGAGGTGATTTTTGTGATGATTGGCATTAATGACCTAATTCGGGGGATGAGCAATGGGGAAATTTTAGATAATCAGCGACAAATTATCAATTATCTACGAAAGACGCATCCCACAGCGCAAATTGTTGTCCAATCGATTTTGCCACATGGGGCAGAAGAAGCAACTTGGAAAGGACGAGATAAACTATTGGCTGTTGCCAATAGTCGCATTCGCGAGTTGAATCAGCAACTACAAAGCATATCTACCAAAAAAGGTGTTAAATATCTCGATTTACATCCCTTGTTTACCAATAAGCAAGGAAATCTCCGCCGCGAATTTACTACTGATGGCTTGCACTTAAGTCCTGAAGGCTATATGGTTTGGCGTTCTGCATTGCAGATTTATAGCGAGATTGAATTAAAACCCCAGCAAGAAAAAGAGGGGAAAAGGTTAAAGGGTAAAGGGTAAAGGCATTAAATCCTTTTCCCTTTGCCCCTCTCTGATAATATCTTTGAATACAACTCTGTATAAATCTCGTCTAGGCGCGAGAAAATAAGAAATAGTGAGTTTAAGTAGACAAATCTAATGGATACAAAAGCTTTTAAGCGCAGCCTCCAACATTCAGAAAATTACAATCGCAAGGGCTTTGGTCATCAAGCAGAAGTTGCCACCCAGTTGCAATCTGAGTATCAGAGTAACTTGATTCAGGAAATTCGCGATCGCAATTACACTCTGCAACGGGGTGATGTGACAATCCGACTAGCACAAGCCTTTGGCTTTTGTTGGGGTGTAGAACGGGCTGTAGCAATGGCTTACGAAACTCGTCAGCACTTCCCCACAGAACACATCTGGATTACTAACGAGATTATCCACAACCCTTCTGTAAATCAGCGGATGCAGGAGATGGAAGTAGAATTCATCCCCATTGAAGGAAAGAATAAAGACTTTTCTGTTGTTGGAATTGGTGATGTAGTCATACTACCCGCTTTTGGGGCTAGCGTTCAAGAAATGCAGATACTTCACGATAAAGGCTGCAAAATTGTTGATACAACTTGTCCTTGGGTATCTAAAGTTTGGAATACAGTAGAAAAGCACAAAAAAATTGATTATACATCAATAATTCACGGTAAATATAAGCACGAAGAAACAGTTGCAACTAGTTCCTTCGCTGGCAAGTATTTAATTGTGTTGAATTTGCAAGAAGCAGAATATATTGCTGACTATATGATCAATGGTGGCAACCGTGAAGAATTTCTAACAAAATTTGCGAAAGCTTGTTCAGCAGGATTTGACCCCGATCGCGATTTAGAAAGAGTTGGCATTGCTAACCAAACTACAATGCTTAAAGGCGAAACTGAGCAAATAGGCAAGCTTTTTGAGCGGACTATGTTACAGAAGTATGGCCCCACTGAGTTAAATCAGCATTTCCAAAGCTTCAATACCATTTGTGATGCCACTCAAGAACGGCAAGATGCCATGCTGGAATTAGTGGAACATAATTTAGATTTGATGGTAGTAATTGGTGGGTTTAATTCTTCGAATACTACTCAGTTGCAACAAATTGCCTTTGAGCGAGGAATTCCTTCTTACCATATTGATACTGTTGAACGCCTGAAATCAGCATATTCTATTGAACATCGGCAATTAAATGGGCAGTTAATAACTACAGAAAATTGGTTGCCTGATGGAGAAATTGTTGTAGGCATTACTTCTGGTGCTTCTACGCCCGATAAGGTGGTAGAAGATGTAATTGAGAAGATTTTTACATTAAAAACAACAGGTGCGTTGGTTTAACTGTTCTCAGAGGGACTTCCAAATAAAAAATATCCAATTACTTCTTGTGGGGTAGGCAGGGTTCGACTGAGGGTAGCCGAAGTCTTGTCTGCCTTACAAGATTGGATAATTTATTTGTTATAAATTCCTCAGTTACCGATTTCATTTTTGGCGAAACACCACACCAATATTAGTTATCGGTAACTAGTGTTCACTGTTTGAATAATTTGTAAAAAACTAAAACAAATGGCTATCTATGAAGCAAATTGGCAAAGGGTATGATTTGACTTGTCGCGCTAACCCTGACATTGCTGCTCGATTAGCTGCTCACCTGCGACTTCATTTCTCTTGGCAAGCAAATAAGGGACTATCATGTACCTTACCACGATCGGGAAAAGCTATATTTATTTACACATCCCGCGCTTTGAAAAAATTATAGATAGCAAGACCAATGGCTAAAAGCAACACTGCATGAATTAGATTTCCGGCAATATGAAGTGCCAGTCCTAATGCCCAAAAAGCAACCAGTATAACAACAATACCCCAAAGTATACTCAACATATATTTGCTCTGAATTAAATCAGTTTTAATTTGTTCAAATATTTTACTCCCTAGCTTCACTTTTATTCTATTTGCCCTAAGAAAGATTATTTTGCAGCATTACTCAAAGTGACTTGGTATGCTTAATATTTCGTTACTATTTAATTTAGATAAAGATAACGGCTGTGGGCTATCAGCTAACTGCCCCCATGATTACCGCAAACGACAGGATTGCTCTATACTCAGAGTCTCTTCGAGTCAACCGCAACCGTATAATTGCGTTGTTCCCATTTACTGCTTTCAATCCAGAAAAAGGTAAAGCTAATTGGCTGGTACTGGTTATCACAAACAGAAATATCTACAAAATTCACTCCTAAGTTTGTGGAAGTAGAAGGCGTATCTTGTGTAGTTTGCCAATCATTATCTGACCAGTGCAATTGAAAAGATGCTAAAGCGTGAATTCGCAATATTTGACCTTTTTTTACTTGGCTGATTTGTCGGTTAAACTTCCAAATTTCCAATGATTTACACTGCTTTCTTTCACCTAGATAGCGATTTGCCACTTCTGGAATAAAATCAAACACTTGTCCGTCATGATTTGACCGTAGCAGCTTGATATACTCTGCGTGCGCCCACATTAAAGGCATGGCTGAACCTGTTGGTTTTCCTAAATACATATAGATATCAGGTATATCTCCCTCATCCCAAACCTGTTCTGGTAGCAAACAAGTGTCTGAAGCAAATCCTTCCATCGCCTTGATATATGTTTTGACATCGCCGCCAGCAGCTAGTTCATAATGTCCTCGTTCTCCTGTCAAGAGAGGCCAAGCGCGTCCCTTACCCCAACCAATATAAGGACTTCCGTCTTTTTGCTGCCCGTAACCGTCGTGGTTGTAACGATGCCAACAAGGCCCAACGGGTGTATCTACTTTTAAAACTGCATCTATTACTTTGACAGAATCAACAATAATCGGGTCATCTGGTTTACGAATTCCATAACGTACTAATTGGAGAAATCCGCCATCGACAATTTCCTTGGCTGGAAATTCTGCTGGTTCACCAGCTGGCTGACTGCTGATTAAAAGAGTTCCTTGGTTAGGATTTTCGTTGGGGTGAGGATTATTAATATCTGAAGGAGTAATTCGGATATAGTGCCGTTCGATCCCAGGAACCAAAGTTCCTTCAGTAGTTACTGTCCAAGCTTCGATGTGAGATTCTAAAAAATCAGCGTATTCTTCTATAAATTTTGCTGTTGCTTCATCCCCACGTTCACGAACAAATTGAGCAGCACAGATTAAGGCAGCAATATTGGATGCTAGTGTTGATGGTGAATAACCACTGTTTTCTTCCCAGCGTTCTTGTTGGGTAGCTGGACCGTGACGAATTAAATAACCCGCCGCCCGCAGAACCATCGGATAGATATCGAAGTTTAAGCAAGTTTTCTGTTGGTGCAGTAGCCATGCTAGAAGAATCGGAAACGCCACCTCATCTAGTTGAATCCCTTTCCAATAAGGTTTACCATCAACCCAGAAATTTTGGGCAAAACCGCCATCTTCCTGCTGGCTGGTTGCAAGATAAATTAGCGATCGCACTGCTGTTTCTGTTTCCCCAGCAGCCACTAAACCTGCTACACTACTGACCAGATCCCGCGTCCAGACAAGGTGATATCCTCCTTGTTCTTGGTCGTTTTTGGCTTCACCCCAAGGAATCGCCAGGGATGCAATCAATGCACCGGGATAAGTTTTGTCTTCATGTGCTAACAACAAACTAATGCTGTTGTGATATAATTTACCATCGTTATATGAAACATATTCTAGCGGTCTAATATTGCGGCGCGATCGCTTCCACTGTTCGTTGTATTGCTGCTTTTGCTGTTCAAAAGGAATATTAAGCGACTGAAATAGCGTGGAAATTGCATTATGCAAGTTTGTACCAAACGCCAGTCCTAAAGTAAACTCTTTAGTGCTATCTAGATTTAGTTTTCCAGTCAAAGCAAGATTGCCATCTACAGCACTATCAAACTCCCAATCCATTTGGAAATTATCAGCTAAATCTGTCCAGCCATCACTTTTACCGACGTAACCACAGGAAAGGCGGGTAAAGGGAACTGTTGCACCCAGTGCCAGCCATGTTCCTTGTTTCTCGGCTATCAAAATCCGATGCCCAGCAACCTCTACAGCGTAACCATTATTACCCATACCTTCAACTTCCAGATGCGGCGCACACAAAGCATATAAATGGAGTTGGGAGATAAAATCGCTCTCTCCGGTTAATTTTGTGTGCTGTAAGATACAGGGGAAATGTGGATCGGCAATCACTTCTTTGATGACGGCATAATGTCCTTGTGGATCGGAATTAGTAATATGGAATCCTAAACCATGAGTCCACATCGGTTCCACTTTGGATTCGAGATGGCGTTTCTCTTCGTGGAAAAAGCTTTTCCCATCAGAAATTAGATACTGCAAATCCCGAACTTGGGGTCTGTCTACTGTGGGATGGTAAATTTCAGTGACAATACCGTTCCAAAGAGTAAACCAAATGTTACTAGAGGTAGAGTAAGCTGTTCCGACTCCATCTTTATTAGCATGAGTCCATCGAGGCTCAATACCCGGTGAGCCAAAAGCTTCTGCTTGACCAATAATCTTTACCATACTGCATTGTTGTGCCGATAAACTTTGAGTGCATTTGGAAAATACTGTGTTTGATATTTATGTAATTAAAAATTTATTGAGAAGTTGGCGAAAATTTACGAGCGGCAGTTAAGGATTTTGCTTCAATAAAAATTTGTTTGATTTCAGGATGTTTTTGGCGAATTTTTACTTCTAAACTTTCTACAGTTAAGGCTATTTCCTCACCTGTAAGATTTTTAGAAAATTGAATTTCTAAGTTAAGCAATACTTCCTGTGGAGCAAGCTGCATTGTTAGTACACGTACAACTTCTTGCACTCCTGGTTCTGTTTTGCACAAAGACCGGATATTGATTATAGTTTGAGGATTAGCACTTTCACCAAGTAACAATCCTTTACTTTCTCTTGCTAGTACCACTGCTACTATAGCCAAGATAATGCCAATAATAATCGAGGCAATGCCATCCAAATAAACATTATTAAATAAATGTCCTAAGAAAGAAGATTCCGATTAAGGCAACGAATAAACCTAAAATTGCAGCAGTATCCTCAAATAATATTGTAAATACTGTGGGATCTTTACTGTTTTTGATTGCTTGCCAGAAATTTTGTTTACCCTTGGTCGGCAAAAACTCTTTTAAAGCTACAGTCCAAGAAAAACCCTCCAATAATATTGCCATACCTAACACAATATAATTCCACATTGGGTTTTCTAAAGGGCTAGGTTTAATTAAATGAGTTATTCCTTCATAAATTGACATCCCGCCGCCAAGGGCAAAGATGAGGATCGCAACGATGAAAGTCCAGAAATAAAGTTCTTGACCATAACCAAAGGGATGGCTATCGTCTGCTGGCTTTTGGCTTCTCCGAATTCCCAGCAAAAGTACTAGTTGATCGCCAGTATCTACCACCGAATGAATCCCTTCAGATATCATGGCGGAACTGCCAGTAATGGAGGCGGCGATAAATTTAGTAATAGCGATCGCTAAGTTAGCGCCCATCGCTGCAAATATAGTTTTATGAGATGAATCAGACCCCATGAGAGTAAATCACAATTATGCAGTAACTTCTAATTCACCATCCAGATGGGTAACTTCCCATTGGGTTGGTTCGACATTGTACCAACCAAACGTTATTTTAAAAATTTCTAGTATTCTTCTAATCTATCCAGAGAAAGATAAATAGCATATTTTAGAATTAAAAATATTTAAATCATTTGTCATTTATGTGACAATAGTATGTTTTTGCTTTTAAGATTTGTAAAAATGTAATTTTAAAAATTATATCAATTTCAAGAAAGATTTATGGTATATTCAAAGCAAGTTGGGCTATTGGTTAAAGTAAATTTTTTAGTTAATTAATCTCAAATCTAAAATAAACTAAAAAAGAGAACCATATTAAGATGTTAAAGAGTTTTTAGCCGACTCTAAAACGTCTTGTTAGCTTGGGTATTATCAATTTTATCTAATCAAAAATAAGCACTTTTTAGTTCTTGTAAATGCCAATTAAGATTTGATATTAAGCAAAAATGTAATTATTTTAGTGAATTTTGACATTTATAGGACTTACGCAATAACTCTCTGAAACTCTTATTTCTCCGTGTCCTCTGCGCCCTCTGTGGTTCGTTTTTTCATGATTTTGCGTAAGTCCTGATTAGAAAAAATAATTACTGAAAAACAGTAAATATATTTTGTTTTAAAAATTACTTGAAAAACTTCAGTACATCATATTTTTAATTAGTAGTTCTGTGGCATTAAAACAGTATTCTTGAAAATATGAATGGTACGTTAAGCGGATGGCAATTCCATACAACGCATCTACATATTTAGATCCATAAAGGAGAAAGCGATGCCTGCTCTGTCTCTAAATAACCAAAATTTACCATACCCTGACCCTCTACACCCCATCATTGTCCACTTCGTAATCGCGATGGTGCTTTTTTCTTTCGTGTGCGATGTGCTGGGCTATTTCACCCGCAATGTGCGGTTGTTTGAGGTGAGTTCCTGGAATATGTTTGTGGCCTCAGCAGCCATCTTTTTAGCGGTGATTCTTGGTCAGTTTGAAGCAGGTCTAGCAAACATCTATCCAGCAGTCCAACCAACCTTAAATTTTCATACGGTGATGGGTTGGTCGCTGGCGGCTATTGTTGTTGGCATTACAGCTTGGCGTTTCGTGATTCGCAAACGCACTCCACGGAAAGTTCCGCCTGCTTACCTTGGTGCTGCAACGTTTCTAGTCTGCTTAGTCTGCTTGCAAGTCTATCTAGGAAGCAAGCTAGTTTGGGTATATGGGTTACACATCGAGCCAGTTGTGCAAGCGATGAAGCAGGGAGTTTCGCCATGAACTGGCAACTGATTGACCAGTTGAGATTGAGGCTGAATGCTAACGGATTACCTTATGAAATTCCAATACATCCCCAACTGGTGCATCTAACATTGGGCTTGTTCATTCTTGCCATCATTTTTGATATTGCCGGAGCGCTTTTTGCTTTAGAAAAACCAATCTTCAAATTTTTAGGTCTGCCTGCCCTTCGTTCTGGTTTCTTTGATGTCGGCTGGTATAACCTCATAGGAGCCGCTTTTATCACCTTTTTCACCGTTGCAGCTGGTTTTTTCGAGCTATTGCTAGCAAATCCACCAATCAATCAAAAGAGCGTTTGGGGGTTAACTGCTGGTTGGACAATGCTTTTGCATGGTTTGGGTGGTATTTCGTTGTTGGGAGCGATCGCAGCCATGACAGTATGGAGAGGTTTACAACGTTATCGCTGGCGCAAGGATGCTTCTAGGCAGGTGCAGTGGAGTTACTTATTAGTAGGTATTGCAATATTGGGCATCTTGTTTGTCCACGGAACTTTGGGGGCGCAATTGGGAGAAGAGTTTGGAATTCACGTTACTGCTGCGAAGTTACTCCAAGAAGGTAAAAATCCAAATTTACTACTCAAATAATCAAGCGAGAAGTACTCTTAGATGAAATTATTATGTTTAGTTTTTGGGAATATGTACTAATAGCGTTTTATGTCGCAGGGCTGCTAATTGTCAGTCGGTGGATTGGACAACAGGCGTTTTCTTGGATGCCTCCCCAGGCGACAGCAGAAGCACAACGGGTAGATGATTTATTTAGCTTTTTAGTCTCAATTGGAGCATTCATCTTGCTTGGGCTGGTTGGTGTTATTGTGTATGCGATCGCTTTCCATCGCGCCCGCTCGGAAGACTACAGCGAGGGACACCCTTCTAGAGGTAATGGGAAGTTAGAAATATTGTGGACAGCGACCCCAACTTTGTTAGTAATATGGATTGCCTTTCAAAGCTTCAATATTTATCAGCAATTAAATATTCTCGGTCTAAACCAAATTGTGCATTTGCACGCGCCCCTAGAATCTGCACCCGCCTACGCCACAACCGTTAGCGATATTCCCAAACCTGCATCTGAAACAATTAATGTTTTCGTTAGGCAGTGGGATTGGTCTTTCCACTATCCAAATAATCTTACCAGTAAGGAATTGCACTTGCCGATTAATCGCAGCACTCGCTTAAATATGCAAGCAGAGAAAGTAATCCACGGCTTCTATGTTCCTGAGTTTCGCTTAAAACAGGATATTGTTCCAGGGCGGAACATCGACATTGTGCTAACACCCATTCGCCCAGGTAAATATCGACTGAAAGATTCTCAATTCAGTGGTGCTTATTTTGCCTTGATGGAGGCAGATGTATATGTTGAATCCCTTGAGAAGTATAATCAGTGGCTCGCGCAAACAGTCTCTAGCGAAACTACAAACACTAAAAATCAGGCAGTTGCCGAAAATATTCAACCACCAAAGACATTATTCAAAAGCGGCTGGTACACCGTCGCACCTGCTCAACCTGCTGTAGCCAATCAAAGGAAGATAAATAATGACACATGATTTGAGTGAAGCTATAGCCAAAGATAGAGAACCTCAGAATAACTGGCGGGAATATTTCAGCTTCAGCACCGACCATAAGGTGATCGGTGTTCAGTACATGGTGATGACCTTCATTTTCTTTCTTCTCGGCGGGCTGTTGGCGATGATTATCCGGGCTGAATTGCTCACCCCGGAAGCAAATCTAGTTGACCGCCCCCTCTACAATGGTTTATTCACCATGCACGGGACAATCATGATTTTCCTGTGGATTATTCCCTTCAATGCAGGTCTTTCTAACTACCTAGTGCCATTGATGATTGGAGCGCGGGATATGGCTTTTCCCCTACTCAACGCTATCTCTTTTTGGATTTTGCCACCAGCCGGTCTTCTACTACTGTCTAGTTTCTTACTACCAAATGGGACTGCACAAGCTGGTTGGTGGTCTTATCCACCAGTTAGTCTGCAAGTTCCAGCCGGTCAGTTGATTAACGGTCAATTTATTTGGATAGTTAGCCTAGTATTAATCGGCATCTCTTCAATTATGGGGGCTGTCAACTTTGTTACCACTATCTTTTGGATGCGATCGCCAGGGATGACATTTTTCAGAATGCCGGTCTTTGTGTGGTCGGTTCTTAGTGCCCAGTTGTTGCAGCTAATTAATTTGCCTTCCTTGACGGCGGCATTGATACTACTGTTACTTGACCTCTCCTTCGGGACACAATTTTTTAAACCTGAAGGGAGTGGCGATCCGATCATTTACCAGCATTTATTCTGGTTTTATTCACACCCAGCAGTTTATATCATGGCACTACCAGCCTTCGGTATTATTGCGGAAGTTCTGCCAGCCTTTTCTCGCAATCCCCTATTTGGCTATCGGTCAGTTGCTCTTGCTTCTTTAGGTATTGCTGTAGTCAGCATCTTCGTTTGGGTGCATCACATGTTCACCAGTGCAACCCCCGGCTGGATGCGGATGACCTTCATGGCCACCTCGATGTTAGTTGCCATACCCACTGGTGTTAAAGCATTCGCTTGGACTGCCACAATCTGGAGAAGCAAGTTGCACCTAGAGACACCAATGTTATTTGCAATGGGAGGTGCAGCGATGTTTATTTTTGGCGGTGTCACTGGTGTAATGCTTGCCGCCACGCCATTTGATATCCATGTCAATAATACTTATTTTGTCGTGGGTCACTTCCACTACATCGTTTTCAATACTATTACAATGGCAATCTTTGCCGGAATTTACTTCTGGTTTCCCAAAATAACTGGCAGGATGTACGCCGAGGGTTGGGGTAAGTTGCATTTTTGGTTGACCTTTATTCCTGCCAATATCACCTTTTTCTCCATGCACCCATTAGGTTTGCAAGGGATGTTACGCCGAATTTCCTCCTACGATCCCCAGTATCAGGGATGGAACGTGATCGCTAGCCTGGGATCGTTCTTACTGGGAGCATCTACGCTGCCCTTTATTGCTAACATTGTCGGTTCCTGGCTATATGGAGCGAAGGCAGTTGATAATCCCTGGCACGCTACAGGATTGGAATGGACAACTTCTTCACCACCTCCGCGAAATAACTTTGAAGAGATTCCTGTTGTCAACAGACCTCCTTACGATTATGGCGATCCAAAATATTCATTCGTGGAAAATTCTGATGATGGTGAGTAATTTCGTTTTTTTATAAAGCTGCGCTAAATTTTAGCTTTTTTTTTAACGCATAGGCGCTTCGCCTTCCCGCAGGGTAGGTACGCAAAGGTTAGCGCAAAGGGACGCGGAGGTTTTTTAAAGATAATTCGCTATGTCCGAAAAATCAGATGGAACCTGAATTTATTAATTACGAATTACGAATTACGTTAGCGAAGCGGGGCGTAGCCCATTACGAATCATGCAACATCGCAGCATCCATATAGATGAAAGTCCGATCCGTTTCGATCGGTGGCGGCGACGCTTACCGAATTGGTTACAGCGCTTTCTGCCAAGTGGTGGCGGAAGTCATGAAGATCATCATGGCAAAGGAATGTTTGGGTTTACTGTATTCCTATTGTCCGAAAGTATCATTTTTTTGAGTTTTATCTTTACTTATGTTGCTCTGCGACTTAATACTACTAACTGGCTACCACCCGGTATTTCTGGGCCAGAATTGTCTAAGCTCGTGATTATTAATACGGTAGTTTTACTTTCTAGTAGCTTTGTTATTCAACCAGCAGAAAATGCCCTCAAACGAAATCAATTGAGTAAATTTCGCGGGATATGGTTGATAACGATCGCAATGGGAATCTACTTTTTAATTGGTCTATTAATTGAGTGGAAAAATCTCGATTTTAAGCTCACTACGGGATTAGTTGGTTCCACATTCTATTTACTAACAGGTTTCCACGGTTTACACGTTCTGGCGGGTGTTGTGCTTCAGATAATTATGCTGATTCGCTCATTCATTCCAGGCAATTATAATAAAACTCACTTCGGTACAAGTGCGACTACTCTATTTTGGCACTTTGTTGATGTAGTTTGGGTCTTCCTTTTCTCGCTTCTCTACCTTTGGCAAGCATAAAAAGTTCAGTTCACTAAGTATTTTCAGGAGTAACTTTATGAATTTATTCATCCAAGAATTACCAGCCTCAGAACTAGCGCCAAAAGCAGTTCAAGAAACTCCCGCACCAGGTAAAGATCCACTCATTGCACAAGGTTTACAAAAAGAGCAATATATTGGCATTATTGGGTTAGCGATCGCTCTAATTGCTGCTGTAGGATTTTTTAGTCGCAGAGTCGAATACGCTATTGCGTTTGCTGTTATCTTTAGCGTCGGTTTAATAGCTTTGTTTTTATTCTTATAGCAAATTCGTCATTTGTCATTTGTATTTTCGCAAAAATCTTAATTTTGACTCTTTATTTGCACCTCTGCGTGAGACAAAAAATCTGATTTAAATGCGTAAAATCCTGGCAAATTCATTTATTTTACAATACTTGGGAGATATTTTATGAACAGCCCAGTTTACCAAACTGTGATTGTCGGTGGTGGCTTCACCGGCTTATTTACAGCCTTACACTTAGCTCACGAACATTATCCTCGCTCTGTAATTTTGATCGATCAAAATGAAAGTTTTTGCTTTAAGCCATTACTCTACGAATATTTCAGTGGCGAGATGGATGCTTTTCAAGTAGTACCCCGTTTTGTAGAATTGCTTAAAGGCAGTGGTGTAATTTTTGTTCAAGATGCAGTGGAATCGATAGACTTGCATCAACAACAAGTCAAATTAGCTTCGGGAAACTCCTACAACTACAGTAACCTAGTCTTAGCTTTGGGTAGTGTTACTAGTTATCATCATCTTGAAGGTGCTAAAGAGTATGCTTTCCCTTTTTGGACAGAAGCAGATGCGATCGCTCTCGATCGGCATTTAGGTGATTGTTTGCAAAAAGCAATCAAAACTGAAGATCCAGAACAACGTCGCCAACTGCTAACAGTAGTTGTAGTTGGTGGTGGTGCAAGTGGTGTAGAAATGGCAGCTACCTTAGCTGATTTACTCCCGCATTGGTATAGCGCTATGGGAGGAAATTCTAGTGAAATCCGTGTGGTATTACTCAATCACGGTAAAGAAATCCTCAATGGTGATATTAACAATCCTCTGCGCCCAATTGCTGAGAAAGAATTACAAAAACGCACGATTCCAATTGAAATACTTACGGGAGCAGAAGCCACTACTATTCATGCCAACGCCATTGAATATAAGCGCAATGAGCAAATTGAAACATTGCCAACATACACTACAATCTGGACAGCTGGCACTTCTATTCACCCACTAATTAAAGATTTACCAATTTCTCAAGAACATCGCGATCGTCATAACCGCCTCCTAGTTACTCCGACAATGCAACTACTCGACTTTCCAGAAGTATTTGCAGGCGGAGATTGTGTAGCAGTTCAAAATAATTCACTACCGCCAACAGCCCAAGTTGCTTATCAGCAAGGAGCCAATATTGCCCAAAATTTGAAAGCATTTGCTTTAGGCGAAGACCTCAAACCAGCAAAGGTAAATCTACGCGGAACTCTCTTAAAATTAGGGTTAAATGATGCAGCCGCTAACCTTTTCAATGTTTTGGAAGTTGCAGGCGAATCCGGGCATTTAATTCGTCAAGGTACTTATTTAACGCTACTGCCAACACCAATTCATGACTTTAAAGCAACAACTGAATGGGTGGATGAAGAGATTTTTCATCACCACCTTGACCCTCATGATGTGGGTAAAAAAGTTGTTCAAGCAGTGGAAGTGGTTGGTGCAGGAGTTATGGGTATTTTAGCTGCCAGAAAATTATTGAAAATGTTGGGTTCGGAGGATAAAAGAGACTAGTAGTGTATCGCATTAAATTTGAGAGATAAGAGAAAGAACCGCAAAGGAAGAAGGGAAGAAGGAAAGAAGAGAAATTGAAATTTGATTCACCTATCAGAATTAATGCGATAGACCACTACACTAGTACAGTACGGCGTAAAGAAACCACCCATTCAAAACCAATGAAATTCTTACGCTGTATTAATTTTGAATTTTGTTAGCGCCGACGGCAAGCGAGGGTACGTTCGTTTTTAGCGTCTCGTAGAGAGCGTCATTTTGAATTCCGCCTTGCGGTACTAGCGCAATTTTGTGCGACATAAATTTTAATACATTTAGTCATGGTTTTGTCACAATTTCGCAATAGCTTTGTCAATACGACGTGTGATGCTATAGCTCTGGCTTCGGAAATAGTCTCAG
This sequence comes from Nostoc sp. JL23, assembly GCF_017115065.1. Classification (NCBI taxonomy): domain Bacteria; kingdom Bacillati; phylum Cyanobacteriota; class Cyanophyceae; order Nostocales; family Nostocaceae; genus Nostoc; species Nostoc sp. JL23. Next base: position 52,934 of record NZ_JABXKN010000121.1, read on the forward strand.
ACTAAACCCACACACCAGAATCTACAGAAGAGAATCACTTAAGGCACAGTACCTTATGAAGATGACTCTTCAAATAGAAATTGCAAAATCTCATACAGTTGTAAGGAACAAGAAAATGAATTGGAAAGTACTTGCTTTGCTCCCTGCTTTGACTCTAGCTACTGCTGTGCCTGCTTACTCTTTAACTAATAATAAAAGCCAAAATTCGGCTACTGCTACCCACATTGCCCAAAGTACTCAGCAAGGCAACACTATGAAAAAAGCTAATGCTGTACCAAAGCTTAGTGCCAAGCACAAGTCTAATCATCTGGCAAAGCGTAGTACTGGTACTGTACTGACAGTAGGCAGCAAAGGAGAGACAGTGAAAACTGTTCAGAATTCTTTAAAGCAACAAGGATTCTATACAGGAAGTGTGAATGGTGTGTTTGATAACAAGACTCGTGCAGCTGCGATCAAATTTCAGAAATCTAAAGGATTAAGAGCAGACGGAATAATTGGACATCGGACTTTAGCCGCTCTTAAATAAAATTGTTTACTAATATCCTCATTGCTAAAATGCTTTAAAGACAAAAGGCTAGGAAATAAATTCTAGCCTTCAAATACTAACCCAACTTTTTCTATTTTTCTATCTGTGTAGGTCAAGGAGCCAGCGCGGTCTTCTCTACTTGTTCGCTTTTAGCGATCTTGTTCAAGATACTTCAAAAATCCCTTTAGTAATTGATAGCAATTGTTCGTAATCCTTTGGTGTATCAATATCTATATCCCCTAGTGGAAACGGAATAGAGAACACTTCATTAAGGTTATTATTAATAACTTTTTTCGCTCCTGAAGTTTCTTTTAAAGCGGCAAGTTCTGAAAAAAATGTCTGACTAAATAGAGCAGGTACACCTAATGTGTCTCCATATTCACAAGCAATAATTGGTTTTTTTGTCGAATAATATGTATCAACAAGTTGATTGATAATTTGGGGAGAAACAAATGGCTGGTCGCAAAGTGTAATAACTACTGCTTCTATTTTTTGCGGAAGATTATTTAATAATTCAATACCACTCTTGATTGAAGTACTCATTCCACAAGCCCAATCCGAGTTCTTAACTACTCTAACGGGAAGTTGTTTAATTTGGGGATGAATCTGTTCTGCGTTGGCTCCAAGTACTACTACCACAGGTTGACAAACTGAAGCGATCGCTATTTCTGTAATATATTTTAAAAAACTACGCCCTTGGTAAAGCAATAGTTGTTTCGGTGTACCCATCCGTGTGGATGCACCAGCAGCAAGAATCATAATGGCTATGGTTGATTTCTCGTTGTCTATAGCAGTCATAAAAACTATGTGGTAGGTAGCAAGTTTGAATTGCTTTCATAACATTGGTGAATCGGTTGATTGCGATTTCTTAAGAAATTACCATTGCGGTTTGTTAGCACTGCTTGAATTTCTGCAATAATAGCGATCGCTATTTCTTCTGGTGTATCTGCTCCGATATCAATTCCAATTGGGCCATGCAATCTGGTTAATTGTTCGGTAGTATAAACTATTCCTTGCGAACCTAAATCTTCAAGCAATCTTTCAGTACGCGCCTTTGGGCCTAAAACCCCTATGTAACGTGCAGGAGATGGCAGCAAAGTTTTCAAAATTTCCAGATCATCAAGATAATTATGTGTCATCACTACAGCAACTGTGTTGACATCTATAAATACCTGTTTTTGTACAATTTCTCGCCGAGTCAGAATCACGTCACAAGCTATTGGAAATCGCGCTTTAGTTGCCTGATTAGCTCGACAATCGACTACAGTAACCTCCCAACCTAATGCTTGAGCAAACTGTGCTACTGGTATAGCGTCATAACCTGCACCAAATATTACTAAAGGCGTGGGTGGTTGGATGACTTCAATAAAAACTTCTACACTGCCTAAAGGTAACTGATAGTTGTTTACCCTTGACTTTTGATTAGCAAAGGCTGCTTGACTATCTGCAAGCAGAGACTGAATTAAATTTGCATCTTTGATGTCAGTGATAATTTTACCATCAGGATACAGCAGGAGGCGCGACCCAAGTTTGACTTTGACTGCGCCTTCAAAGGCAAAAACTGTAGCAATAATACCCAAATGTTTTTTATGAAAACATTCCTGTATAAAAGCGATCGCATTTGGTGTGCTTTTTCTTTCAAGACGTTCGATGAGAACTTGCACTATCCCATTGCACCCCAAACCAAAGCCCCAAAGAATATCTTCAGAGGCGGTGCTATCGTAAGTAACAACAATTGGTTCACCGTCTGACATTCGTTGTTGAGTATGCTCAAATACATCTTTCTCCAAGCAACCAGCACTGATTGTTCCGATTGTCCGACCTGCATTTGTCATCAGCATTTTAGCACCCGATCGGCGATAGGTTGAACCTTGAGTCTTAACTACAGTCGCAAGAAAAGTCATTTCACCACTTTTTTTACTTGACTCGAAGCCTTCTAAAATTGCTTGTAATTCGTTCATTTGATTGCTTATTTTTCTGTTTTTAGCAGTTTGTCAGCTTGAGCAAGCAGTGCGAATAAAAACAATGTGATAACTGTGCTACCCTGTGCGATTGTGCATCGCTGCTAGTGTTAAACACAAGTCTTTTTGCCGCCCATTAACGATAATGATTGTAGTATATGGATTAGAGTAAGGGGTGTTGTACTACTTAAGATAAGCGAAAATTCCGCTGAAATCATGCCCCACAAGATAGTTGTCAAATTGAGTCATTTATTTATTATTAGAATTAGCACGGAATACTGATTTTTCGTAACTACAGTAAATACTCTCAACCACCCGCAAGATTAGATAATTTTACGTTGTGTGGTAGATGAAACACTATGTGTTTTTTTAGACAAAGAATGCAATCACCATTTAGATGAATACTGAGACGCAGCTGCTTGGGCAAGTTAACTCAAGTTCAAGATCCCCCAACTGATTCTTTGTTCTTCCAAGAATCTAGATTTGCCATTGTTGAAAATAAGCCTATTGGTTTTCAAGCCAATCTAGACATTCAAATTGTTTAAAATCCGGTAACAATAATCTAAAACCGAGTATTTGTTTGATCGACGAGGCTTTTGACTGGTAGATTGACGGAAAGTTAGCGATCGCTGCATCGATATCTTGGGCATCGATCAAGAAGAAACCGCCCAATTGTTCGTGCGTTTCTGCAAACGGCCCTTCGGTAACAAGCGGTTTGACATTGCGACGAAGACCTGATGCAGCGTTGTATGCTCGATTTACTTGTTGGACTGACGCAAGTAGGCAAATTCGCCAGTTATTAAGAGGCAGAGAGGCAGAAGGGAAAAATTTACTGCAACTGCTCCCCTGCTTCTTCCCCAACCCCCAATCCGTATCTGGTTGCTACAGTCGCGGTGAAAAATACTAAGCTGGTAGATAGCACGTTAAAACTTTAGCGGAAATTCGCGATGCCTGCGGCGGGCTATGCCAACGCATTCATCAGCAGTTTAGAATTCCCCATCGGCGAACTACCTGTAATTACATTATGTTTGATGCATTATCTGACCGTTTAGAATCCGCCTGGAAAAAACTACGGGGACAGGACAAAATTTCTCAATCCAACATTCAAGATGCATTGCGCGAAGTGCGCCGCGCCCTGTTGGAAGCAGATGTCAATCTCCAGGTAGTCAAAGATTTTATTAGCGAAGTCGAAGCCAAGGCACAGGGAGCCGAGGTGATTGCCGGCGTGCGACCTGACCAACAGTTCATCAAAATTGTTCACGATGAACTGGTGCAGGTGATGGGAGAAGAAAATGTTCCCATCGCAGAAGCCCAGGAACAGCCTACTATTATTCTGATGGCTGGGTTGCAAGGTACTGGTAAAACCACAGCTACGGCTAAGTTAGCCTTACATTTGAGAAAATTAGAGCGTAGCTGCTTGTTGGTGGCGACAGACGTATATCGCCCAGCAGCGATCGATCAGTTGCTAACGTTGGGTAAGCAAATTGACGTACCAGTATTTGAACTAGGAAGCGACGCCGATCCCGTAGAAATTGCCCGACAAGGTGTAGAACGCGCTAGGGCAGAAGGTGTCAACACAGTAATTATTGATACTGCCGGACGCCTGCAAATTGACGAAGATATGATGGCGGAATTAGCCCGCATCAAAGCAACCGTCCAACCCCATGAAACTCTGTTGGTGGTGGACGCGATGACTGGTCAAGAGGCCGCAAATCTTACCCGCACCTTTCATGAACAGATCGGAATTACTGGGGCAATTCTCACCAAAATGGATGGTGATAGCCGTGGTGGTGCAGCGCTTTCGGTGCGAAAGATTTCGGGAGCGCCAATTAAATTTGTGGGCGTCGGCGAGAAAGTCGAGGCACTGCAACCGTTTTATCCCGATCGCATGGCATCGCGGATTTTGGGAATGGGCGATGTGCTAACTCTGGTAGAAAAAGCCCAAGAAGAGTTTGACTTAGCAGACGCTGAGAAAATGCAGGAGAAAATTCTGTCAGCAAAGTTTGACTTTACTGACTTTCTTAAGCAGTTGCGGATGCTGAAGAACATGGGTTCTCTGGGAGGCTTGATCAAGATGATTCCAGGGATGAACAAGCTTTCAGACGATCAACTCAAGCAAGGAGAAACCCAGTTAAAGCGCTGTGAGGCGATGATTAACTCCATGACTCGCCAAGAACGTCACGACCCTGATTTATTAGCCAGTTCTCCCAGTCGGCGGCGGCGGATTGCTGCTGGCTCCGGCTATAGAGAGTCTGATGTGACGAAACTGGTGGGTGATTTCCAAAAAATGCGATCGCTCATGCAGCAAATGGGTCAAGGTGGCTTCCCTGGAATGCCAGGAATGTTCGGCGGTGGCGGTATGGGCAACGCCTTCGCAGGTGCTGGTAATCGTCCCGCAGCCCCAGGATGGCGAGGTTATGATGGTGCCCCAGCCACGAAAAAGAAAAAACCCAAAGATAAAAAGAAAAAAGGCTTTGGTAATCTTTAGTCATTAGGCATGGGGCATTGGGCATTGGGCATTGGTAATTTGCAAATGACTAATGACTAATAGCAGCAAATGCTAGGCAGTGCTAAAATTAGCATTTCGACCTCAGAATTTATTAGCAGAGGAAACTAACCCTTAATTTATCGGCAGCAGCCAGATTTAGGTTACTTTCTCACCAATTAATTGCTAATTAATATCTAACTACAGGAGAATGATTCTTCAACCATGATCAAACTGCGCTTGAAACGATTCGGTAAAAAGCGGGAAGCAAGTTACCGCATTGTCGCCATTAACAACCTCGCTCGCCGCGATGGCCGTCCCTTAGAAGAATTGGGTTTTTATAACCCCAGAACTGATGAAGTGCGACTAGACGTTCCCGGTATCGTCAAGCGACTACAACAAGGCGCTCAACCCACTGACACCGTTCGTCGCATTCTAGTAAAAGCTAATGTTTTTGAGCAGGTCAGTGCAACAGCCGCATCATAATTTCGGAACAAAACTCCCAACAGCTAGCCCCAACTATGTTGAGCTGGTTCGGTTTTTGGTGCAGCCGTTTTTGGAATCTCCAGAGACATTAAGCGTCGATTGTGAAATTTCTCAGGCCCTCAACCGGGTTTGGGTTCGCATCGCCTTTGAAAGCACAGATAAAGGAAAAGTCTTTGGTCGAGGGGGACGCAATATTCAGGCGATTCGTACAGTAATTGCCGCAGCCGCAGCCGCAGCTGGGCAATCAACATACCTGGATATCTACGGCAGCACCACTCCGGGCCGCGAGGGTATGTCTTTTGATGAAGAGACAGAAGAGCGATCGCCACCACCGACTAAGAGAGAACCGCGTGCAAATGATGGGCCAAAACCCATTGTTAAACCACGCCTCCGCTAGGTTGAAACTAGAGAGCAAATCTGAGCGGTTGTTGTTACCTCCGCTCAGAATTTTTATAACGATGGAAAGTAGCAAAAAGATTTTTAAATCTTTTTTTGGACTCTTCACCAGTAGGAGCGTACAGCTTTGCATTGGTGTCAACTTCAGATGAAATCTTCTGAGTGCATGAGTTTTGCCCTCACCCCCAGCCCCTCTCCCATGTTGGGAGAGGGGAGTAAATTCTCCAATACCCCTTCTCACTATAGGGAGAAGGGGTTAAGGGATGAGGGCAAGCTGTACGCCCCTACCACGATTAATTTGTCGCAAAAAATTTTCAAAATGTAGGTAATAAAAGCATAATTTCGCCGTTAGCGAGAAAAAATTAACCTTTGTCAAATACAGATCCTCACCAATTAAGAAATACTATGGCAGGTGCCTTAACAATTCAGCTGCCGAATATTCCCAGTGCGATCGCTCTAGCCGGAGATGGAGAAGAAAATCTCAAAATCCTATCTCGGCAAACAGGAGCCGCTTTAGTGCTACGCGGACAGGAATTAGTGATTTCTGGTACTGAAAAGCAAATTGATCTGGCTTCTCGATTAGTGCGATCGCTTGAAGACCTCTGGATTAAAGGCAATACTATTTCCAGTGCCGATATTTTAACAGCCCGTCAAGCCATAGATAGCGATCGCCAAGGGGAACTGCAAGATTTACAGCGAGATGTCCTCGCCAAAAGTCGCCGGGGTGAAGAAGTCCGTGCCAAAACTTTTCGCCAGCGCCAATATATCGACGCGCTCCGTAAACGCGATCTCACTTTTGGGATTGGACCTGCTGGTACTGGCAAGACTTATCTCGCTGTTGTTGTCGCCGTGCAAGCACTCCTTGCCAACCAAGTTGAAAAGCTAATTTTAACTCGCCCTGCCGTCGAAGCCGGTGAAAAGCTCGGTTTTTTGCCTGGAGACTTACAGCAGAAAGTTAATCCTTATCTTCGCCCACTTTACGATGCTATTTATGAATTCATCGACCCAGAAAAAGTACCCAGTTTAATGGAACGCGGTGTAATTGAAGTTGCACCACTCGCCTATATGCGGGGACGCACTCTCAATAACGCCTTTATAATTGTCGATGAAGCTCAAAATACTACACCCGCTCAGATGAAAATGGTTTTGACTCGTTTGGGTTTCCGTTCGCGGATGGTGATTACAGGCGACATGACACAAACTGATTTACCGCTTCATCAACAATCGGGTTTAGGAGTGGCTTTACAAATTTTAAAACACGTTGAAGGCATTGCCTTTTGCGAATTTTCCCAAAGAGATGTTGTACGCCATCCTCTAGTTCAGCGTATTGTCGCGGCTTATGAACAATATGAAAAATAGGGATTGGGAATGGGGCATGGGGCATTGGGCATTGGGCATTAGCCCTCTTCTGTCACTCTCCGGGAGGGCGATTGCTAGAAACCTTATGAGGCAATGAATACAAGCTATACTATTAGAAAAAAATCGGTCTTGTATTTGTTATTAGAAAATAATCGTGCGATGCCTGCGGCGGGCTACGCCTACGCAGGCTATACAAAAGCTCTAGAATTCAGAAATGGCAAATCTTTTCGGAGAGTGACAGAAGAGGGTTAGTTAGGAATTATCGTTTAACCAACGACAAATGACAAATGACAAAGGACAAATGACAAATGACCACAACATTAAAAGACTTTTTAGAAGCTTGTGAGACTCTTGGAACGTTGCGTTTAATTGTTACTAGTAGCGCTGCTGTTTTAGAAGCACGGGGTAAGATAGAAAAATTATTTTATGCAGAATTGCCTAAAGGTAAATATGCGAATATGCATACTGAAGGCTTTGAGTTTCACTTGAATATGGATAAAATCACTCAGGTGAAATTTGAAACAGGTGAAGCAAAGAGGGGTAACTTTACAACCTATGCCATCCGGTTTTTAGATGATAAACAGGAGCCTGCTTTAAGCCTCTTTTTGCAATGGGGTAAACCAGGAGAATACGAACCAGGACAAGTGGAAGCTTGGGAAACTCTAAAAAAGAAGTATGGAGATATTTGGGAACCTTTACCAGCAGAAATTTAATACAGCTAAACTGATAGGGGTGGAGGAAATCGGATATCTGCACTGAATTGCTTGATATTAACGCTGCGATGAATCGGTAAAACATATTCTAAATTTTCGTGGGGACGGGGAACAATGTGATTAGAAAGTACCTCGCCACCGTCAACTCGCAGCACCGCATTTAGTCCTGCTGTCACTGCTACATTCACCTCGCCTATAACTCCTCGAATTAAAACAGTAATTCGTCCCAAATCAGTGTTTTCATAACCAACAAGGGTTACACGGGCAGCTTTACACATGGCATCTCCCACTTCCACTGCTGTGGGAACGCCATAAACTTCAATCATGCCTAATGCCAATGTCATGCTATCACTATAAATTCGGGATAGGGCTAATTATCTCACTACAAAGTTTTAATTTATTACAGAAAATTACTTAATTTTTAATCGATAAACAATAATTATTAAATACAAAACTGCTAATGCTTGTAATGAAGGTAATTTGGAGTTTTTACTTGCTATTTTTATTCCTTATGTGGGGTGGTGAAGCTTTTGCAGGGGAGTTGTCTGAAAGGTTAGCAAATTTTCCCCAATGGGAAAAGCTAACTTCAGTGCAACCGGCTTCAGGTGATTTAGTTTACCCTGAATGGATGGCTGGTTCTTGGAAAGTTACAAGTACCTTAGTAGATTTAGCTTCACCTTTGGCGCCAGAAATTGTAACTCCAGGATTTGAAGGTAATCGCCGACAGTTAAATCAGCCTGTGAGTTTTGTAGTAAAATTTGTGAGGGAAGAAGCACATACTTCTTGGTTAAAAACATTACCTGAGATAGATGATAAATCACCCAATTTAGTAGCAGATAGAGCGTTTAATAGCTTGAACTTGGCAAGGGCTTATTTAGGGGATGAAGCAGTGTTATCAGTCAAAGTAGATCCAGATTCACCTAATCGTCAAATTACGTTCTTGCGTAGCAGTCGCCAACTAGTTTCTATTGTGACTGCACGTGCTACAGAAACTACCCCTAATGGCAAGTTCATCACCACAGAAGTGTTTCAACAACTATTTAAAGGTGGCTCACGCCCCTATTTAAACTCTGTAGAATCGACTACGGCTTATCATAAAGTTTCAACATCTAATCCGACGATTGAAGCAGATCAAGTTACTGCTGTTTATCTTTCACCCCAAGATCCAGATTACTTTAAAGCGGTTTCTCAACCAGTTGCTCTCTACCGCTATCGCCTCGAATTTTTTCCTCAAGAACTACCAACTACTCCCAAAGAGTGATTTGTCATCTAGCTCTTGACTATCTTGTAATACGTTTGTAGTATATAAATTCCAAGTTTACGATCGCGCTCTTGGACGGTGTGCATCATGGCCAAATTTCAGGATATTGTCAATTACTTTCGCTCTTACTGGAAGCTGAGTGTTTTCAGTATTACAGCATCTAGCGTTTACGAAATTATTGATTTGATTGTTCCTTATGCGATCGGGCAGATTTTAAACGTTTTGTCTGCTCAACCTTTGGACAAACCACTTCAAAGTGCGATCACAAGTTTTTCGGATATCACCAATTACCCAGTTAATAAAACTCTATCTTTGGGTGTATTACTGGGTTTAATTTTCGTTGTCACCGTAGTGAGAGCGCCAACACAACCCTGGTTAACCAATTGGTTTCATTGGGATATAGCCTTCAGGTCGCGTCGAGAAAAAAACGAAACAGCGATCGCTAAAGTTCTGACTCTGCCACTAGAATTTTATGATGAAAATAACCCTGGACGCATTGCCGGAAGAGTAGCTAGAGGTATTTCTAATCATACTTTTAGTTACCCTGAAGTTGCCGGACAGTTGATTCCTAAACTGGCTCGTGTGCTGGGTATTTTTGTGTTTATCTTATTCATTGAGTGGCGGATTGCAATTTTATATCTAATTTCTTTTGTAATTATTCTCAGCTTTAGCTTGAGGAGTTTACAACAGCTAATTAGGTACGAAAGTCGTCTGGATAAGTATGGAGAGGACACCGAAAGCCGCACTTCCGAATTAATTACCAATATCAAAACGGTAAAAGCATTTGCTACAGAAGCTAGGGAACTGAAACGGCAAAATCAACGTTTAGATCGCGAACTAACGGTGCTTGATTACCGCATCCACAAAGGTTATACGATATTGGGTACTTGGCAAAGAACCGTAATTCAGTTTTGTGTATTTACAATTCTGGGTTTGACTTTAGCAGCAACAGTAAATGGGAGAATTTCTCTCGGTCACTTTGTCATGACCTTAACTCTTTCTAGCATGGCTTATGCCGAATTAGAACCTATTAGTAGCTTGGCAGAAGTTTTTGCCCGTCGTTATTCTCCTATGCTGCGGTTTCACGAATTTTTGCAAGAACCAACTGCATCTGATTCAGCTAGTCTTTTAGAAGAAAGCAACCAGACAGAATCACCTTATAAATTTACTGGAAAAGTTGAGTTATCGCACCTCAGTTTTGGATATGATGCCAACCGTCAAGTTTTGCAAGATATCAACTTGTTGATTGAGCCATACCAAACGGTGGCATTAGTGGGGCGCTCCGGTTCTGGTAAGTCTACTTTAGTAAAATTGCTGTTGCGATATTTTGAACCTCAATCAGGTCAAATTCTGATTGATGGTCAAGATATCCGCACTCTGGATGTGGGTAAGTATAGACGGAGGCTAGCGATCGTTCATCAAGAAGTAGACGTTTTCAACGGTACTATATTGGATAACCTGACTTATGGCAGAACAAATGCCAGTTTGGAGCAGGTTAAGGAAGCCTGTAGAATTGCCAGAGTCGATGAAGTAGTGCAGCACTTACCCCAAGGTTATTACACCGTCGTGGGAGAACGAGGTGTCAGGTTATCTGGAGGACAAAGACAACGCTTGGGAATTGCTAGGGCGTTGTTAGTGGAACCAGACGTGCTGGTTTTTGACGAAGCTACCTCTAGTTTAGATTATGAGTCTGAGCGTTCAATTCAGCTAGCGATGCGATCGATTCAGGGCACTTGCACCACCATCGTTATTGCCCACCGCTTAAGCACAGTACGGGAAGCCGATAAAATTGTCGTTCTAGAGCAAGGAAAGATTGTAGAAGTGGGTAGCCACGATGAACTCTTGCGTCACGAGGGTATTTACCGCCGCTTGCACTCCCTGCAAGAAACAGGAGAACTCCTGAGTTAGGAGACATACGCATTTTGGGTTTTGGATTGACCCCACAAATAAATCCGCTTGATTAAATCGACTTTATTCACAATAAGGTCGATTTTTTATAGACATCTCCAGAAATTAAATACAGCAGTTTTCTTTTACATAAAGTACAAAGTTATGAGTTTTAAGGCAGGAGGTAGAAACTCTTTATATTTGATGCGTAAGCCCTGCATTTGTACCTCAGTTACTTACAAGCTGCTGTATGTGTTATCCAGAATCCTTTTGCGACTATTCGGCGGCACAACTAATATTATCAAGTGGGGAATTTACTCCCATTCCCCAAGAAAAGCGTTAGCCATTGAAATTAGTTTTACGCGCTTGGATGAAGCGTGATAAGTAAAGTAAATAATCCATTTCCTACTGCTGGAATACTAATCATTAATCGCAGTCTTCCAATCAGAAAAAACTAAGATTTGCTCTTATCTGCTTCTTTCTGTGCCGCCTCAGTGTATTTTTTATAAAGTTGAGTACGAATCTTGGCTTCTTGATAACGGCTGTGGGTTTGTGGTACCGTACTCATTAAATCTGAAGCCCGTTGCCACTTAGCAGCGATCTCTAACCACTGAGTTGAGGTTGTAGCTGTTTTACCAGATGCAGAAGCTTGGTTGGCAATTCGCACAGATATTTGAAATGGATCGTCAGATGGCTCAGAAAAGTTATTGTTAGGAGAGCGAGATGGTGTTTGGGCTTTCCTATCGTTAGTATTTTCTGTAGTTAAAGATTTGGAACTTTCTGGTTGTATTAGGTTTTTCAGTTTATTACCTAGTTGGGCATAAACAATCCAACTAAGCAACAACAGCGAGCATAAACCAGCTGCTGCTAATATCTTTGTTTTAGGTTTATTTTTGTATTTTTCTTTGTTAATAAGTACTAAAGGACGAGAGACTTGAGTTTTAGGATAATTTGGTTTTCCTAGTTCAGCTTGAGCTTCTGTAAAATCTTTAATTAATTGCTTTACAATATTTGGCTGAATTAATGTAATTTCCTGTGACCAAAGCAATTGATTTTCGCGATCGCTATCTATTTCTTTTAACCATAGCAATTGTTGTTCTCGAACAATCCGACTGTTGATTTTGACGCGGCGAATGTGACGCGGGGCGATAGACTCAAGAATTTGCTGGATTTGTTCTACCAGGGGAGATTGCTCAAGTTGCTCTACTTTAGCTGCCTCGCAGAGAATTTGTAAGACACCATCAGAAAAAATGGCTCTAGTTCTGACACACGACTGGGCTAGCTTTTCGTTCAATAGCTGAATAATCGCTGCAACGCTGCCTTGGTGAGCTTGCCAAGCTATATCGTTTATCCGGTCTACCACCTGAAATTTAGTGATAGCTCTTCCACCCTGACTGATTAACGTATTCATTAATTTAGGGACTCTTTTCTACTGACCTTGATCTTGTCTTCGATTTTATGAGTAAAAAGATGAGTTGCCAAATAATATCATAAATATGGAAATCTGGAGCCTTCCTTTTCGGTTTGCTCGCTGACGCTCAGTTAATTTGTACGCTTCTACGCCTTGAAAACGTGGAATTATTCAGCTAAAACTGCGGTTTCAAGGTAACGCCCATGCTGACGGACGAGTTACCTGTTTGACATAATACACGATCGCGTCTTTTTGCGTAGGCGTAGCCCGCCATAGGCATCGCCTTTAGTCAGAGTGAGGTAGGTCAATACACTCTGTTACCGATGCGATCGCAAGGTTCATAAACTAAACAAAATATTCCTATCGGGATATTTTTGTGAGGAATTATAGTTTTTTTTACCTTTTTGCCACAATGGCAATACTAAATAGCACAGCGATCGTTACATTAGAAGATATATAAGTAAAAATCAACAATGATTTTTTTCGTTCGCAGTTCACACAAAATCATGAGTGCAAGTACCATTATTTCCGATAATCCCTTACTCCAAGGCACTGGTTTACCTCCCTTTGCAGAGATTAAACCAGAACGAGTAGTACCAGCCTTTAATCAGTTGCTAGCAGAACTTGATCGGCAACTTGCCACCTTAGAGGCTAGTGTACAGCCTACTTGGAGTGGTTTAGTAGAACCCTTAGACAATCTGACAGAGCGGCTTACCTGGAGTTGGGGGGCGGTAAATCATTTAATGGGTGTTAAAAATAGCCCGGAACTGCGCGAAGCTCATGAAATCGTACAGCCACTAGTTGTACAATTTATCAACAAACTCGGTCAAAGCCAACCCATCTACAATGCATTTAAGGCACTCCGTAGCAGTGATAGTTGGGCAACTTTAGAATTAGCCCAACAGCGCATTGTAGAAGCCGCCATTCGAGATGCAGAACTTTCTGGTGTTGGCTTAAAAGGAGAAGCAAGAGAGCGTTTTAACGCCATTCAGATGGAGTTGGCAGAACTTTCTACTAAATTCTCTAACCATGTACTTGATGCCACAAAAGCCTTTAGCTTAACCCTAACAACAAAAGCGGAAATTGACGGTTTACCACCAAGTTTGGTGAGTTTAGCCGCCCAAGCTGCACGTGCGGCAAAAGAAGAGAACGCTACACCAGAAAATGGCCCTTGGCGCATTACTTTAGACTTCCCCAGCTACGGCCCTTTCATGCAGCACAGCACCCGTCGAGATTTGCGTGAAAAGCTCTACAAAGCTCATATAACTCGCGCTTCTAGTGGCGATTTAGATAATAATCCGTTAATTGTGCGTATGTTGGAGTTACGGCAAGAACTCGCAGATATACTTGGGTTTAAGAGTTTTGCCGAGTTGAGCCTTGCAAGTAAAATGGCTCCTAATGTTGAGGCAGTCGAAGCACTATTAGAAGAACTACGCCAGGCCAGTTATGATGCTGCTGTCAAAGACTTAAAAGAACTCCAAGGTTTTGCTGCATCACATGGAGAAGAATATCAGGATTTAAAACATTGGGATATCAGCTTTTGGGCAGAACGCCAACGAGAAGCAAAATTTGCCTTTACCGCTGAAGAATTACGTCCCTATTTTCCCCTTCCCCAAGTGCTAGATGGCTTGTTTGGACTTGTTAAGCGGCTGTTTGGTGTTACAGTAACCCCTGCCGATGGTAAAGCCCCAGTATGGCATGAGGATGTCCGTTATTTCCAAATAGCCGATGAAACTGGTTCTCCCATCGCTTACTTCTACTTAGACCCCTATAGCCGTCCTGCAGAAAAACGCGGTGGTGCTTGGATGGATGTATGCATTAATCGTGCCAAAACTGAAAATGGTGTAACTGCCATCCGCTTGCCTGTGGCTTATTTGATATGTAATCAAACTCCCCCAGTAGATGGCAAGCCGAGTTTGATGACTTTCTATGAAGTAGAGACTTTGTTCCACGAATTTGGTCATGGATTGCATCATATGCTCACCAAAGTTGACTATGCGGGAGCCGCAGGCATCAATAATGTGGAATGGGATGCAGTGGAACTACCCAGCCAGTTTATGGAAAACTGGTGTTATGAGCGACCCACTTTTTTTGGCATGGCTAAACATTACGAAACTGGAGAAGCCCTACCAGAGCATTATTATCAAAAGCTGCTAGCGGCACGTAATTATAGGAGTGGTACTGCTATGTTACGGCAAATTCACCTTAGCAGTATTGATTTAGAATTACACTACCGCTATCGTTCTGGTAGCAATGAAACTCCAGCAGATGTGGGTCATCGCATAGCCAAAACTACTACTATTTTACCACCACTTCCAGAAGATTCATTTTTGTGTTCTTTCGGACACATTTTTGAGGGTGGTTATGCAGCAGGTTACTACAGTTACAAATGGGCTGAAGTACTTAGTGCTGATGCTTTTGCCGCTTTTGAAGAAGCTGGGTTAGAAAATGAAGAAGCTATAAAAGCTACAGGTCGGCGTTATCGGGATACGGTGCTAGCACTCGGTGGTGGCAAGCATCCAATGGAGGTGTTTAAAACTTTCCGGGGTCGTGAACCAAGTACGATCGCTTTGCTCAGGCACAATGGTTTAGTAAGTGCTGCTGCAAACTAAACAACACATCTGTAGAGATGTTGTATTGCAACCTCTCTACATTAAATATTGGCTTAACTAAACATTATTTTTTTAGTTTAAGGTGTTCCTAGAAGAATCGGTTCTCCAGCAACATCATCTAAGCGGATGCTGCCTAACAAATTTCGCCACTCTGCTTTCAGGGCTGCGTCTTGAGGATTTTTTTGACGCAGTTCAGCCAACGTCGTCAGTGCCTCGTACCATATCCCATTTTGGGCATAGATAGAATAGCGCTTTAGAGGTTCTGCCATTTCTATTTCTTTGACTGTTGGTTGACTCAGATTAACTCGTTTTATTACCCCTTCAACAAAAGTTGGAGGAGCATTCTTTTCCTTGTCACAGTTAATGGTGAAAAACCAACGGTATTGTGTGTTTACTGCTAAAGCGGGTGCAGTGCTAGGCAAAGAAACGCTGATGACTCCTGGCTTATCCGATAAAGCGATCGCTTTTTTGTATACCTCGTTAGCGTCCCCATCTTGCAGCACAAATTCAACTGTATATGGCGAATCTTTGGTATATGGCACATAGAAAAACCAACTTGGATGTTCTACTGTTGTTTGTCCCCAGACATTAATTACAGAGTTAGCTTCCTGAGTAAAGGGCACTAAAGCAGTCAAGTCAATTTTAGGTGTAGGGCATCCAGATTCCCCGCGCTTCGCTCCACCACGAACGCGACCTCCAGGAGGGGAGCCAGCTGGAATTGGAGGTTGATTAAAGGTTTTGGCTTGAGCAAGGATCGTTTTAGCATCAGAGCGATTAGGGGTTGGTTTCGCCAGTACTGGACTGAGACTAGCTAATAAACTTGTACAGCTAAAAGCTACTACTAAAAACAGTTTTATCGGTTGTGAATTTGAATTCATAGAAACCTGACCTCATAGGATTTTAGATTTTAGATTTTAGATTTTAGATTGGGCACAAGAGGCAGAGGGGCAGAGGAGAGAGATTCTTTATCGTAAATTCAAGGGTTTAGGACCCCTACATCTATATGTAGCATTAGTTTCAGTCAGGGTTTAAATCCCCGTCTGAAATGTCTTTAATTTTGAATTTTGAATTTTGAATTGTTAATGCTCCCCTGCCCCTATTCCCCATTTCCCACCCGCACTTTTGTTTTTGAATTATTATGAATTGACATCAAGCCCACCATACCTACCAACGATAAAGCCGACGGTACAAAAGGCACCCAAGCACCCGAAATTAACAGACCAAAACAAAGTAAATACAAAACGCTAGAAGTAACAGCGATTGCCAATGCCAACCAGGGTAAGGAAAGCCTACGCCAAGCCAGGACTCCCCCAATAAAAGACCAGCCCCAAATCCAAGCGACCTCAGCCCACCATGACCAAGCCCCCAGCAAAGGCCGCCCATCCTGGACTGCACCAAGGATCTGGCTGACCATGTGAGCTTGTACCAGTACTCCTGGCATTTGCTCATCTAAAGGAATGCCATAAGGTGTAGGCCAGGTGTCTGGAGAATCCCCCTTTGCAGTCACACCAATCAGAACAATTCGGTCTTTGATGGCGTTGGGGTTAATTGGACTAGATAAAAATTGCGTTAGCTTTACCTGTTCGGCTATTTCTTTGGAAGCACGATAGTTGAGTAAGATTTGACCGCCATTAGCATCAATATTTTGATAGGCACCAGTACGAGACTTCAGATTCGGAAAAATAGTCTTACCCAACTGCAAATTTCCTTCAGGGGTGAACTTTGTTTGAATTCCTAAAGGGTGCAGATAAAGGGATGCTAGTTGTAAACTGAAGGAATATGGAGCAGAACACAATGATGTCGTCTCCTGATTCATGAACAGAAGATGCCGGCGAATAACTCCATCGCGATCGTGAATAAAGTCACTGAATCCCAGATTTGCTGGAGGGATTTCTGGTGGCGCCTTAATGCCTTTGATATTTCCTGAGCGATCGCTCCCCTTGCATATGCCAACTAAGTTCTGAGTTTGCTGGAGACGAGTAATTAAATCTGGCTCTTTGGCCTGAAAATCACGGTAGACATCCAATCCGATCGCACGGGGTTGGTATTGATTTAGTTTTGTTAAGAGTTTATTGAGAGATTTTTCGGAAATAGAAGCTCCGATCAAGTACTCGCCATTTTGTCTTTGAGTCGCTAGATCCTCATCGTCAATTGTGATGATCAACAGTCGGGGATCGAGACCTTCGGCAGGGCGCGATCGCATCATCAGGTCAAAAGCTTGAATCTCTGGATTTTCTAGCAATCCCACCAATCTCACGCCAAAAACCAAGACTGTAACTGCCAAGCTGAATAACACAGTTCTCTTCAATTTGCGTCTGTTAGACAAAGGTAAACTTGCTTGCTCTTCACCTTCAGATTTTGTAGACCTTAATTCATCCCAAGTCGGTGGTATCTGCGCCGGATTTTGGCAAATTACTGGTAGCCAAGTCGCACAAGGAAATCTATCCTCAAGTCCTTGCAAGCGTTCCCGCGCTTGGCGTACCGCTTGATATAAAGACTCGCCACCGGCAAAGCCTTGGAGAAAATATTTTAAAAACTCCTTAGCAACTTGGTCTGGGACGGGTTCGCGCATGACAATTATTTGAGGAATTTGCAAATCAGCTAATTCTCGCGCCAAACCCAATCCATCACAGGAGTTGAATATAGCTAATTGCAAACCATTTTCAATAGCTTTTTTGAGAGCGTACTTCAACTCGCCAATGGTAAGACTATCAGTTCTATTCAGGTAAATTCGTCCGCTTTCTCCATTTTTGTTACTGGAAGTGTGACCGGCAAAGAAGAGAATATCCCAGTTTTTTCCCCAGAGATGCTCAGTCAATTCCTTACGTTGTGGTTCTACCAAAAAGCTCACCTCTGCGTTACTACACTGTTGCAGTAAAGCTCGATCGGCTTGGGTGTCAATCCCCTTACTATTGCCCACGATTGCCAAAATATTGACTAATTGATTGAGAGTGCGTGGCTTGTGAATGTGATCGTAGGATGGTGAAGAAAGGGCAATTTCAGCTTTGGGATAGCGTTCTAATAAGTCCCACAAATGCCAGGGTAATAGCTGCAATTGGGTATTTTCTGTTTGCAAAATCACCCGTACTTCGTCGCTGGACGATAATCTTTCTAACCATTTTTCCCTCAACGGGCGAAACTCCTCTGCTCGCAGCCAGGTATTAAAGCGTGCCCGCAAAATATGAGAAGCGTTTTCGCAGTCTTGCACCATCGATACATTCGTCACCTGCATTTTGTCAGCATGGAGGCGATAACGATTGCCTATTTGCCGATAACTAGACTGCCAATGACTATAATAGAGCGGCATTTCCGGGAATGATGGGAGCCTCCCGGTGATTTCGGTTGTAGCACGCTCGTGTTCTTCACCAATTTGGAGGGTGACAGCAAACCCCTGCTCAAAACTACCCTCTCCGAATTTGATCGCCACTAACTTACTCATAACCGTCGCTATCTCCCTGTGCCATATCGTCCCCTGTTCTAATGTCCGATCGCAAGCTTCATTAAGCGTCTACAGATTTTTTTCAAAATCCCTAAAAGCTGGCTTGGATTTTTAATTTTTAATTTTTAATTAATGAATTATCTCTTAATAAAGTACCGACAAAAAGGGAAGATAGCTATATCTTTCAAATTCGGAAATATTCGGTAATGCTGGTATTATCCAAGGCTACTCTAACGCTAAATTCTTCTGTGGGTTCACCACGAAACTGCAACTGAATGTAGTTGTCTGATTTTCTAGATTGAGCATCTAGAAATACTGCTCCTGAACTATCTAGAACAGTGAGATGAACTCCTGGTGGTAAGTATATTTGATTTCCAGTGGCGTGCAATTGGAGATGAATACTAGTTTGTTGATCTTTTTCGGGGCTGATTTCCACAATTAACATCACAGGTTGGTTGTGGATTTGGATACCTAAATCAATTACTTTTGCCCGTTTAGTAATTGATTCTGGTTGTTTGAGGGCATCTAATTCCAAAGTTTCAATACTGCGAAAGGCATAAGTTGGTCTGAATTCCGGCACGTTCCACAGCGATTCAATAGTCTCCCAGCCCGTCTCAAATATACCAGCAAACCACTGACTCAAATTCACTAATGAATTAACTGGGGATTGACGCAGTTCCCAGATGTGGTCAATAAAAGCTTCCAATGGTTGCAGTTGCGCTAAAGGAACTGTTTCAGTGGCCACACTAGGGATAAAACCAAGCAGCCTTGTTTCTTCGAGCGATTCATCAAATTGAACTACTAAATAACCCACCCGTTCTTGCCAAGTTTCTGGAGGAATAGAACATATCTGCTGATGCAGATGCACGGGACGACACTCCAGCCGGCCAATTGAGGGCACTTCTAAATCAGCGACATCCCCACAAAGGCGCATGATCGGGTTCCAACTGTCACTAGCTTGAAGATCGGTAGGAATATCCATCATCTGCAAGTAATCATTCACCACCCATACAGCTAAAGTATTCAGCCGGACTTGCTCTGCTTTTTCAGGATTTGGCTGCTGGTTAGCAAATTCCTGGGCAGTTATGCGAGCTGTTTGGGAAATTGGCAATGTTAAAGCGAAATCATCTAGCTGATAGGTGGAGTTATTCATAAGTCAATTTCTAGGGATCAATGCTGCTATATATCTATCACCCGCATTCAATAAATTTATGCCACAAAATTGAATACTGGAAAAAAAACTGAATACTGGAAAAAGACAATTGGGGACTAGGGATTAGGTAAAAATATCCCATAAAATTAAAAAATTGTATATTGAAATGATCTGGGAGATAGAGGTTTTGAGTATTTATACTTTTATGAAGATATCTTCAAGCTGCTAAAAGCGGTTTATCAACTAGCACATAGGTTGCCAATTTTTGAGCGGACAATTTGAGCGATGAATTACGAAAATTTGCTCCTCAAATCACAACCAATTGCCAATCAATACATAGGCAGACCAAAAGCTTGGCGCTCTGTAGTTGGGATGTTTCAGGAGTTGTAGCTGGGCACGATGGACTGCTTCGGCTTTGGTGATTTTGCCACTCTTGAGTTCTCTATAGAAGGCACTAACAAACATTGCTGTTGATTCATCATCAATTTGCCACAGGGAAGCTATTGTACTACGTGCCCCAGCTCGGACAGCTGCTCCTGCTAGACCGAGTGCTGCACGGCTGTCTCCTGTTGCTGTTTGGCAAGCACTCAAAACTAATAACTCTACTACGGTTTTACCCTGACTGCGGAAGAGGGTATCAAAATCTTTGACATTGATCTGACCATCGAAATCTAAAATAAAAGTGTCTTCAAGGCGGGAACTAAACTGACCGTGGGTTGCCAAATGCACTATGTTAAATGAAGTAGCATCAATTTCACTTTCCAAATTCTTTTTCTTAAAATCTCCATCCAATAGGCTGGTTGTCGAAACTCCTGCTTTCGCAATACCGTCAAATTCAGATTTGATCGCCAGTAATGGTGCAAACTTGGGAAATCCTGGCGGCGGCTGAGTTAATCCTGCGGTTAGCGCTCTCAGCTGCTGTTTGATTAGCGGTTTCGGGTCGAGGAGTTGTAGACCGACGCTCAGGGCGATCGCATATTTCTCTACTAAATATTGTTTACCATCGTAGAGAGCTGCCATTGGTAAATTGCGTAATGGCCCATCTAGGACGAACACTAACGTATCGACCCCACTTTGCTGCAATTGCGACTCAATGGGTTTAAGCAGCCAGCTGTAAACTTTTTGCGATTGGGTTTGGACGATCTTAGTAGCAGTTGGATTGACAAGATTTCTTCGCAGTTCTATTAACAGTTTCTCTACTTCTGCTTGGGAAATCTTGGTACTGTAGCTTTGCAGAGGTTGTTTGGGAATTTTGACAATTACCTGGAGTTCGTCACGAAGAATAATTGGATAAAGGATGCCAGCCTTAGAATTATCTTTGTCTACTACTCGATCTAGAGCCACTTTCTGACCTTGCAGACAAGCTTCCTGAAAGAAGTCGTCTAATTCTGCTAGTTGCAGTGCTTCAATCCGCTCGCGTGCTTTCTCCAATATTTTTTCATTTGGTTTTCCTTTTTGAGATTGCAGTAGTAACTCTACTGACTGGCGGTAGACGGGTTCTACGCTGTCCCGGAAGTCAAATTGCACATCTTGGTTCACTAAATCTTTATTGACTATTAAATCTTTGCGGAGAGACTCAAGAGTATCTACAGCAGCATCATAAGCGGCGATCGCACCATTAATATCTTTTTGTGCCCAAAGCAATCTACCTAATTGCCACTCCAAGCTATAGGTAATTTCTGGTGCATTGCTACTCTGTGCCAACGCTAATCCTTGTTTGGTCAAGTCTTGCGCTTCTGACCACTGTTTGGTTTCTTCGTACAAGCCGCCTAAACTCTTCAGAGCATAAGCCTCTGCCCGCTTGTCTCCTAAACTGCGGGATTGCTGGATGGCACTAGCGAGTAATTTTGCTGAGTCTTTTGTACTTAATCCTGAGTAAAAACCCTGACTTGATGCTTGCAATACACCACTCTTGACTTTTGCCAAACTTTGTGAAAAGTTGACATGAGCGTAAATACTCGCACGGCTGAGGGGAAGTTGGTCGAGGTGGGACTCAATGGACGGCAAAAGAGTTTGCACTTTTGCCCATTCTTTATCTTTAATCAGTAGTCCCAGGTGATTGAGTTGCGCTTGAACTTTTGTGAGGGGTGAAGGAGATACTGCGACTGTTTGTTGATAATAGGCGATCGCCTGTTCCTTTTGGTTTTGTTTACGGGCATTATTCCCCAAGCTGAACAGACTAGCCCCAATATCAGCGTTTGAGTGGAGATTTTGAGCAATCCTCAGACTTTCTTCTAGGGCTTGGCGTGACTTTTTCAAATCGCCCAATACCAAAAGGGCATCACCGAGCGATCGCAAACTCACTGTCTTTTCTAGAGAATCTGGTTGAGATTTTAACGTCTGACTTATTCGATCGAGTGTTTTGATCGCTCGCGGGTAAAATCCTTGGGTGCGCCAGGCCTGTGCTTGATTGATTAGCGATCGCACCACGCCACTTTTATCATCTGCTTGTTTGTAAATTTCTTCTGTCTGCTGCCAAGTTGCCAAAGCCGCCTCGGACTTTCCCATTGCCAATTGCAGACGACCTTGTATATCGAGTGATTGGGCAAATATTTGCAGATTTTGGTTTTTATCCTGTCCTTGGAGTAAATTTAAGCTTTCTGTAATTGCTTGCTGCGCCTGACTCCATGCACCGAGTTGTTGATAAGCTAGGGAAAGATTACCCAATGTGGCTGCTAGTGCAAGGCTCTCCCCTTGCTGCTTATATATTTGGACAGCTTGTTGTAATACTTCTACAGCTTTGGCAAATTTGCCATTACTGTATAAAACTTTGCCCTGCTGTAAGAGTGAGGCAGCATCAGTGGGCACAGTCAGCGATGTTGGACTATTTATTGGCAGTTGGGATGAAGAATTGATTGAGCCAGGAACTTTTGCTAGCACTGGTGAACCGACAATGCATAGCAAAGCGACTAGGAAGTACAAAGGTAAACGTAAAAAGTGAGCTAGGGAGGTAAGCCAGCGAACCCTGCTTTTAAACTTTAGAGAATTCGCGCCAAAAATCCTAGTTGTTTTAGCCATAAGTATGACGAGAGATAGGTGATAACCAGAAACACATAGGATGAACTATTAGGCTAACAGGGTAATGTTACCATTCCCATTCCTCAGCAATCTTTGAGCTTCCACAATTTTCTTTATGGCGATCGCTAACCTTAACCAACAACCCATCGAAACAGTGCCGAGTAAAAAGTAAAGTTAACTAGGTCTAGACATTAAATCAATTTCGAGGAATGAATACCTCGGCTGAAAATGAGAATGATTCATCAGTACTACCTCTGACTCAGCACTGGCTCAACCCTAGCTATCTGCTAACAGCACCAATCATAATAATCCCTCCAATTCTGCAAATTTACGCAAACGTGGTAAACATTGGCGTTGATAAAAACTGCTTAATGTCGGAATTGACAACCCAAATTCCTCAGATAAATCTTTCCAGCTAACTTCTGGGGGTAAACGTTTGAGAATTAATACCTGACAATTCACATCTGGACGCCCTTTAATGTAAGTACCGCGCAGTTCCCCATCCGAATCTGTCTTCGCCCATATCTCCAAGTCTTCCAAAATCGGAGGTGCTTGGGGGCTAGCCGGTAGATTATCTACAGGATCAATAGTTTCACTTGTTCCACCGGATGTAGACTGACGAATTCTCAGAGGGACTGTTGTGGCTTGTTCTCGGTTCTGGTTAAGGTAAAAATCTTGTAGTCTCCTTTTTAAGTAAGCATTCAGCCAGGTGATCACACTGCCATAATTGGGATCGTAGATTTGACCTGTCAAACCTTCACAAACATTGCGACAGAAATACAACCAAGTTTGTTGTAGTGCGTCTTGATAGTAGGGAGTAGTTTCCCTCCAGAGTCTACTTGCTGTCAAGCGAATAATTTGCGTAAGCAGCTTCTGACGCTGAGGACTTCCAGGTTTGTGTCCACAGGCTTCTGTAACTAAGCGGCGTAGCTGTTCATCGAATTGAACCATGACAATCTTGGCGAAGAAAGCAAGAATATCTTAGTATTGCGTATAACAACACCCGAAAAAATTACCTTTAGTCAAGATACTGGATCTTTTTTAAAAGGCAGTAGGGAACGGGCATAGACTATTGGGAGATTTGAGGTTCTGAAGTAAATAGAACTTAGATTTGACACTCTCCGGGCTGAAGTGATCGAAGATTCCTAAGACATCGAGCGCCTTAATATCCTGGTTGCTTGGGTTCTCAAACTCACCACGTTTGCTCATAGAGCTTGGTTATACACTCAATTTACCGCTCTTTTGCCTACCCTATGAGTAAATTCAAGGGTAGGCAGAAAGATGGTGCATTCAAGTTATTTTGAATGCATATTTAGTTAAGTTTTTGAAACAGTAGTAATAGTTTTTTCTAATGACTGCAATGCTGTCAATAATTTGTCTTTTTGGGGTTTAGAAGCTTTAAGTTCTTCTGTAACCTGATCCATATTTGTCTCTATAGTTTCATAATTATTACGAGATTTAACTTTAATACCGTCTTCAACTTCTTTCCAAGAATCCTCAAATTTGTCAAATTCTTTTTTAGCTTGAACAAAGTTGCCGGATGTAACTGCGGCTTTAGTTTTGGATACTATAGTTAGTAAACTACTATTACCTGTAGTGGATGTTGTCGCCGGGGTTGATGTTGCGCTAGCATTAGGAGTCACCGCTGGGGTAGTTTGGGTAGTAGCTTGTTCGGGACTGTTACAGCCTACCAAAGCTAGCAAGCTTATACCTACAACGCTCGATATTAGTTGAAAAAACTTCATTGTAAAACTCCTTGATTAATTATTAAGCTGTCGTTGACAAAAAAAGAGTTTGATGTTTGCCAGAATTAACAGCAACATTTATAGGGATGGTCTCTACTAGTTAAATATATCATTTAATCCTATACTTATTTCCATAGTAAGTTTGCAACGGCGAAAAAACGTCAAAAACTCAAAGCCGCTGGAGCAAAAGATGATTTTATCAAAACTGTTTGCCGGTTTGGTATCGGCTTAACCAAAACTTCTATAAATAAAACCAAACTTGCAGTTAAGCGGTCAGGATGCTCACCCCACAAGATGGATAATTTATTTCTTGTCAGTCCCTAATTCAGCAACGCCTAATTTTAATAACCACTAGTATAAAATAATAATCTTTCTGGAGAATGACTATGAAACGAGCATTTCGCAAGTATCACCGCACGATTGGTATGATAATTTGTCTACCTTTAATGTTAACTGTGTTGACTGGAATGCTGACAACTATTGTTAAGGAATGGCCGATTAGTACTGGGCTTTCTTCTAGTTTTCTGTTAAGAATTCATACAGGAGAAATTTTCCATTTAGAAGCGATTTACCCAATTTTCAATGGATTAGGGCTGATTGGGTTGCTGGTTACAGGAATAAGTATGTCTGGATTATTCAATCGTAAAAAACGGAGCGACATCAATAATTAAGATTAGCTTATTCGAGATTTGAGAGATCCGGTGAGGAGTACTTACAACAATACCTTAATTTTTATCATTTGATAAAAATTAAGGTAAGAAAATTACGGCAGATTTAAAGTTAGGGAGTTACACTAGCTAACTCTGTTACCAAGATATAAAACAGGTTTTACTCCTGAATTCTGAATTCTGCTATATCCGATTTTATTTTTATCTTACTCCCCACTCTCCTTAATATAATCCCAGCCAGGATAAGACATTTTCCCACCAAGAATATCGCAGATCACCTACACTCAACTTCATTTTGTTGCGAATATCTTGGATTTTCCAGTTGGTTAGTTTAGCTAGAGTTTGCGCCTCTTGTTCAAAACGCTTGGGCAAAGACCGCTTATATTCTCTACCAGCTTGACATTTAAGTTCCCCTTGGAACGGATGTTGTAAAACATAACGTCCTTGGAAAGATTCACTGTTGGCAGTTTGTTGAAATATCAAGTCTTCAGGGAATTTGTCGCGCGTATAGCGAACATGCAACCGGGAGATAAAAACGTTACTTCTAGGAAAGGGACGACGAAAGCTGGGTGATACTGGCACATTACTTGTAGAATTATCATCTAGCCAAAATACACCTGCTTGCTTGAGTTCTTCTGGAGTCAGAGGTTCGGCAGAACAAGGATCGCAACTACCCATATCCCAAGCGTATTCTAAAAAACCAACTTTCCTGTCTTCTTTGGTATAGATAGTTTGAAACATGGATTTATAGAATTCACCAAATTCATCTTTGACAAATAAGGGAATGTTCGCGTCAGAGGGAATTTTCACAGTCCGATAGTTGGTGATTTCTGCTTGTCCTTGGGGCGAGAGGATGTAGACAATTAAATCCTGCTCTGTCGTAGCATTGATCATGCCTAAACGAATTGGCAGCATGAATTTGGGCGATTGGTAGGAAATTTGTAGCGGACGGAGGAACTGATAGCCAGATTGCTCAAATTTATCTAAGTTGACTTTAGCAACAAAGAATTTCATCGAGGAGCGAATATAAGGCTGAAGTAACTGTTTCGCACCTCTGGGGATCTTGTAGCCATTGCGTTTGAGCCAAGTTTCCAGTCCACCAGATTCTTTCGCACTGAGGATCACAATGTCATATTCGCCAACGTTAAAACGTGCTTCAACCGTCACACCCAAACTAGCATCGCCCCTTGCACCTCCCGCTTCACTTCTCGCGGCGGCTGGCGCTGCTGATAACTCTCTATCGTAAACTGGGGCACAAGGATCTGGGTCGAAATATTCAACCAATCGCGGCGCACTAAAAGCATCTAGCCGCTCGATAATCTTCGGTTCAGTGACGCGAACTTGCTCTTTTTGCAGCACCGTTGGCACTGGTACTACCATTGCAAAATCTTTGACTTCGCCTTGAAAATCGTTTGCCATTGTCATAACAGTGCGATCGCCCTTGGTGTTGGCAAAGCCATCGCTATCCCGCGCGATCACAACCTGAGATGCTTTGTTATACAATTTTGTATCAGCTTTGGCTACATAAAATCCACAAAATGCCCAAGCTGCGGGGGCAAAGCACAAAACAGCTACAATTGCTAACAATAATGGTGGTAAAAGTCGAAAAAACTTCATTATTTTATACCTCTATCTTTTTTAGTGCTAGAGACTAGAGACGTGATGAATCGCGTCTGTACAAGAGTTAGGAGTGCTGAGTTAGGAATTCTACCCCTGCTTCCTCATCTTTCTCTTGCCAAGAAAACCTTGGGGCTAACCAGAAAACATCTAGCAGGATGCTCAACGGTGCAAGAATAAACAGCGCCCAAAAAACTGCTGTGGAAACAAAGAAATAATTTCGCAGGATAAAAGTTAATCCGGCGATGCAGATTGCCCAAACTACACGCCCAATTCGGGAATTAGGAATCGATCGCGGATCTGTAATCATAAATAGGGCGAACAAGAGCAAAGATCCACTCATCAATCGATGCCAGTAAACATCCCAAGTCCAACCCAGCCAGAAATTGCGAATCGCCTCTAGCAAAGAGTAGGAACCCAAAAAAGCTGCTGTGGTGTCCCAGCGACCAATGCGCTGCAAAATCATGCCGCCAGTGCCGAGAAATAATAGCCCATACCACCACTCTTCACCCCATTGCCCCGGCGAAACCCAAGCATCAGGGGTGAGAATCAAGGCAGATATGATGCCAAAATTGGCGGGATTGAAGAAATGCTTATCGCCAACTTGGAAGATAAATTTGCTGACGATCGCAAGAACTGCGGCTATTGCCATTGTCGTCCAGTGGTCAGCCCGTAACAATAGACTCAGTCCCAGTGAGGTAATTAAAGCACTGCGAAAATTTGGGCTTTGTCCTACCCTGCGGGAAGCCGCTAGGGCGTCTATGTCATTTGCTAATGACCAATGACCAATGACTAATGACAATATCCATTGAGTTGCTAGACTTGTGGCGATCGCTACTCCAATTAACTCTGGTCGTAGCGTCCAATCTCGTGTACCGATTCCCAGCACTAGGAATAAGCCGAGAAATAGTATTTGATAATCTCGTATATCTTTAAGCAACATTACCCTTTTATTCAGGGATTCCCCGTAGATTTCTCATCAATTTAGACGAGAGATAGCTCAAATAGCATTGCTGTTACAGATTTTGTTACAAAATAAGATAGTTAAGTCTATAAGTCCCCAATTATTTATGTATTGGCGCATAGATTTAAAATTAGACAGTTTTGAGAAATGAATGTATGAAATTTCTTGACAGTTACGGAAAGACTCGAAATGCAATTTGCACCTCTGTTCCCAATTTTCTACCGCATTCTCCAGCCGAGTTTTCCCAACTGCCTTTGGAGTGGAAATCCCGGTTCTAAAGCGATCTCACTCACATTTGATGATGGGCCCCATCCGCAATACACACCCGAAGTCTTGGCAGTGTTAGATCGTTACAAGATTACAGCGAGTTTTTTTTGGTTGGGTGTTTGCGTCAACCGTTCACCAGCCATTGCTAAAGCCGTTAGCGATCGCGGACACTGGATCGGATTGCATGGCTACGATCATCGCTCTTTTCCTATGCTTTCCCCAAACGACCTAAAGGACAGTTTAGAAAAAACCCAAGCTGCCATTTACAATGCCTGCAATCTGCAACCTGAACAAGTGCGAGATGTTCGCCCCCCCAATGGTTTCTTTACACCCGCGACTTTAAAGTTGTTCTTTCAGTGGAATTACCGCCCAGTAATGTGGAGTGTTGTACCAGAAGATTGGGTGCGGCCAGGTGTCATCACTGTGGTACAGCGAATTATGCAACAGGTCAAAAATGGTTCAATAATTGTCTTGCATGATGGTGCTTGCGGTGGACAAGATGTTGCTGCCACTATTCAAATTCTCATTCCACAACTGCTACAACAAGGTTATGAGTTTGTAACCGTTGATACTCTATGGCAGCAAACTCAGGCTAACTAAAGTATTAGCCTGTCAAGTTAAATAAAAATGTGCTACTGGCGTGTTTAGTACTCAAAGTTAGCGATCGCTTACTTACATATTTTGCATAATTTGGCAAATGTTTATCTGCGATTACGACATTGTAGTGGATAACGCTTACCCCGCCATGTCGTCCAACCATCTGCTATTTTAGTACGACTGTTATATTTGAGATACCAGTTATCTTGTTCTGCACCTAAATAACGAATACCTAAATCCTGTTTTTGTCTGCTGGAAAAACGTTTTCCTAGAGGAACCCACGCACTACCGTTATCACTAAACCGCCCGACGAGACGGACACCAGAAGTAGTAGAGCAAACATCACCGTTACAACTAGTTTGTGGATCATCGACTACTTTCCACTGCATTTTCGCTGGTCTACCGTCAATATTACAATCCCAGAGACCAAAGAACCACTCACCAGCAATTTGACTGGCTTTAACATGACTAGATGCCAATACCAAACTTGCAGGAACAATCGCCAAGCCCAAAAGCCATTTTGTGATGTTTTTCATAATGCTTCACCAATTCCTTAAGCTGATCTAAACTTTCTATTCACTAATACTTTCTATTAACTTATAGATATCAGTATTACTGTTTATGCAGATAATAAAAGTGCAAAGATTTAATATTTTTTGTGCATAGACTGCGACACTTTCCTGTTTGTACAACTGAACGGATTAATCAATTACAAACGGGTGAACTGTTATACAGCAGATTTCAAGGAAAGTGAGGTACACAACGATTTGTCTGTTACCCAGGTATAAAGCGTGTTTTACTCCTGAATTCTGCTGTATTTAACTAACGAATTTTAAAATCTATCTGACCTGATACCATTTCTTTGTGAGGGTGCGCCAAATTTTCTTTTTTCTTTGTGTCCAACTCTTACGAGACGCTGCGCGTAGCTTGCTTCTCCGTAGGAGTATGCGGTTCGTTCCTCATATAGTTTGGCGCATCTTCATACAGAATTGGTATGAATGCATTCCTCTTATGCACTGAGGATAATTCAGAACTTCTAAAAGTAAAAATAGAGCGCGTTAACCTAGTACCGACACTTCTCCATCTGCGTTTATTGTTTAATATGACCGCAGAATGGTATGAAGATTTTCTTACATTTTCTAGTCGGGAGTATCAGCCACTAAAGGCTGATATCCCAGTGGCTTATGCTAGTTCCTAGAGTTGATGTGTGGCTAAAAAAGCTTCGACTTCAGCAGCAGTAGGTTGAGAAGCGATCGCACCTGGTTTAATGGTAGTCAGTGCCCCAACAGCACTGGCATAAGTGACAATGCGTTTTGCTGTTTCTGCATCCCGCAAGCTGTGGATACCATACTGACTCAGTTGGTGAATGAATCCTGCCAAAAAGCTATCTCCTGCACCAGTTGTATCAACTACAGGGATGGAAAACGAAGGTAATTTGCCTTCGTTCTCACCCAGACAATAAGTGCAGCCGTTTTCACCATCTGTCACTAGTACTCCTTCAATTGAAGCTAGGCGATAAGTGATGGCTCCGGGATCTGCGGTTTCAAATAGCCATTCAGCTTCTTCTTTGGAGAGTTTGAGGAAATCGACTCGCTTAACTAATTCTGGAATTTTTTGATGAGCAATGTTTGGCTCTTTCCAAAATACAGGACGCCAGTTGACATCCAGCACAATTTTTAAGTCGTAATGTTCTGCTAACTCTAGAGCGCGATTGATTGCCTCTTCACTTTCAGGATAGGCTAATTCCAAAGTACCCAAAACTAGAAAATCTGCCTGTTGAAACAGCGAATCTGACAATTGTTTAGCTTGCAGGCGAGTATCGGCAAATTCTGCGGTATCGTACTGACCAAATCCGGCAAAGGTGCGATCGCCAGCCAGATCCCGTGTAACATAAACTTGCCGCGTTGGTGCTGTGGGATGGCGTTGTACTCCCGTAATATCTACACCTACATCTTGTAATAGCTTTACCAGTGAATTTCCTGGCTCATCTTCGCCAACAGCTCCAACAAATCCTGCTGACATTCCCAGCTTGACTAAAGCACAGGCTACATTAGCTGGTGCCCCTCCTGGATAAGGAGTCCAAGATTTCACTTCTTCCAGCTTTAGCCCTAATTGATCGGCTAAACAATCAAACAAAATTTCACCAAGGCACAAAACACGGGGATTGCTCATCTCATTTTCAATTTTAGATTTCGATTTGGGATTAGGAATTTACAGTATAAAATCTACAATAGTTTCTACCAATCTGTCGCCAGTCCTTCATAGAATGAAATAGCAATTTTTACTACTCCTATAGCATGTAGGTGCTTCTAATCTCCACTTATTTTGCCTCAGTGCTGAGATTGAAAGAACCTAAAAATCAGTTATATTTATTACATAAAATATATCGTAGGTTATATTTTTGCCAACTTGAAATCCAAAGAAAATATTGACAATCCTATTACTGCTAACACTTGAAACCCCTACCAAGAAAAGAATCTTCTAGAATTAGAAAGAGTGATTAAGTACATATACCAAGGGAGGATAGAAATAGTCATGGCTGGTGGCAAGTCTGAGACCCCCGTTAGTCTGTCAGACAGAGAACTGCAAATTATCGACCTAGTGGCCGCTGGCTTAACTAACCAAGAGATTGCAGGAAAACTGGAGATTAGCAAGCGTACAGTTGATAACCATATCAGTAATATTCTGACGAAGACTGAGACAGATAATCGAGTAGCTCTTGTCCGCTGGGCTTTACAGTGGGGCAAAGTCTGTTTGAATGATGTCAATTGCTGTACTCTGCCTAACCAGATTGAATAAACAATTTACTAGTAGAAGCGTAATTGCTTTGGTCTAGTAAATTACAAACTAATTTTGAGTTTTACTGATTGTTCCCCTCTTTACGCCTAAGTTTTTAGTGTGAACACTCTACCAAAAGTTCCGAGTCCATCACTCAGCCGGAGTTTATGTTAGTGGAGCCAGCTGACCCTCGGACTCGGAAACTATCAAAGATCAGAATTCCTTTCCAAATTCAGCAGAACAGATATAGGACTGGGAATTGGGAATTGGGGATTAGGGACTGGGGAGAAGCATCTACAATGCCCAATGCCCCATGCCCCATGCCCTAACTAAACAATCATCTACAAAAATTAGCAACAATTCAGTGGTGCAAGCGTTACATTTGAAAGAAATCTATGTTGCCCCATCGGCTTTGGGAGTAGTGTTCCAATGAATACTTCCGCTTCTTTTCAGGGTAGCTCGTCTCCCTTTGAATTTTTTAACTTTGATTTTACGATACCTGTATCTGAGAAGGTTTCCAGTCTTGAAGACCAATCTTCAGGCTTTCCGCAAACCACGCAAGATGCCGACTTACTCAGACAGCTATCGTTTATTCCAGGGTTGAAAGAAATTTTGATGCTGCGGCAGGTTCATGCTTTAGAACATGCTACTGTTTGGGTTCTTAGCGAATCAAAAAGCGCTTATTCTGCTCCAAGAGAATCCACTAACGTTCAACTAGATAATGAACTATTAGGCGGTTTATCTACTGAGCAGGGATTCTACCTCTATGGTGAGGTAAATATTAGTGATTTGCGGCGTGCAGTCACACTTGCTCGACATCGCATCACCAGTGGAGAATGGGATTTGGCTGTACATCCCCGTTGTGGCACAAATTTATCAGTAGCAATGCTCTTAACAGCTGGACTAGCTGTCGGTGTGCATCTATTACTACCATTTCGACCAATCGAGCAACTTATAGGTTTGGGGTTAGCAGCAACGACAGCCGCTGAACTCGCACCTGATTTAGGTTCTATGGCACAGCGTTACTTAACAACTGCCATTCCTTTTAACCTAGCAATTGAAAATATTACCCGTACACGCGACCTTTGGGGGCGTGAGGCACATTTTGTTAAAGTGGGCTGGCAAGAATGAAGAGAGCAAGAAGAGATAAGGGGACAAGTTAACAATTCAAAATTCAAAATTCAAAATTCAAAATTCAAAATCAAAGACATTTCAGACGGGGATTTAAACCCTGACTGAAATGGGTGCTACATATAGATTGCAGGTTCTTAAACCCTTGAATTTACGATAAAATTTTCTCTATTGTCTCCCCCATCTCCCCACACTCCCTACTTCCTAATCCCTAAAAAAATTATGAGAAAACTTTACTTCTTACTTCCCGGTACAGATAGCAAATTTGCCTGTGGTGGTCTTTGGGCTGAGTTAAAAGCACTTAATCTAGCTCAGAATTTCTGTAGTGCTGAGGTTGTAACTTACCGTCAACGGGAAAAAGATAAGCTTTTTATTGATGATTTGTTAAAAGAGAAAAATTTAAATGATGTAATTTTTGTAATCAGTTGGGGATTTGATATAGCTCAACTTGTGGCTAAACTTCAGCAATACAATGTCGTTTACCATGCACATAGTCCAGGTTATCCATTTAGGCTACCTGCAAGTATTCCAATCATGACTGTTAGCCGCTATACAATGGGATATTGGGGAGAAAAATCGCCCAATTCTCTGATTTATTATTTGCCCAATCAAATTTCTGATGAGTTTCAAAATTTAGGGTTGGAACGAGATATTGATGTTTTAGTTCAAGCTCGGAAGTCTTCGGAATATTTAATTAAAGAATTAATTCCAGCGTTGCAAAAACGTTGTAAAGTATTGGTTGTTGACTCTTATATAGAGGATTTACCCGGATTATTCAACCGAGTTAAGGTTTACCTCTATGATTCGGCTGAGTACTGGGCACAACAGCGTGTAAGTGAAGGATTTGGTTTACAACCAATGGAGGCACTTGCTTGTGGTTGTCAAGTATTTTCTAGTATCAACGGTGGACTAGCTGATTACTTAGATCCTGGATTTAATTGTTATAAAATTGCTGGATATTCTCAAGAGTATGATGTGCAACGTATTATGAAGGTGATTGAATCTTCAGTAGTTTTTAGCTTGTCTGAAGATTTTTTTATTGAGCATCGGACTGAGAATATTATTAAGCGTTTCCAAGTTATTATGAACGAGTTAAATGAGTTTTTTGATCACAAAATTCAGCAGCAATCTAATATTAAGAGTTTGACGAAAATACGGATGGCGAAATTACTTACTCAGAAGATATATGGGAAGCTGAGGAAGAAATATTTTAAATAATACAAACGTAGACGCGTAGAGGCTTGCCGCAGGCTACCGCAGAGGCACTGAGAACACAGAGAGAAGAGAGGAAATTGAATGAATCGGCGGTTATTAGTTACTGGAGGTGCAGGGTTTATTGGGGCGAATTTTGTCCATCATTGGTGTCAGGTTTATCCAGACGATCGCGTGGTGGTGTTGGATGCTCTTACCTACGCGGGAAATCGTCTGAATTTGGCGCTGGTTGAGGGAAGAGAGAATTTCCGATTTGTGCAGGGGGATATTTGCGATCGCACCATCATAGACAACCTATTATCAACGGAAAATATTGATACTATCGCCCATTTTGCGGCTGAATCTCATGTTGATCGTTCGATTCTTGGTCCGGCTGCTTTTGTGCAAACTAATGTAGTCGGAACTTTCACTCTGCTTGAAGCTTTTCGCCAACATTGGGAAGCACAAGCACAACCATCTGATTATCGTTTCCTGCACGTTTCTACTGATGAAGTCTACGGTAGCCTGGGCGAAGATGACGCAGCTTTTTGTGAAACCACGCCCTACGCTCCCAATAGTCCCTATTCAGCTTCCAAAGCGGGTAGCGATCATTTAGTCCGTGCTTATTATCATACTTATCAACTTCCAACCATTATCACAAATTGCTCTAATAACTACGGCCCTTATCAGTTTCCCGAAAAACTAATTCCCCTAATGTGTATCAACACTTTGATAGGGAAACCATTACCTGTTTATGGTGATGGGAAAAATGTACGGAATTGGCTTTATGTGGGCGATCATTGCCGTGCTTTAGATGTGGTAATCAATAATGGTCAACCAGGAGAAACATACAATATTGGTGGCAATAATGAGGTGGAAAATATTAACCTCGTCCAACTTTTATGTCAGATGATGGATGAATTAGCACCTGATTTACCAGTATATCCAGCAAAGCAGTTGATTACTTTTGTTAAGGATAGACAGGGACATGACAGGAGATATGCAATTAATGCAAACAAAATTAAAACTCAGCTCGGTTGGACGCCTTCAGTAACAATTGCTGAGGGTTTACGTTTAACAGTTGAATGGTATCTCAATCATCGTGATTGGTGGGAGCCTCTGCTATCTGCGGAATATCAAGCTTACTATCGCAAAAATTATCTGTAGAATGACCTAAAATTGGGCTAACTTTAACGAGTAATGGTCTCAAATTTTTATGGGGAACTAATTTGTCATAATGTAAGCGACCAATAATTATGCCTGGATGTCTATTTTGATTTTGAGCGAATTCTTCAACCACCTTACGAGAAAAGACTTTTTTATTCGTAATAATAAATTCATTTAATGTCTGAGGATTTATTAACCAGTCAGCGGCTTTTTCGTTAGCTGCTCTTTCCTCATCATTCTCTTCTAACGCATCCAAGTTGTCTAAATAAGCTCCTTGATGTCCTAAAAAAATATGTGCTAACTCATGCATGAGTGTGAACCAAAATGAATCTATCCGGTCATATCTCAATGTCAACGCGATAACGGGATTACTATTTAAATAAAAGGCTGCTCCATCCAAGTATGTTTTGCTTAAATGCGGCACAATTATAAAATGTACACCTAAATCTGCCAGCAATTTAGGAATCTGCACAATACTTTCTACTTGTTTAGCACAAGCAAGAATTTCAGGGATAGCAGCCTCAAGTTTTTTGCGTTCAAAACTAGCAATTTCTTGTTGTTTCGCTATGTTTTCAACTCGTTTTACCCAAGCTATGCGAGAAGTTTCCTCTGGCTCTCGATGCTCGGAACAACGAAAATTAACATCTAGCTGGAGTGTTTCATCTAAAGAAGATATGCCGAAAAAATCACATACTTGCCGTTCTAAGTCATCAATTGAATCTGCTGCTTGAATCCACTTATTTTTGATTAGTTCAGAGATGGGAGCAATTGTATACAATCGACTTTTACGAGCTATATCTTGCTCTTATTTTTCTTTTCCTACTAGATGAAGCCGATACTTTGCTTCAAGATTTGTCCAGAACTCTGGAGAAGTACCCAAGGCTTGAGAGAGTTTGATAGCTGTTTCAGGTGTAATTTGCTTGCTTCCCCGAATGATTTCATTGATGGTTTGAACTGGACGCCCCATAATTTCTGCTAAATCTTTCTGTGTCCAGCCACGGGCTTCTAATTCTCGACTTAAAATTTTTCCTGGTGTTGGTACTCTTGCTGGTGCTAGCTTCTGGCTCATATTGCTGTCTCCCCTGCTGACGAAAGTTAGTGGTAGTCTTCGATATCGATTATTGTGAGATAATTTCACTGCTCATCCTCATCCACTGTCACAATTAGACACCACTGATTATTCAAACGTAGAGAACGCAGTCAGGGATTGCTGCCACAGTTTCTGTAGATAATGACTATCCTTGAATATAAGGGAATCAGATCAACGTAAATTGCCAGCAGGTGTTAAGATGCTGCAACCAGAACAGATATTACAAGATCGTTATCAAATCCAGCGTCAACTCGGCAACAATGGAATTCGCCAAACTTGGCAAGCATTGGATTTACAAGCCTCTGATGGCGAAAATTCTATCGTTGTGGTCAAACTTTTGGCCTTTGGCGGTACTGTACAGTGGGATGACCTGAAACTTTTTGAGAGGGAAGCACAAATTCTTAAACAGCTAAATCATCCTCGCATCCCTCAATATATAGATTATTTTTGTATCGACGATCGCACACTTTGGTTTGCCTTAATACAAGAATATATTCCTGGTGAGTCACTTAAGGAAAAACTTGCTGTTGGCAAAAGGTTTAGTGAAAAACGAGCGAGAAAAATTGCTGTTGAGGTTTTAAATATTCTCACCTATTTACATGAGTTGAATCCTGGGGTGTTGCATAGAGATATTAAACCAAGTAATTTAATCTGGGGCGACGATAATCGGATTTATTTGGTTGATTTTGGCGCAGTTCAAGATAAGGCGGCTAGAGAAGGCGTTACTTTTACCGTTGTCGGTACTTATGGTTATGCCCCAATGGAACAATTTGGTGGTCGAGCTGTTGCGGCTTCAGACTTATATGCACTGGGAGCGACTTTGATTCATTTGCTCACTGGAACTTCCCCCTCTGATTTACCCCAGCAGGATTTGCGACTGCAATTTACAGACCGAGTTAACTTGAGTCCCAGTTTTGTCAGTTGGCTACAAAAGTTAATAGAACCCGCTCCCGAACAAAGATTTACTAGTGCCACCCAAGCGCTGAATGCTCTTAAATCGGGACTGACTGTCAAATCTGCAAATAATAATCAGCTTTTGCCGCTAAAAGAAATAATCAACAATTCTGGATGCGGCATAAGTAATCAGAATGAAACAGTCCCAGAGGAAATTCTCGGTTGGAATTGGGGTGCTTTTCTGATGCCTTGGTTGTGGATGTGGCCGAATCAAGTGTGGTATGGTTTATTCTGTTTTGTACCTAATGCCTGGTGGATAATGGCGATCGCACTTGGTGCAAAAGGCAATGAATGGGCTTGGAAAAGTAGGCAGTGGCGGAGTATTGAACAATTCAAAGCCCATCAGAGAGGCTGGGCGATCGCTGGTATTCTACTTGGAGCGCCTATTAGTATTATGTTGTGGGTGCGAGCGATCGCTTTGCTCAAAGCTGCATTTTAGTGGGGCATTGGGCATTGGGCATTGGGCATTGGGCATGGAGAAGAGACGAGGTAGACAAGGAAGAGACTTGTTCAAGAATTCCCCCTTGTCCCCTTGTCCCCTTGTCTCCCCTGCTCCTCTGCTTCCTTCTAACTACTAACTTGCGATTCAACTACACCCACAGGACAAGAAACATTTGTCCCTCCCAAACCACAATACCCATTGGGATTTTTAGCCAGGTATTGCTGATGGTAAGCTTCAGCGTAGTAAAATTCCGGCGCATCCAAGATTTCTGTAGTAATCTTGCCATAACCTGCGCTATTGAGGGCTTGCTGATAAGCTTCCCGTGATGCTTCTGCTAGCTGCTTTTGATTTTCGGAATATACATAAATTCCTGAACGGTATTGAGTGCCAGTATCATTTCCTTGGCGCATCCCTTGGGTAGGATTGTGGCTTTCCCAAAAGACTTTGAGCAGTTCGGCATAACTAATCACTTTGGGATCAAACACAACCAAAACCACTTCATTGTGACCGGTTCGCCCACTACATACCTCTTCATAAGTGGGGTTGGGTGTTAAACCTGCAGCGTAACCGACTGCGGTGGTGTAAACTCCTTTAAGTTGCCAAAATTTGCGTTCTGCACCCCAAAAACAGCCCAAGCCAAAGATTGCCTTCTCTAATCCATCGGGATAAGGAGGCTTCAGGGGATTCTTGTTGACATAATGAGCTGCGGGTACTGACATAGATTGTGCCCTTCCTGACAAAGCTTCTTCAGGTGTGGGCATAACTGACTTTTTGCCAAATCCGAATAGTGCCATTGATTTTGACTCTGATATATATCTTTACCTTATTTACTATTTTAACGCTGTAAAGATTCTGGCATCGCTTGGGCTGTAAGTATTAATACCTTGTTGATATTGAAGGTGCGCTTTTGCCGCATCAAAGGCGATTGTGCCAGTTGCGTAAGTCCTGTTAGCTTCAGAAGATAATTATGGATAAAATACCGAAAATTGACCGTCAAAGGGAGCATCAAGCGAACGAACGTACCTTTTTGGCTTGGCTACGCACTTCTATTGCATTGATTGGCTTTGGTTTTGCGATCGCGCGATTTGGTATATTTCTGCGTCAGTTGAATACTGCTATTACTCAACAAGAACCTCCGGTAAGTCCATTATCTAACTCGGAAAATTTGGGTGTTGCTTTGGTAATTTTTGGAATTTCGACTATTGCCTTAGCTGCATGGCGATACAACCAAGTTTTCTGGCAAATTGAAACAGGGAACTATAGACCAAATAGGTTAATGGTTTGGATCATGACTGGAGTTGTAATTATTTTGGGATTTTTCTGTATTCCTTTACTTCTATGGCGCGATAAAGTACCTTCTCGTTCTCCGGTTCCCATGCAACCACAGTCCCGAAATTTGCATTAAATACACTTTTTAGACGAGCTCATTTTTTTGTAACTTTTTTGCCGATTCTTAATCAATCTTAGCGTAGGCGTAGCCCAACCCAGGCATCGCTCTATATCTGCCCAATTTATCGCACTTCATATCTAGCAAGCTTTTAGGCTTTTTGTAATCATCACTTTCACCTTGGACTGAATCGTCATACACTGATTTTTAACTAACGAAAGCGGTTGCCCTCACAGAAACGATGAGTGAAAGTAAGATATCAGAGATATTAGAAAGCTTCGAGGCAGACTTGCTGTCGGAGTGGACTCAGGAACTAGCCATTGTCAATATTCGCAGAGGCTTGATTAAAGAAGCCCAGCTAAAGGAGGAGTGCCGAGAATTCCTGAGTTTGTTTCGGATTGCCGTTGGACGGGGCAACTTTACCAATATTCAGGCAGCGGCGTGGCAGGAGATGCGGGAGATGCTCAACAGCATTTCTCGATCGCGATCGCAAAATGGTTTCACACCCTCAGAAACGGCTACATTCGTCTTTTCGTTCAAGCAGCCCCTCTTCAAGCGAATGCGTCAGCAATTGCAAGACCCGATTGAGTTGGGTGAAAATATCTGGTTAGCCACAAACTTACTAGATCAGCTAGGATTGCTGACCATTGAAATCTATCAAAAGGCGCGGGAAGAGGTGATTTTGCGGCAGCAGGAAGAGTTGATGGAGCTGTCTACCCCAGTGGTTAAACTCTGGGAGGGAATTTTAGCATTGCCAATAATCGGCACTCTGGATAGTGCCCGGACTCAAATGATGATGGAATCGTTATTGCAGAAGATTGTCGAAACCAGTTCCGAAGTTGCCATCATTGACATTACCGGGGTTCCCACTGTCGATACCCTGACTGCTCAACATCTGCTCAAGACTGTTACTGCCGCCCGTCTCATGGGAGCTGATTGTATGATCAGTGGCATTCGTCCTCAAATTGCCCAAACAATCGTCTATCTCGGTATTGATTTGGCTAATGTCACAACAAAGGCAACGTTAGCCGATGCCTTTCTGACGGCGCTAAAACGGTTAGGAACGACCATTACCCGCTCTCAATCCAAATAGCTGGAAGAAAGCAATGGAACGCATTCCTATACTCAAAATGGGCAATTTTCTACTTGTGACAATCCAAGTAGATATGCACGATCGCCTCGCCATCACGCTACAAGAAGACCTGACAAACCGCATCACTCAAACTCACGCTCACGGTGTCCTGATTGATATTTCGGGATTAGATATTGTTGATTCCTTCATTGGGAGGATTTTAGCGAACATTGCCAGAATGTCACGGGTGCTGGATGCTGAGACAGTTGTCGTCGGGATGCAGCCTGCTGTGGCAATCACCCTAGTGGAATTGGGGCTGTCGCTGATGGGGATTCGCACTGCCCTAAACGTCGAAAAGGGTATGGCATTGTTGCAATCGTCATTCAATGAAACCACAAATCAAATCACTGCCAATAAATGGCGTGCAGATGATGATGCAGAAGACTGAAACGATCGACATTCAATCTTCTACAGATGTAGTTTTAGTTCGGCAGGCCGTGCGCCAGCTGTCCGTGGAAATTGGCTTTGGCTTAGTAGACCAAACTAAAATTATCACCGCCGCTAGTGAGTTAGCCCGCAATACCCTAGACTACGGAGGGGGCGGCACAGTCAAGGTAGAAACGCTTCAGGAAGGGCGACGACGAGGACTCCGGCTGACCTTTGAAGATCGGGGGCCGGGAATTTCCGATATCGAACTGGCACTCAAGGATGGGTTCACTACGGGCAGCGGGTTAGGTATGGGGCTGGGTGGTGCCAAACGACTTGCCAACGAGTTTGAGATTCAGTCTGCGGTGGGAGAAGGAACACGGATAATAATTGTACGATGGAAATAAAATGAGAGAATCTGTCGCCGTCACAATTACTGAATCTAGCCAAACTGGGGAAGCCAGACGGGTAGCGATGGGTTTAGCAACTCGGCTCGGTTTTCAGGAAACAGAACGGGGCAAGGTTGGGATTGTGGTGACAGAAATTGCGAACAATCTGGTACAGCACGCTCACGGCGGAGTCGTGTTGCTGCGATCGCTCAAGGAAGATTCCAGAATTGGCATTGAAATCTTATCGCTAGATAAAGGACGGGGAATGGTCGATGTGGATGAGTGTTTGCAAGATGGCTTTTCCACAGCCGGAACTTTGGGCAATGGTATGGGTGCAATTCGTCGCCTTTCTGGTTTATTTGAAATTTACTCCATTCCCAACCAAGGCACAGCGCTCTTGGCTCACCTCTGGCCAGACCCAGCACCCCATCAACCTGAAAAGTTTTTAGAAATTGGAGCGATCTGTTTGCCCAAACGAGGAGAAGAGGTTTCAGGAGATGCCTGGGCATCGGAAGTCGATTGTTGTCGTAGCCTGTTGTTAGTAGCTGATGGTTTAGGGCATGGGCCTGCGGCGGCTTCTGCGGCTTCCGCAGCCGTGAGAATGTTTCAAGAACATCTTCACCGTTCTCCTGGTGCGATCGTCGAAGCTGCCCACGCCGCCTTGCGAAGTACGCGAGGAGCAGCACTCGCCATTGCCGAAATCGACTTTGACCAACAATCTATCCGCTTTGCTGGCATTGGCAACATCGCTGCCAGCATTTTCTCCTTTACTGAGCATCGCCATCTGTTATCTCACAATGGCACGGTCGGACATGAAATCCGCAAAATTCAAGAGTTTAGCTATCCCTGGTATGCCAACGGAATTTTAATTATGCATTCTGACGGATTAGGCGCTAAGTGGCAAATCGATCGCTATCCCGGCTTAATTCAAAAACATCCCAGTCTGATTGCAGGTGTGCTATACCGAGACTTTAACCGAGAGCGGGATGATGTGACGGTGTTAGTTGCGAAAGGAATGGTCAGATGACAAGCGTTTTCACGATCGCCATCCAGTACGAACAGGATGTTGTGCAAGCTCGGCAACGAACTCGTGAGATCGCCGAGCAGTTGGGCTTTGATGCTCAAGATCGGGCACGATTGGCAACGGCAGTTTCTGAAATTGCCCGCAACGCCTTTCAATATGCCCAAGGTGGAACAGTTGAATTTTCT
The DNA here is from genome assembly GCF_017115065.1 of Nostoc sp. JL23. NCBI lineage: Bacteria > Bacillati > Cyanobacteriota > Cyanophyceae > Nostocales > Nostocaceae > Nostoc > Nostoc sp. JL23. The sequence goes on from NZ_JABXKN010000121.1 coordinate 94,735, forward strand.
GTGGCAGGAGAGCCGCAAGCGTTTCTGATTCGGATTCAGGATCGGGGTGGGGGCATTCCTGATTTAGCAGATGTTTTGGCCGGACGCTACACCTCTGATACGGGAGCGGGGCTAGGCATCGTGGGTACTCGTAGATTGATGGATTTCTTCGAGATTGAATCGCTGCCGGAGCAGGGAACAACGGTAACAATCGGCAAAAGGTTGTCGAAGCGCACACCTACTTTCACCGATTCGCAATTGCAGCAGATTCGAGAAACCGTAATTGGGCGATCGCCTGAAAATCCCTATCAAGAAGTCCAGCAGCAAAACCAGGAATTACTCCGGGCTATGGCAGAGCTACGGAAGCGTGAGGAAGAACTGAGCCAACTCAATCAGGAATTGGAAGATACCAATCGCGGTGTGGTTGCCCTCTATGCAGAACTGGATGAGAAAGCCAGCTCCCTGCAACAGGTAAACGAGCTAAAAACCCGCTTTCTCTCGAACATGAGCCACGAGTTTCGTACACCCCTCAACTCGATTTTGTCCCTCTCTCGGATGCTGTTGGCACGGATGGATGGCGATTTGACCATCGAGCAAGAGAAGCAGGTGACATTCATCCAAAAGGCGGCAAGCGGATTATCAGAACTGGTCAACGACTTGCTGGATTTGGCAAAGGTGGAAGCTGGGAAAATTGAAGTGCATCCCAGTTCCTTTGAAGTTAGTGAATTGTTTGCCACGTTGCGGGGGATGCTGCGCCCATTATTGGTTCAAGGCTCCTCTGTGACGCTGATTGTTGAGGAACCTGAAGACATTCCACCGCTCTATAACGATGAGGGGAAAGTCGCTCAAATTCTGAGAAACTTTGTCTCCAATGCCCTCAAATTTACCGAGCAGGGAGAGGTGCGTGTCAGCGCTGTGCAAACGGGTCATACCGTCACCTTCTCTGTATCGGATACGGGCATCGGCATTGCTCCCGCCGATCGAGAACGGATTTTTGAAGATTTTATGCAAATTGAGTCCCCTCTGCAAAAGCAGGTGAAGGGAACCGGGTTAGGATTGCCGTTATCGCGCAAGCTAGCGGAGCTAATCGGTGGCAGCATTTCGATGAAAAGTCAGCCAGGTGTAGGCTCTACCTTTACAGCCTTGATTCCCATCGTCTACCCAGATGCCACCGAATTGACCACCGTACTGCAACCAATCGCATCAGTTGAGCCAACTCGCCTGCCGATTCTGGTGGTTGAAGATCATCCAGAAACCCTATTTATTTACGAAAAGCACCTTCAGCAATCAATCTATCAATTGATTGCTACCCGCACCTTAGCTCAGGCAAGGCTTGCCTTACAAAAACTTCGACCAACGGCGATTATGCTAGATATTCTGCTGGAGGGGCAAAACGGCTGGACGTTCTTGCGAGAAATCAAAGGGGATGAAATGACCCGTAATATCCCTGTACTTGTTATTACCATCATTGATAACGAGAAGCAAGCACTGGCGCTAGGAGCAGACGGTTTTCTAATTAAGCCGGTAGACAGATTGCCGCTGTTGAACAAACTCAATAGGCTAATTAGTAAGAACAAGCCTCAAAAAATCTTGTTAATTGACGATGACTCCGCCTATCGGTATCTGGTGAAACAGTTGTTAATAAATACACCGTTGAGTATTTTAGAAGCTGCGAATGGAAAAGAAGGATTAAATTTGGCACAACAAGAGCAGCCAAACGCGATCGTGCTGGACTTGGAGATGCCAGAGATCGGTGGGTTTGATGTACTCAAGCAGCTTAAAAACAATTCCGTCACTCAGTCGATTCCTGTGATTATTCACTCATCTGCCCAACTGGATGCAGAAGCACATAGCCGGTTAGCGGAACAAAGCATAGGCATTGTTTCCAAAGAAACAGGCTCTCAAACCACGGCGATCGCTCAACTTCAAGATGCGCTTGTCAAAGCCGGACTTGTTCTAGAGGTTTCAGGGAAAAGCCATGTCTGAGCCACGGGTTAAGATCCTGCATGTTGACGATAACGAAGCCAATCGTTACGTTGTTACTCGGATTTTGCAAAATGCAGGCTTTAGTGTCGTGGAAGCGGCAACTGGAACCACAGGCTTAGAAGCTGTTGCTAACTTTCAGCCTGACTTAGTAATTTTAGATGTCCAATTACCAGATATCAGCGGCTTTGAAGTCTGTCGCCAAATTAAGGCAAACCCGGAAACGGCTTTTATTCCTGTGCTACACCTTTCTGCAAGTTTTGTCCAAAGCCAAGATAAAGCAGAAGGCTTGGATAGCGGTGCTGATGCTTATCTGGTGCAACCCGTTGAACCAATTGAACTGCTTGCCACTTTGCGATCGCTGCTGCGAATTCGTCGGGCGGAGGAAGCTGCTTTGTCCTCAGCGCGGGAGTGGCAAACCACCTTTGACTCGATGAACGACGGCGTTTCTCTGGTAGACCGAGAAGGGATAATTATGCGCTGTAATCGAGCGATGATGCAGCTTTTTTGCAAGCCCTCCCACGAAATCTTAGGTTATGCCCACCACGAACTGATGGGCGCAAAATTGGGAATCGGCGATGGCACTTGTTTTCGCCGTGCGAAAGCAACTCACCAACGGCAAATTCTCGAATTTCAGTCCCAAGAACGCTGGTTTGCCAAAACCATCGATCCGGTAATTGATGGGTATGGGACTCTTACAGGCGCCGTTTTCATCTTGTCTGATATCACCGAACGTAAGCAAGCAGAAGCCTTGCTGCAAGAGCAAAACGATCGCCTCAATCAACTAATGATTTCTTTGCAACAAAAGACTGAACAAGCGCAGCAAGCCAACCGCATCAAAGATGAGTTTTTGGCAGTGCTGTCTCATGAATTGCGATCGCCCTTGAATCCGATTCTGGGTTGGGCAAGAATTCTGCAAAAGAGTCACCAGGATGCAGCCAAAACTCAGTACGCCCTCGAAACCATCGAGCGTAACGCGAAACTGCAAGCACAACTAATCGAAGATTTGCTCGATGTGTCGCGTATTCTCCAAGGTAAGTTGAGTTTAAACACAGTTCCAGTCGGTCTGAATTTTACTATCAAAGCTGCCCTTGAAACCGTGCGGCTGGCTGCTGAAGCTAAATCCATTCAGATTCAAACAATATTTGAACCGAATGTTGGGCCAGTGTTGGGTGATTCTGGTCGCCTGCAACAAGTTGTTTGGAATCTACTTTCTAACGCGATTAAATTTACCTCACAGGGTGGTCAAGTAGAGGTGCGGTTAGAAACAATCAAGGATGAAGTAGATACCCATTCTGCGGAATACACTCAAATCACTGTCAGCGACACTGGTAGGGGGATCTCTGGTGACTTTCTGCCCTACGTCTTTGACTACTTCCGCCAAGCCGATGGGACAACGACGCGAAAATTTGGCGGGTTGGGGTTAGGGTTAGCCATCGTGCGTCATTTGGTTGAATTGCACGGCGGAACGATTCAGGCAGCCAGTCCTGGAGAAGGGCAAGGAGCAGTATTTACAGTCAAACTTCCACTGATCACTGCTTCAAAATTAAATCAAGTTAATACTGCCGATCGCGATCGCTCAGATTTAAATCTCAATGGATTGCAAACGCTGCTTGTAGACGACGACAAAGATTCGCGGGAGTTCATTGCCTTCGTGCTAGAACAGTACGGGGCACAAGTGACTGAAGTGGACTCAGCACATGATGCTCTAAACATCTTGATGCAAACAAAATTTGATTTGTTAATTAGTGATATTGGTATGCCCGATATGGATGGCTACACACTAATTCGTCAAATTAGAAAGCAGTCACCCGATCGAGGCAGAGAAATTCCAGCGATCGCTCTAACTGCTTATGCAGGAGAAACCGATCGACAACAGGCGCTAGCTGCTGGATTTCAACACCATATCTCCAAACCAATTGAGCTAGAAGTTTTAATACAGGCTATTTTGACGATAGTAACGGTTTAGCAACCTGAATTTTTGAGAGGATGTGTAGACGCAAAGCGTCTTGTCATCAGAAATCGCTCTATTTTAACTACACCTTGTGATATCTTGCGATATAAAGTTGTACTCAATTAACATTAGCCTCAGAAATAACCGTCACACAGGCATTCACTAAGGGTAACAGCGGCCCTAATTGCTCTTGTCCATTCACTGCTAAATCGCTGTGACACAAATAAACTCTCTCGGATACACGAGAGAGTAAATCTGTCAAAATTCTTTGCAGTCGTTGTTCTTCTGCCAATTTTTCATCTTCTGCTGTCCAAGGTTCGCCTAACCTGTCTCGCAGGAAAAACGGCGCACCGAACAAAGTCGCTGCACCACCTTTCGCCCACAGGGGTGAACCAGCATCCAGCCAAAAATGCCATTGGTGTGATCGCCTACTAGATCGATATTGAAATATAGTTGCTAAGGTGACAGCCTTTCTCGCTCCACCAATGGGGCGCACAGGGTAAGCGTTGGCGGTAATTGTACCCCGTCGCAGTAGTTGAATGAATTCAATAATAGTTGTATGAGGGGTTGTTTCAACTGGGGCAATTTGTCGTAATCTGGTGTCAATTTCCCAGTAGTGTTGGGCGGTTTCTAATAATTCCCGCAATGCTGCTAGTTGTTCGTAGGGAAGATTGCTACCATTCCATAAAAAGCGCTGAATTGCTCTGTCTAAAAGGGAAATAGGACTGGGAATTAACCGCAATTCTTGTTGCGATCGCTGCTGTTCTAACCACTCTAATATTTCACTATAGGCTGTAGTCGCTGCATAACCAATTCGATCCCAGCGCTCGAAGACTGACACTGGTAGCAAGTTGGGGCGATCGGGATGGGGTACAAAGCAGTAATCTGCAATTAAACCAGCACGTACCGGATCAATATTTGTAGAGACGCGATTCATCGCGTCTGTTGTAGATACCCGATTCATCGCGTCTGTAGAGTTTTCTGGTGGTTGTTGTTTCCTGCTCAATACAACCAGCATTTCTGCGACGGCATCCCGATCTACGAGGCGTCCTAAGCCGGGATAAACTAGTGCCAGCATGGTGAGTAAGGCGCGAATGATGGGCGAACTAATTAGAGGACGTTGGTCGTTGAGCGATTCTACTGGGATATTTTGTTTGACGAGGATTTCTACTAGAGTATAACGAGCGATCGCATCTAAACCTGGTGCAATAATTGCCACTTCTTCTGGTTGCACTTGCTGCGATTGGATGGCGTTAGCAATTACCTCTGCTGTTTGCCGCAATAATTGGGCGCGGGAGGTGGTTTGAATTGAATGCACTGTTTTTGGTAAACTCAACATTACCATCGGTTCTGTGACTAATTCCACCATCTGTTTAGTCAGTTGCTCGCTCAGAGACTCTAGAGGCGGCCCATTCAAGATTTCTACCCGACAACGCTCTGCTAACCCTTCTAAATAGTTAGGATCTGCTCCCAATCCCAATCGCACCGCACCATCAGGATTGTAACTAAATGCGCCAACGGCACCTCGATCTAATAGCAACTCAAACAAAAGACGCGCTACGCTAGGATAGTCATCGACATCATCCGCCAGTACTGCCTGATAGCGTTTAGTTAGGTGCTGTTGGTAGTTGCGATCGCTTAATAAGTGCTGACTATAAAGTTCGGTAATAATCCCATAAGTCAGTAAACCCCTCTCTAAACACCAATTACGCCAATCTAGCAGCAAAGATGCCAAAAATTCCGGCTCTAAAGTTGTGGCATTTTCCCCCAAACCTTTGGCCAAAATCTGGGCAATATCTTCGCAAGGTACACCACTATAAGCTGCTAGTTGTAATAAGTCCAAAATGCGACGCACCAAGCGAGATTCATTCACTCCCGCAATACGTAAAATTTCTTCGTCTAATTGGGGACGCCAAAGTTTGGTTGCTAACTCTTGCTCCGTTTCTGGTCGCAATCTTACCGGAAACTGTGCCTTCAGGTTCAATGAGTTAATCAGTAACGGCCAAAATAAAATGACTTCATCCTGAAAAAAACCTAGTGGTGTCTTGGCACGAACCGGATATTTACCCAAGGTGGAGGTAACAATTATATCTCCTAATTCTCGACGATTATCATCATTGGCAGCTAAAACTAAAACTCCTGGCTCTGTTTGTTTAAGATATAAAAATTCGGGTACATGACCAGTTTTTTTACGTCCTGTTTTTTTCGTATAAAATGATTCAGTATATTCTTTTTCTGATGCTACCCAATTATAAAATTGCTCTACTAAGCGAGCTGTCTTACCACTGCGGCTAGTGCCAACAATCCAAACCGAATGAGAAACCACAAACTTTCTCCTTGTAGATTTGTTAGTATACCTCGTGCGTTAACTTAAGGTTAATAGTCACCAAATAATGCTGAATGATTGTCTGCAATGAAAAACTCTGTTTTTAGTCAAAAAATCTATTCTTTCTTACTTGCTGCTTATCGATGGTACTTACAGACTCCTGAACGTTCTTTAGATCAAGCTTACGATGCAGCATTAAAAATTCAGGAAATAGAAAATAAGCATTTCAATGGTAATAAAATAGACATTGACTCGGCCATGTACAGTAACAGTGTGATGGATTATTTTGAGTCAGACCTCAACAAGCTATTAAAAATTGCCAGGATGCGGTTGACGGAGTTTAGAGGAAGCCGTTGGTTTCTAAATGAAGAGAATCAAAAAGCTGCCGAGAAAGCAGGTATAGAGTATCTAAGTCCTTCTTTAGTTTTAGAAAAGCTAAACTATATCGACCAAGTTATATCTAAATACACAACAAGTTCCGATCAAACAACTTCCAAAGCTTTAGTAGTACAACCTCCAAATCTCCCAGTTACCTCTGTCACATCTGACGAAAAATCGCTGCTCGTCAAAACTCCAACATTACCACCCAAAATACCAAATCAAGACTTAAATAATAAACCAAAAGGTAAGAGTAAAACCGATACAATGGGTGTTTTACCTCGTTCTATTTTAAGTACTATCAGTCGTCTGCAAGTTGAATTAGACCCTAATTCGGAACAAGAAGTAATTCAGAGTTTTCGTCAAACTCAGAAAAGAACAATAATATCTCTCAGGTTTATCTTACTATTAATTATCATACCACTTTTAACACATCAGATAGCAAAAGCTTTCGTAGTCGGGCCAATTATTGAGAAGTTTAGAAGCACTCAGGAAATACAAATATTTCTCAATTCCGAAATGGAAGAGGAAGCCCTTTTAGAATTACAAAGATTTGAAGAGAAACTCAAGTTTGAAAATCTTATTATCAAAGCCCCTCCACTATTACCTGAGCAGATGGAGACTGAAATGAAAAATAAGGCAAAAGAGCTGGCTGAAGAATTTCGTCACGAAAGCTCTGGTGCTATCAAAAATGTTTTTGCAGATATGTTCTCGGTAGTTGCTTTTATCTGGCTTTTGCTAGTTAGTAAGTCTTCTATTGCTGTACTCAAAGATTTCTTTGATAATATTGTCTATGGACTTAGTGATAGTGCGAAGGCATTTATCATTATTTTGTTTACTGATATCTTTGTAGGATTCCACTCTCCTCATGGCTGGGAAGTACTGCTAGAAGGAGTATCACGCCATTGGGGATTACCGGCAAATAGAGATTTTATCTTCTTATTTATTGCTACATTTCCGGTGATTTTAGATACTATCTTTAAGTATTGGATCTTCCGATATTTGAACCGGATATCGCCTTCTGCTGTGGCGACTTACCGTAATATGAATGAATAGGGAATAGGGCATTGGGCATTGGGTGCAATTTTTGGTGTTGTGAAACAATTAAAATTTTTTTTGTTTTTAATTTTGGAATTTGAACGAGGTGGGAAAATCTTAAAAATTTTGAATTTTAATGAAAAAGACAGTTGCTGGGTTAGGAAAATTTAACAAAATTATCACTATCAGCCTACCTGTAGTTTTGTCGATTTTACTGGTGCGGATGCAATCTTTGACGCATCAAGAACTCATTTCGCCAGAATGTCAGGTGAAAAAGTGGCATATCCCAGTGTCCTTGACTGCTGAAAATCAGGATGCATTTCCACAAAAGCAAAAATTACCATTAATCCAAAGGCTACCAATTACTTGTTGTCAAAGTGATACCTCTTGTTTGGATGAAGTAATTTATGGCAAAATAGCAGAGAAAAAAGCACTGATAAGTGCGATCGCTCGCAGTCTCCAATATCTGCAAACAGCTAATGCTGCGGTTGCTTATCAAAACTATCCGGTGGCTGGGATTACGCGCGATCGCGTTATCAAAAGCTTACAAAGATTCCGCGAACTCCTATTAAAAACCAATTCTGCAACAGAATTACATCAAGCCATTGAGCGAGAATTCGTTCTTTATCAGTCAGTCGGTAAAGATAACCAAGGTTCCGTTTTATTCACCGCTTATTATGAGCCACTTTACGCAGCCAGTCGCGTCTCCACAACAGAATATCGCTATCCTGTTTATCGCTTACCTCCTGATTTTAACTCCTGGACTAAGCCTCATCCGACACGCGAGGAGTTAGAAGGAGCAGATGGTTTGCAAAGTGCAAAAGGTAAGTTGCGAGGATTAGAGTTGTTTTGGTTTCGCTCTCGCCTTGAACCATATTTAGCTCAAATTCAAGGTTCAGCGAAACTTCAGCTTCCCGATGGGACTCAAACTACAATCGGCTATGCGGGTAACACTGCTTATAACTACAAAAGTATTGGGCGAGAATTAGTAGATGATGGCAAATTACCGCAAGAAGGTGTAACTATGCCAACTATTCTCGATTATTTCCAAAAACATCCCCAAGAATTAAATATTTATATTCCGCGCGATCGCAGCTTTGTTTTTTTTCAAAAAAATCACGGTGAGCCAGCCCAAGGTTCGATCAATGTACCACTAACAGCAGAGCGTTCTATTGCTACAGATAAATCTCTCATGCCTCCTGGTGCTTTAGCGTTGATTCGCGCTTCTATTCCCTTGGTTAATCCTACCGGAAAAATCCAGGAGCGCATTATTAGCCGCTATGTTCTTGACCAAGATACTGGAGGTGCAATTAAAGGTGCAGGTAGAGTGGATTATTTTTTAGGTACTGGGAAAATAGCAGGCGATCGCGCTGGTGTTACAGTCAGTAATGGACAATTATTTTATCTCTTACTCAAGTCCAAAAATTAAACACACTGCCATTTCAATACTAAAATTCCCGACTTCTCTAAAAAGTCAGGAATTTTAGCCTTTTGGTGAAAATGAAGCACCCATTCCAAATCAATGAAACGCTTACGCATATAGTAATTACGAATTACGAATTACAAATTACGCTACTAGGCTTCTAAATCCATTTCAGCATCATCATCATCATGATCGTAAGGGATATCGTCAAGGTCTATCATTTCGGAAATTTCTTCTACTTCAGTTAAATACTCAGATTCTTGATGTTCGCGTTCGATTAGACGACCAGTTGACTTCAGCCATTCCAAGAGAATAAATTCATTACTTGTACGAATTACAGGCGCTCGCTGGTTACGAGGTTCTTCACGCAAAGGACTAATAGGCATAAAAAAAGCTCACTTTAAACTACAGGTTAGCGTACAAAAACGTCAAAATTGTACATTAAGGTTAAAAGTCTTGTATGACAAGTCTTTTCTCAACAGACAAAATATGACCCATTGAAGTTTTGTCTCAAGTCCATTTAGCTACTTACCATTAAAATGTCCTGGTGTCAGTTTTAATAATAAATATTTCAGCAGATGCAATATATAATATTACAAAGCATTTGGGACCTTGACGAGAGTTTCATACATATCAGAGGGTAATGCAGACAGTCTATTAGCTACAGCGACTGCATCAGCTAAGTTACTAAATTGACACCGGACTATTTCTTGTCCATTTCCTGAAGGGAATCGTTTCCTAGCTTTATTAGATACAGCACAAATAATCGCTAAAGCTTTGGCGAACCCATCTTTTGTCAATATTGTTTCTTGAGCGAACCCTTCGACAGGGATAAGACAAACCTCAAACCGATAGCCAGGTCTGGGAGAAACAGCTATGTCGATATATGGTTTATCTTCTTTTCTGATTCGCCGTAAATATTTGGCTGTTAAATTAGTATCGTGCAAATCAGTCCCAAGGGCGTAAGTAAAAAAGCAATCTTCAGTGAGGGACTCAGGACGAGTAATTATATCCGTGGGCATAAGTTCCAGTAGTATCTGTATGTTGTCTGCGTGTTTGACACACTAGACTTGTCCGTTCTTCTTAGCACATTTTTTTGACAGCTAGGTGTATCAGTGTCACACGAGACATTGCAATACATCTCGGCTAACTCAAATTCCAATTTTTGAAATACTTATGACATCAAACACCTTCAGAATCAAAGGGTGTAGAGATTTAGATTCGGAAAGGGGTCTATATAGTCAATTACGTGACCGAAAATATTTCTCAACATAATAAAATCATAACATAGTTGCCGCCAAATCATGCGATCGCTTCACCTGACAGCATCGGTGAATACCTAAAAGCGCTCGCGATCGCAAACTATCTGAATATTTATTTATACCCATCAACTTATAAACTTTAAGGGTACTCAATTTACTATCTCTAGTTGAATGAGATAAACTTCTAAAACGCTTGACTATTACTGCTAATAATGCCTGAAATTTGCTAAATCAGGGCATAATTAGCAGTTAGTGAGATCAAATCATCGCCTCAATAAATCCCCAAGATTATAAATATAATCCTGGGGTATAACTTTCATATCTTTGTCAAGACATGTAAAAATCTAAAGGAGACAAGGGAGGATAATACCAAAAACAGTATTCACCCAATTATGGTTTGACGTAAGTATTCACAACATTTTGAGACAGAGTTTTAATGGCAGCAGGAAGAGGAGCGTATCCCCGATTTTTAGCAATAGTGTCCCCGGCTGCTCCGAAAGCCCAACCGATCAATCCTTTAATACCAGATGCTACTTTAGCGTCTGCGTATTTATTATAAAATAGCACGTAAGTTGCGGTAACAATGGGATAAGCATTTGCAGCTGTTGGATCGGTAACTACGAGTTTAATCCGTTGAGCATTTGCATCCTGGTCACTCGCACCGACAAAAGCATTTGAAATTGTAGTTGGTGAAATGGCATTGTAAGTACCTGCCTTGTTCTGCAAGAGAGCAGCTTTCAGATTCTTAGCTAACTGCGTAGCACTATCCACATAACCAATTGCACCAGGAGTGGTAGCGATCGTGGTGGCTACACCTCCACCTCCTGTAGCACCTTTGGAACCGACTGGCCAAATAACTGTATCGGCTGGTATTGTTGAGGGTACAGAGCCAACAATACTTTTTTTACCAGTTCCTCTGTTCCATGTAGGAAATGCCGCCTTGAGATGACTGCTTAAAGCAAAAGTAGTACCGCTGTCGTCACTACGATATACTAGAACGATGGGCTTATTTGCTATTGTTGCGCCGCCGTTATCTGCTTTGATTTTGGCATCATTCCAATTTATGATGTTGCCTTTAAGAATACCAAGGTAAGTAGCTCGTGAAAGCTTAATTCCACCTGCTGGCACGTTTAGACCAGTGGGGTTATAAGCTAAGGCGATTCCAACGGTGATTGCAGGTACTTGGACGTATGCATTTGCGGGCGTGCCAGCGTTATTAGGACTGCCACTAACTTTTTCTGTTCCTACTACGGGGTCGTCACTAGCTGCAAAAGAGACAGGGCGATTGATAGTAGGGCTACCAGCTGGTACGGTTTGAGTGAAAAAAGCTGTTAAGCCCTTACCACTACCAACCGAAGCATATCTGAATGTGACAGCCGCATTTACCGGGCCGGAAGGATTGAGGCTTGAAGGATTTCCAACACCGTAAGTGTTAAACCATGAGCCTTTCGGATCAAAAGGAGAGGTAGTTCCTGTACCTATAAACAAAGTAGTTATACTGCTTGCACCTGCACCATTTATGGAAGTTACTCCAGTTGGGGGAGGAGTGGTAGAGGTCTGAGCTAGAGATTTATGAGTAGCAGATTGACCTACTACTAAACCAGTTGCTATAGCAAGTACAGAAATTGAACTTGCTAAATAGGTCAATTGACGATTAGGATAAAAAGTCATGTCAAGCTCCTTCAAATTAATTTCCGGTTCAACGCCTATCAAATCAAAATCAAGTGTCAAATTGACGATTGTAAATAACCTTTTATATGCATAAATAATGAACATTGCAAAGGTTATTAACAAACTATAAATTGATACCAAATTATGAAAAATATAGAGCAAAATCAAGGTAAGATTTTCAAGTATTAGAGGACATTAAGCTATTGCTGAGCCACCCTAAGACATGATTTTTTGCTAATTAAAAACTCTACATTCATAAAGTAAGTTTGTATAAATATTCAATGGCTTCACTATAAGAAAGCAGTTATTAGGTAATATGAATCATCGTTCAATTACTATTATCTATCAGTCTCTTATTACCTTTTAAAAAGCCATGTTTAATTTTACCCACTTACTTATTGAGGATGGCAATTTATCTGAGGTATGGAAATCAATTTCTTTAATGTAGATATACAGCAGTTTATTACAAACTACCGCTAAGTCCGAAGTAAAGAAATTCAGACTTCCACGTTTTTTTATAACTGCTATAGGTAATAGCTGTTAAATTTTGCCAACGAAATCAACAGTATAATGTGAAGGTAAAGCTGAAGTCATGATTACATTATGAAATGATTAAAAAGCTTAAATATATTTTGGGAATTTAGAGGTTTTTTAAAAGCGGTTTTTATAGCATTTTTATTACTTTCTTCAGAGGAAAATCAAAAGCTTTCACTTAATATGTAATTTTGCTTATTAAGATTTTTTAGAGGTCTTAATCAGTATTTAATAGAGTTTACTAATTGCTTGACAAAAAAACCACTACATGAATGCTTTAATTCGAGTTTTATGACTATATTCTGTCAAAATCGTGGATTTTTCACTGTTTTTTGTGTTTTTCACGACATCAAAAACATAAATAATGGTTTATGCTACCGAACGAAATCATTAATCGTGCCATTCACGTTATTGACTCAGTGCTAGTACGGTTTTTGTGGTGTAGGTAAAACAGGCTTTCTGAGTCCTTTTCAAATAGGGCTATACCAACATTTAAGGCATTTTCTCATTAATGCCTAAGCTGACAAATTATACCAATTTTAGATAAAAATGCGCTCAATACGTAGATTGAGTCGTAGCAATATCTCGTAGATTACGGGGTAAAACTCAACATATACAAGATGTTGGGGCTTTGGGTTTCGTCCTTTTGACGCCAATTGCTTCTCCTTTCAACCAAAGGCAGAGGTTAGGCGTAGCTTGCTTAAACGCAGAAAAGCTGGGAAATCCTTCGACAGCAGTAGCTTCCTAACCTACTTTGTAGCAATCATTTTTCAAATTGGTATTAGTCATGAGTAGCAGCCATCACAAAATCCGTAATAACTAGCTACCATTCCGTCTCTACTAAACTTTTTTGAGGTATTCAATGAACAAGATTAATCTGTACAAACAACACCAGGCCAAAAATCAGGTATTGATTTTTACTTCTTTGACTGTTTTGGCTTCTTCATTAATACTACCCTTCCAGCAAGCCTTTGCTGCAACATTGACTACTGTTGTAAATTTCAACGGCACCAATGGAGCTACACCAAGAGCTGGTGTACTTAAAGGTAACGGTACTGATGGCAATCTTTATGGAACTACTTCTGCTGGTGGCACTTCTGGCAACGGAACTGCATTCAAGTTAACTCCTACTGCTTTCACTACTCTGACTACACTGATAAACTTCACCGGAACCTCTGGAATCAACAAAGGGACTAATCCAGTCGCTAGATTATTTCAAGCAGCCGATGGCAATTTATATGGGGCAACCTTTACAGGTGGTACAAGTAACCTCGGCAGTGTGTTTAAGTTGGCGAAAACAGCTTTTACAACCCTGACAACTCTTGCGAATTTCACAGGCGCTAATGGGGCTAACCCAGCAGGCCGACTGATTACAGGTACTGATGGCAATTTGTGGGGCACAAGCTCTACAGGTGGGGCCAATAATAAAGGAACTATATTCAAGGTTTCGCCCACTACCGGGGCACTCACCACCATCAGAAGCTTCAGCGGTACTGATGGGGCAACTCCATTAGCAAGATTACAACTGGCTACCGATGGAAACTACTACGGCAGCGCCTCTGCCGGTGGAGCAAGTGCTAAAGGAGTTGTATTCAAGTTAACTCCCGCAGGAATACTGACTTCATATAGCTTTAGTGGCACCAATGGAGCCAATCCGCAGTCTGCATTAATTGAATCTAGTGGATTCCTCTATGGCACCGCTAAACTGGGTGGAGTCAACAATAAAGGAGCTGTATTCAAGGTTCCAGTCGGTGGCGGTACACCCGTTTTAGTTGCCAGTTTTAATGGCACCAATGGGGCCAACCCAACGGCTGCACTCATAAAAGCAAGCAATGGTAACTTCTATGGCACAGCTTCTGCTGGTGGGGCAAATAACAAAGGAGTTATCTATCAGCTGACTGGGGCAACCATTACCGGCTTAATTAGTTTTAATGGCACTAATGGGGCAACGCCAGAGTCCACGCTAATTCAGCTCTCGAATGGTGCCTTTTACGGTACTGCCTCTTTTGGCGGTACTTCTAATCTAGGAACTGTGTTTAAGTTTGTAATTTAGTTGCAAATCTAATTGGGGTGTAGAAAATGGTAAAAAGTACATTTGAACCTTTACCATTTTTCTACAATCGATCTAAACTTTTCAAGGCAGGTATTTGAATTTCGGTGACTCAATACTGTTTCATATCATCTTCCCTTGATTACTTGCTTAAACCCGAAGTACTCCAAAGAGCCAAAGCTACACTTGGTCTTCCCGAAGAATAAGCCTACGGTGTACATACAAGTCTGAAATGTTTATAGCAGTTCGCTAAAATACCTGTATAGGTAGAGAAAGTCAAGGCTTTGAAGTTGGTTTATCGAGGCTATCTGTATGAGAAGATTGAGAAAATTATCAAAATCGAGAGGACTATAACAGTTCAATCTCGATATTTGCAATCCAGCTTTTCAAATCAGAGAAATTTAGTTTTAGATAAATCTTAATATCATGTTAACTTAACTTCAGAATACTGATGTAGAATATATAACTTTACTACAGGTTTATAATTTGATTAATAATGAATGATGTTAAAGTATGTTGAATTGTAGCAGTCGTAAAATTAGATACAAGGATTGATTATAGTACACATAGGAAAATTAGCAAATGTTTAGACAAAGTTCTCACAAGAGAAACTTTTTCAAAGCTTTAACTGGTAGTGCGGCGAAAGAATCTCACAAGGTAAGACTGGCATTTAAATCCTGTCTGACTATTCTGCTTGAATCTGTACCTTTTTTGATTGCTTGTGCTGTATTGGTTAGCGTTATCAGCCTCAAAAGTCCTATTCTGGTCTTTTGTTTACTTGTTGGTAGTTTAATTGCAGTCATCATCCAGCAAATTGGGCAGCAAGTGAATTTACCAAGGCGATCGCTAATATTATTACAAATTTTAGCAGCAGCGATTGTTCTGAGTTTATATTGGTTAGACTGGTTTGCAGCCCCCGCACAAGCACAGTTTTTTGGGGAAGCTGAAAAGTTTTTCAAAAAAACCTTAACAGCAAACAATGCTGGTGCTAGCGACACACCAGTAAGCCTGATATTTAATGTGTTACGGGCAATTTACTTACTTTATATTGCAATCTCCCTAGTTGGTGTGATTAATGCAGTGCGTAAAGATGAAGATTGGCAAAGCATCGCCAGAACTCCCCTATTAGTGGTTGTTGCTGTTACCATTGCTGATGTACTCACACGCTTTGTAATTGGCGATAGCAGTAAATAATTCAGATATTTCAAATGTCTCAAGAGCGGGAACAAGAATTTCGTCCAGTCAATCAGGTTTTGGGAAGTCAACCTTCATTAGGGCCAATTCCTGCCGATCAAATTCTTCCTTGGACGGTAATTGCCTTAGCCTCCTATTTTATTATCAATGGAATTTTTGGGGGTCTTTTTGAAGAAGAGTTTCAAAAATGGTTGTGGACAGTACTAATGACTGGTTGGGGAATAGGAACTTGGTGGATTTTAACTGGTGGTAGGAGTTGGAGTTTTTTAAGTAAATTTATTGGCGTTCCCGCTTGGACACGAGGCTTTGCTCGTTATCAAAGCTTACTGGAAGTTAACCATGAAGCAAAAAATCGGAAAACAAAGCGTCGGCATCGCCGGAAATGAAAGTAGATTAACGCCATTTGAAGACGCCTTGCACTTGGCGACAATGCTGCGTGTTGCAATGAATGGACGTGATATTGGCGCTTACCTGTTGACAAAAGGTACTCAAAAAGATCGGTTCTGCTTTGTTTTTGGTTTTGATTGTAAGGGAATTCATACCACCTTAAGACCGGAACAAATTGATACACTTTTTAATAACATTGAAGCCGGATTAAAAGACATTCCTAGTGGTGAAAGGATGACGCTACACTTGGGTTCTTTTAGTTCAGACAAAGAGCGCCAAAAAGAGTTAGCAACATTAATCAGAAATACATCATCGCGAGACATCAAATATTTGTTGATGGCAGAGAGAGCCAGAGTTAAAGAACTGACTATTTCTGGAATTCGTAAGCCTAAATCTTTGCGGATTTATGTAACTTACACCATTGAATCTAACTCGCAACACGCAGATGATTGGATAGAAAAGCTTTTAGTCAAAGCTGAATCCTGGTGGTTGAAATTTAAAGGCGATCTTTTAGAAGTAGAAAATCAACGTATCGAAACCCTGATTACAAATGCTTACAACCAGGGTTTTCTCCGCTGGGAACAAATCTTATCTAACAAAATGGGATTGGATGTCAAACCTTTGACTGCTGATGAACTCTGGGGGGAAATCTGGAAAAGGTTTAATGATACGCAGCCAATAGCTATTCCCCAGTTAATGACTTTAGATGAAGAAGGATTACACGAACAAGTTAATTCCGATTTAGCTAGTACTAAATTACTTCTAGAGAATATCCACGGCACAACTTTGCTGATGGAATCTAGTGTACCTTGTGCCGATCGCCGCTGGGTGAATGTTAATAATCGTTATATTGGCGCACTGTCATTTCTGGAAAAACCCGGTGGTTGGCCGAATAAATCGTCTCAACTGCGCTATTTATGGGAACTATTGGCCAGAGAAACAGTAGTAGATACAGAAATTTTTTGTGAGTTGACTGCTGCCAATCCAGCATTGGTAAAAACGACTCTGCAACGAGTGCTGAAGCAGTCAAACATGACAACGATTATGGCTCAAGAAAAAAGTAAAACTATTGATGTCAACGCTCAATTAAAGTTAAAAAAGTCGGTAGCGGCGCAAGAACAGTTATTTGAAGGTGCAGTCCCGATTTA
Organism: Nostoc sp. JL23; assembly: GCF_017115065.1. NCBI lineage: Bacteria > Bacillati > Cyanobacteriota > Cyanophyceae > Nostocales > Nostocaceae > Nostoc > Nostoc sp. JL23. The sequence continues at coordinate 112,062 of NZ_JABXKN010000121.1, forward strand.
TACGAGTGTCGCTATTTTAGTACATCGTCCGACTTTAGAAAAATTAGATGAGGCGACAAGATATATTGAAAACTGTTTTCAACGTCCAGCCAGAGTAATTAGGGAAACTGAATATGCCTGGAAAATTTGGCTGCAAACTCTACCAATAGTTTGGGAGGGTTTATTAGCAACACCTTTCAACCGCCGCCAGCTATATTTAACCAGTGAAGTTCCGGGATTAATGCCTCTAGTTTTAACCAAAAAAGGTGACAAAAAAGGCTTTGAGTTGATTGCTGAAGAAGGCGGAACACCCATACATTTAGATTTATTTAATCAGCACAAAAATTTAGCTTTGTTTGCGACAACTCGTGCTGGTAAATCGGTGTTGGTATCAGGGATTTTAACTCAGGCTTTAGCGCATGGGATTCCGGTTGTGGCGTTAGATTTCCCGAAACCTGATGGGACATCTACTTTCACTGACTACACAGAGTTTATGGAGGGGAATGGAGCCTATTTTGATATTTCCAAACAATCGAATAACTTATTTGAACAGCCAGATTTACGATCGCTAGAAGTAGAACAACAGCGCGATCGCTTTAACGATTATACCGCCTTCCTGGAATCAGCGTTAATGACAATGGTTTTAGGATCGTCGACTGAAAGTCAAATTTTATCGCAAACCGTGCGATCGCTGCTCAACCTCGCTTTAGAAGCCTTCTTTAGAGATGAGGGTATCAAAGAGCGATATCGACAGGCGATGGAGGGAGGATTTGGCACTCTTGCTTGGCAGAAAACCCCCACTTTAAAAGATTTTCTCTTTTTCTGCTCACCAGAACACTTGCAGCTAAGTTCTTTAACTGGTAGAGTCGAAGATGCTCTCAGTCAAATTCAGTTGCGCTTACGATTTTGGCTTTCTAGCCGCGTGGGACAAGCCATTTCTGCACCATCCAGCTTTCCTACCGATGCACAACTTTTAGTCTTTGCTCTCAGAAACCTATCAGATAGTGAAGATGCAGCCGTACTATCCTTGAGTGCTTATTCAGCCGCACTGCGACGCGCATTAGGCAGTCCAGCTTCCATATTCTTTATCGACGAAGCACCAATTTTGTTTGAGTTCGAGCAAATTTCTGATTTAGTTGGTAGAATTTGTGCGAACGGCGCTAAAGCCGGTATCAGAGTCATCTTATCAGGACAAGACCCTGACACCATTGCTAAATCTAAAGCTGCATCGAAAATATTGCAAAACCTGACAACACGATTGATTGGACGCATTCAGCCAGTTGCAGTAGATAGTTTTGCAGACATCTTGAAATATCCCCGCCAAGTTATTTCTCGTAATGCCTCAGAAAGCTTTTTTCCGCGCAAAGAAGGTGTTTATAGCCAATGGTTATTAGATGATAACGGTATTTATACATTCTGCCGTTACTATCCAGGTTACGAACAATTGGCAGCAGTTGCTAATAACCCTTATGAACAAACTGCACGTAGCCAAATGATGCAACTTCATAGCGATAAATATGAAGCAATTTCTGCGTTTGCGCGTCAATTAGTGGCTACTCTACGTAGTAGTTAATTGAGTTATGTAAGTAGTTAATACTGAATCAAAGAAGTTTGGATTTTAGATTTCCGATAGAGTAGCATTAGCGAGTTACGAGCGTATTTTAGATTTACTGCACCCATTTTTGGTTATAGCTTAGAGGATGTTTGAAAAGTCATGATTGATGTATCAAATATTTTTTACCCCACCCTAACCCTCCCCTTGGAAAGGGGAGGGAACTAGATTTCCGGTCTCCCCCCAATGCATCGGGGGGATTAAGGGGGGTGATTAAAATCACAGCCAACCATTTTTCAAACAACCTCTTAGGAATTTTAGATTTTAGAATAGCGTCGGGGATTGAACCGAAAAACTAATTCTATTATCCAAAACATAAAATTAGCACGGTTCAAAAGCTAAATTTTTACCTCACTATATAATGTAGTTTACCTTCTTAGGCACAGATGTATGCGAAAAACTACCATTTTAACTTTTACCTTGCTATCATCCCTGGCAATACTACCAGCAGTAGCACAAGTTCAGACGAGCGGATTAGGTCAGGTTTGGACTGACTTTCAATCATATTCCAAAGATATGCAAGATTACTTTCAACATAATAATGTTAAGGATACCTTAAACACTTTAGAAGAAGGTCAGAGTCGAATTGCGATTGAGAATGCTAAGGGAGATTTGAGGATACCTAACCCCGTCGCTGCGGGACAAAAAATTCGTGATGATGTAATTAACTATTCTTATAATTCAGATGCGAAATCAAGTCGTTTTGAGAATAATTCAGCAGTGCGCGGAAATTTAGTTAGCAATGAACTTAATCGTATAATGACCCGTGGAGTAGCGGTAGGTGTTCTTGGTAAAAATGGACAAATTCGGACAAAAACGAAGTTAGAAAATACAGAGAAAAGTCTGGAAGATATTGAGACATTAGCCCAGGCAACAGAGGGGACCAATGATACACTTCTTACTCAAATTAAGACCAGTATTAATGCAGTTAAAACACCTGATCTAGCTGCAAATGCTATTTCTGTATTGGCAGAATTGCTAGGTGCTAGTCAAGTGCAAATGATGAAAATTCAACAGGAACAAATAAAAATTTTAGCTGAAACATTTGGTCAGACTTTACAAAATAATCAGGCTTTGCAATACTCTAACTTAAATTTGGCAAACATTTCTCAGCAGACAGAAGAGGCGAATCGCGCTCGCCGAGTAGAAACATCTACAGAAGCGTCGCGACTTTTACGAGCGACTTCTCAACTAGATTTGTTTGGCAGAAAAGTTAATAAGTAGGATTTTCATAAAACAACTCTAAACATCTAGCCTAGTTTTAAAATCCTTTAACTTCTGATCAACCAACAGGAAATCTAAAAAAATAGCCCAGAAACTCAAAATGCAAGTTGCTATCAAACTAATTTTTGCCCAAGTAGGCATCGATCAGATTCTCGATACTGGTGCCGCAACTTCCCAAAGTATTGCCGAAGGTTGGGACAAACAATGGCTGGATTTATTACAAAATAACACCAGTAATAACTTGTATGGAGCGCTGACAAATCTGGGTATTTTTTTTGCTGTAGGAACCCTGTTATTTTTTATGATACAATTCCTCAAAGACTTAATATCCTACGAATACACGCGTCCCATATCAGCTTTAATTTGGCCTTTTATTGTGGTAGTACTCTTAAGTAATTCAGGCAATGGAAGTATACTGTCTAATCTGACACTGGGAGTGCGGAATTTTTTAAACACTGTGAATCAGCAAGTAGTGGTATCAGCAGATGCAGATAAAATATATCAGCAAGCACTGAATATGAGTGTTGCTGAAGAAGTAGCTGGTTCTTTTCTACGTCCTTGCCAATCGCTTACTGGCGAACAACAAAGTCAATGTTTTGTGAAAGCTGCCGAAAAAGTTAATGTTCTCTGGCAGAAATATAGAAATACTTATGGAAATAAAGGCTGGATAAATAGACTACAAACTAAGGTAGATAATATCAGATATGGCACTGGCATTGTATCAGAAACTTCTTTTAATTCTCTATTAGGTTCTACAGTGCAAACGAGCATCAAGAACTTTTTAGTTTCCTTACAATATGCCTTCCAGAATTTGATAGAAGCTACGATGTTGTTGATAGCAGCTTTAGGGCCAATTGCTGTAGGTGGATCTTTACTACCTGTAGCTGGTAAACCAATTTTTGCGTGGCTGACTGGATTTCTATCTATTGGAATCGCCAAAATTTCATTCAATATTATTGCTGTGCTGACTGCGGCAGTGATTGTCAATGGGCCAGGTCAAAATGCTAATGTCGATCCAGATTTAATGTGGTTCATAATTTTTCTAGGAATTTTAGCACCAATTTTATCTTTACTTGTCGCTGCGGCTGGTGGTTTTGCAGTCTTCAGCGCCATCAGCAGTACAGCTTCTTTAGTAAAAGAGAGGATATAGAAAATATAAAATTTTTGCAAGTATTGTAACTAGTAAGTATATGCAAAACATCATATATAATAGCTGAAGTTTTTGCAGGAGGAGGTGAAGAAATGGTGCGTTTACTAGAAAAAAGACAAAGAACGGGAAGTGTTTTGACGTTTTTTGCGATCGCAACCTTCAGTTTACATATATTAGTTTTATTTTTATTTTTATTACAAGGGCTAAATATTCGCCAACTCAGCTTGAGAAAACCTCCCAACTTTGTACAATTAATCAATGGCAAACCAGTAGCTAATATTGATGATTTAGCAAGAGAACCAGAAGCAATTCGCCAATTTATCAGCAAAACGATGATATCAATGTTTAGCTGGTCTGGAACCTTACCACCACAAACTATTGAAGAAGTCGCAAACCCCAAATCCGATTTAGGAATACTGATTAACACACCTCAAGGTGGTAGCCAAAAAATTAGTACTAGCAGTTGGGTAGCTAGTTTTGCCTTATCAGAAGACTTTCGTAAAGGTTTCTTAAGCACAGTTGCAGAAATGACACCGCCAGAAGTTTTCTCTGAAAATCCCAACCAAGCGATGACATCACAACTAGTAATTAAAAGAGTTTATCCACCAAAACAAATTGCACCAGGTAAGTGGCAAGTGGGTATGGTAGCTGACTTAATTCAAAAAAACCGAGTTGGTGGTGCAAAACTCATAACTCCTTTTAATAAAGATTTCCTGGTACGTGCAGCAGATTATTTCGCTAATCCCCAAGCCGACAATAGCACCGACCTGCAAAAAGCAATTTATAGTGTCCGCGCTGATAGACTAGAAATTTATGAAATTCGTAACTTATGTTTGCTAGATGACTACAACCCGAACGAAAATAAATCAAAACAATGCGGAACTGGACAAACATCTGATAGTTTTATCAGATAATCGCTTTTTTAGGTGAAGATAGTTCAATTTATGCGATCAATTATTAATGCAATTACTCAAACCAGAAAATAAGAAAAATAGTCCCTTACCGTTATTGGCAGTAGGAACGTTTGGTTTACACCTATTTACCTTGCTGTTACTAATATTTCACGGGTCTATGTTACAACAGTTAGGTCGACAACTCACACCTCAAAGTTTAGTGCAACTTGTTGATGGTCATGCTATAACGGTAGACCCCCAACCCAATTTAGAGCGGCAACCAGAGACGATTCGGCGCTTTGTGGGTGAAACTATGAGTTTAATGCTTACTTGGTCACAACAACAGCCACCAACACAAGTCTGGGAAATTACCTCCCAACTGGTAGCTGATGATTTTAAAGAAAAACTTAAGTCAGAAATTACTAATTTAAATCCAGACAGCCAATTTGAAAATGTTAATAGGGGAGTGGAGAATGTCTTAGTAATCCAAAGAGTTTCTCAACCGAAAGCAATAAGTAATGGGAAGTGGAAAGTAGAGATACTTGCCAATCAATTAATTTTTAACAGTTATGATAAATTAGGGAAATCAGTTTCCTTTAATAAACAAATTTTAGTTAGAGCAATAGATCAACCTGTAACTTCACTATCAAATGCAGCACTACCGTCGCAGTTTGCAGCTTACCGCCTTGGAGAAGCCAGATTAGAAATTTATAATATATGTGAAATTAAAGATAATAATTGTTCTGGAAATCCAAACAAGGCTCTACCATGACCCGATACTCAACTCCTGCCCAAACGCCTCCCCAAAATGGATTTACTCTAACTACCGATGATCGCCAACCAGAAGTAGAATCTGTAGATTGGGAATCGCGGATGTCAAGGTTGGTCGGTTTTGAAGAAGAATCTTCTTCTAGTGACACCGAAGAATCGGAAGACTCTGCAACGCCGCCAGAGCCACTTTCTCAACCACAAGAAGTTCAGACTAAGCAAGCACTCTCATCTAATCCCTTTGCCAAGTTAGGCTTGGTAGGGGCTGCTACCTTAGCGATCGTTTTGGTAGGTGGTGTGTTTTTGTCTCAGTTGATGAGTGGCAGCAATCAAAAGCCAAAAACTATTGTTTCTCCACCAGTGCAAGAGCAGCCCACTGATGAATCCATATCTCAACAGATGGAAGGCCAAATAGATACTCTCAAAACGAAATTAGCTCTGACTGAACAAGCACAGATGGTGAAAGCTGCCCAGCAACAGCTGAGAATTGCCAAATCAACGCCGACAGTAGCCTTACAACAACCGTCAGTGAGACAGAAAGTGATCCCAACGCCCCCACCAACAGCTTACGTACCTCGGACAGTGACAGTTGAGCGCGTCATTAGAGTACCTGCTTCTCAACCTTCGCTATCACCCCAACCACCAGTTGTGAACCCCACTCAACCAGTAGTTAATATAACTCCACCAACTCCACCAAGCCCATTTGAAGAGTGGGCAAGGTTAGCAAAGTTAGGTAGCTATGGTCAAGTCAATCCTAGCAATCAACCTACTAGTAATATAGCTACTTTGGAACCTGCAAATAATGCGCAGCCGCAGCAAGAGACGCCAAACCCAGATCCTGAGCAAACCCCACAAACCTCACAAACCCCACAACAGGACAATCCTGCGGTCAGTCAAGCCCAACCGCAGGGGCAGAAATCTGTAGCAGTTGGGAGTAGTGCCAAAGCTGTGTTGGCGACAGCAATATTTGGAGAAACTAGTAATAAGTCAGGTGGTGGTGGTGATGCAGATGAAGCGAAAAACGTATTTGTAATCCGATTGAAAGAACCACTAAAATCTACCGATGGTGCGATCGCTCTACCCGCAAACACCGAATTCCTAGCTGAAATTGGTTCGCTTTCTGAACAAGGTCTTTTGCAGATGAACGTAGTCAAAGTTATCTCGCAAAATAATGGCAACCCCACAGAACGAAGCTTACCCAACAATGCAATTATTCTTCGCGGTACTCAAGGTAAGCCTTTAATCGCAAATAAATTTCCTGGTCAAAGTTCGTCTATAGCCTCGATGGATGCAGGACTATTTGTTTTGGGAGGTATTGCTAAAGCAGCAGAGCTAGTAAATCGTCCTGATACCAAACTCCTGCCTTTATATGGAGGATATGGCAACAACGCCGTCCTTAACGGCGAGAATAGCGAAAATGGCGATAGCACCAATAACCCCAACAATGGTAATGGTGTCGTCACTGGTTATACTACTGTCACCGAGAATAGACGCAACCTTGCAGCGGGGGTTCTAGAAGGTGGTATGAACTCTGTAGTACCCCAAATTGCCCAACGTAATCAACAGGCGATCGCCCAAATGTCTCAACAAGGTGGTGTTTGGTTTTTGCCAGCAGGCACAAATATTGAAATATATGTTAATCAAGCAACTCAGTTTTAAGAGGTAATATTTATACCAATTTTAGATATTTGCAACCATGAAAAAGAATATTAAATTGTCAGGAAATAACCCAAAACGTTCTTATTTCCTACCTATAGCTTCCTTAATTTTCTCGGTTGCTATGTTCTTCTTGGTAGGTCGCGCCGTAGCTAATAACGCCGTTCTGCGTTCCATCTTTTCCTGTCAAGCACAAGGTTTAGGGGGACTAGTACCTACAGTTGATGTCTGGTATCAACAAGGAACAAACTTAAGCTTTATTCCGGCTGGAGAAGTAATTAAAAAAGTTTGGTTAAATGACCCATCACAGGTAACTATGGATTTTGATGGGCCAGTATGTATGCAGTTTGGTCAAGAAGCTAATAGTAGTTCAGGAGATTGTAAAAACTCCGCAGCAAATGTAATTCAACTCAGACGAATTCAAAAACTGGATATTCCTGGACTTCCTGCCACTAGCAATACACTTTTAACAGTTGTTACCGAAGCGCAAGGTAAAAACAAGTTGTATACTTTTCGAGTGATATATAAAACAGATGCTCCTGAATACCACACCTTAGCAGTTTTTCCCGATCCTTCTGGTCAGGAAGGAGCTTGTTCAAGAGTTTTACAATAAAGTTCTAGCAAAATTACCCGATAGCCACAGAAGTTTTGCCTCGACAAAAAGCGTTGATGCCTACGTATGTCTGCATTGTGGCCGATCAAAAGCCCTGCCATAATTCCCTGCTTCTAAAAAAGGGTTAGGGAAGATTTAAGTCTTTGGGCAGTTTTTTTCTTTAAATAGCACGGTTAAGATAACGTGTGGGCTACTACTGTAGTGCAATCAATTGAAAAACGCTATAACTTAACAGATTTAACTGACTCAGGCATTTTTAGCCGACATCTTTATAAATCTTCAGACAAAAACTAACCACAAATTCCAAAATCGTGTAAATATAAAGAAAAGCTTAAGAGGTTACAGGCTCATGGTGACAGCGAAAATGATGCAACAGCTTTGGGCTGTAATCGAGTCTACCCAGGTCAACACCCTACTCCAGTTTGACGATGCTGCTTTAGTACAATTGCTTCTCCAGCAGTTAAAAGCCAAGCAAGGGCTTGATGCTCAGTCAGATAGTACTCTCAATACTTATATAAAATCTAAACTGCCCCTAATTCGTGATACGGCTGAAGGTCGATTATCTTTAGGGCAAGGCGGCAATCATTAGTCCGAAAAATCAAATTATTGCTCGCTGCCAAGCATACGCTCAGAGTTCAAACAGTGGAATATTATGAATAACTGGCTAGTAATTGCCCTAGTAGCTTATCTAATTGGAGCAGCGATTGAAGGGGTGAGTGCAGCCAGTCAGCTATCTCATTCAATGCCAGAATTAGCTAAACAGACACAAGCTCATCCTTCAGAGTCTGATACTGGGTCTAGTTCAAGTTGGCGAGTTGTGGCCGCCATCGCCTCAGTCAGTATTTGTGGAGCTTTTTTGTGGCCTTGCCGCCTTTTCCACCGTTTAATTAAAGGCAACGTTCGTTCGTAATTCTAAAACATAAATACAGTAATTCTGGAAGAAGCTCTCCCCATCTGAGAGAAGAGTTTTGAGTTTGACTCCCGCTTACCTATCATGCAGTTTGTTCGGGTTCTGTCGCTACAGGTTGCCCAATTTTCGGCTCCGTTCCCGCAAACAGTCGTTCAATATTAGTGCGATGGCGCAAAATCACATACAATCCACCAGCAATCCCAAACAGAATATAGGGTAAGGGTTGATGCAAAATTACCATGAAAATGGAAACTGCGATCGCACCTGCAATTGAACTTAAAGAGACAATCCGCGATATCGCCACAACGATGGCAAACACACCCGCTGTTGCTAAACCTACCTGCCAACTCATTGCCAACAAAATCCCCAAGCTGATAGCAACAGATTTACCACCGGTAAAGCCCAAAAAAATTGATTTACTATGTCCCAGGATGGCAGCTAACCCAGATATTGTTACTAACCACGGTTGCCACAGTTGTGCATCTACTGTTGGAGGGATATAATTTTTAATTGGTTCAAAGTTAAACAACCAATAAACTAGAGCGATCGCTAATGCTCCCTTTAAAGAATCAAGTACTAAAACCAATGCTCCTGGCCCTTTGCCCAAGGTTCTTAGTACATTAGTTGCGCCAGTAGAACCTGAACCAACTTCCCGAATATCAATACCTTTTAACTGCTTCACAGCAATGTAGCCAGTGGGAAAAGAACCCAGCAGGTAAGCTATGACCACAATTGCTCCGCACAGAGTTAACCAAATAGCCATAATACAATTCAAAATTTAAAATTCAAAAAAGTCAAGAGGTATTACTCTTGACCAATGACCAATGACCAATAACTCATTTAAAAATCATCATCATAGTTTCTCACTATTTTGGGGTCAGGAGCAAAGGCTAACCACAGGGGAAATTGCAGCAGTGACAGACTAATTTGTTCTTCTGAATCGTCAATAATAATCAAAGGCAATTGATTGGCTTTCGTCAATCGGTCTGCTTTTTGAGCGAGAGCGTCAGATGCCTCAAATAATACCACACCCCGGTCTGGGCCGAAATCTGGGCGACCGATTCCCAGACAATCTTGCAAGCCACGCCGCCATTCACCTAATCGCTCCGGTGTATTAGCTAAGACTAAAGTACGGACGCGATCGCCATACAGCTTGTGTAATATCGAAATTGCAGCTGAGGCAATCAGAATATTTTGTAAGCGGCTACCCATTGTCCGCAAACCGCCCCTTCCTCCTTGAGTAAAAAACCAGTTGGAGATTCGTTCAGCGTGGATTGGTTCAAAGGTACGGCGTAGTTGCCACGGTGGTCCGTAGTAATCTGGTTTATTGCGGTATTGATCGATTAGGCGGCGAATTTGTTTTGTAGTATCTTGAAACTGCTGTTGGGCAAATTGGGGTATTCCAGGTTGGGGTTCGGCTGGTTTAGCCTCTTTTACAGCTGGTTTTTCTCGTTCTACCACAGTTGGGGTCAGTTGCAACTGTTCAGCGGCAACAGCCAAATCTTGTAAACTACCCGTGAGATAGTCTTTAAAACCCTGCACCCGAATTGCCAAGTCTTGGGATGCACCAGCAAAAGTGGTTCGCATCTCATTGCGGATACGTTCTTGACGGCGTTCTAGTTGTTCTACAGAAATTTGCAGGGTTTGTTTGCGTTGTTCTAACTGTACTAGCGACTCTTGCACGAGTCGCCCCAGTGAGGTTTGAGTTTCACTTACCTGTGCCTGAAGCTTTTCGTAAGAAGCTTGCAGCTTGGCTATTTCTGACTTGAGAGCTACTTCAGCACTCTGCAACTCTGCTATCCGCTGTTCTGCTTCTACATATAATAAATGATTTCCTGATTCTATTTCAGACCCCAAGGCGGCATTTTCCACTTCTAATTGCGCTACAAACTCGCCATTTGAATTTTCTGTTAGTTCTACTGTCGAATCTACCACTTCTGCATTGGAAATGAGTGGCTCAAAATTTGTGTACTCCTCTGATGAGCTAATGGCTTTTGTGTCTACCACTGACTCAACTGATGGATTTACTGGATGTTCACCTGCATTGTTCTCTTCTGCTTTTTCTGTCAACTGCTCATCAATTGGTTCTGGGGTTTGAGATGCCTCTGGGTTCATAAACAATAGTGTAATTCCTATGACGCGAATAAATAGCTTTCAGAAATATTACAATTGACCTGCCATAAAAGTCCTGAGCATGAGTGCTGAGTTCTGAGTCTATATCAAAACGACTCAGCACAGATGGCACTCAGCACTAAATACGCGGACAACGTTGTTCTAAGCAAGTTTTCAAGGTGTTGGGGTCAAATAAAATCGGCAAAAAGTGAATACTTTTAATTTCTTTAAAGTAAAACAAAATGGGGACTCTATTCCAAAATATCCGCCAGTTTTGCCATTCCTGGTAGGGAAAGCGCCGAATCAATTTTTCGCCTCTGTAAATATCTAAATCGGTAACGGTAAATTGCAAACGCAACGTTAACGCCTGAAACATGAGAAACAAACCAAACAGCGTAAAAACGGAGCCTACCCACGGTTGTACCAACAGTAGTGGAATCGCGGCAATCACCAACACTATGGGTATATTGTAACTAGGCTTGAGTTCCACAGTTGATGTGGAGTTAGAAGCAAATGAGCTGGTCACAGTTTTAAATCCTGCTTTGTTTAGTAGGCATCTCTCCTATTTTAGGAGTCAGGAGTTAGAAGTTAGAGTTAAGAGTGAGGAATTTTAACTCATAACTCCTCACTTCTCACTTCTAACTTTTATAGCCCTATGAATGCACTGCCAGTCCCCTGAAACATTAACCAAGAAAGAAAGAAGTTGCTCACAAATATAATCAGCAAGGCAGTCACAACAGCAGTTGTAGTTGACTGTCCTACACCTTTAGCACCTCCTGTTGTCGTCAACCCCCAACTGCAACCAATTACAGCGATTAAAATCCCAAAACAACACGCCTTGATCATGGCGCTTAAAATATCCCAGATACCAAGAAAATTACGGGCTGAGTCTAGAAATACTGTATCAGACAGGTTGTAGATATTTGTCGCAATGATGAATCCTCCGAACATCCCCGTTATCAAAGATAGGAGGGTTAAAATTGGTAACATTAAACAGCAAGCAATAACGCGGGGAATAACTAGATAATCGATTGGGTCGGTTTTTAACATCAACATGGCATCGATTTGCTCTGAGACTCGCATGGTACCGATTTCTGCTGCAAAGGCAGAACCGACTCGTCCCGCCAAAACTACTGCTGTCAACACAGGAGAGAGTTCTCGTGTCAACGCTATAGAAAGCACTCCGCCGATAATGTTTCCGGCGCCAAAGTTGATAAATTCCCGCGCCACCTGAATGGTAAACACTGCACCAACGAAAATAGCCGTCAATAGGGCAATAAATAAGGAATCTGGCCCAACTGCTGCCATTTGTTCTAAGGTGTTACGCCGATGGATTTTGCCTCTCAATAGGTGAACTAGTACTTGCCCACCCAGAAAAATCGCCGCCAGCAAACGCTGACTCCATTCCCCTAAACTGGATTTGGATGTAGTCTGGTTCAATGTTCTGCTGTAGCTAACTCGGTAACTGCCTTAAGAATAGCGGAAGTCATGGGAATGGGGAATGGGGAATGATGAAGAGGACAAGGGGACAAGGGGACAAGGGGACAAGGGGAAAGACTTGTTGCAATTTCTCTCCCCTGCCCCTCTGCCCTCATCTCCCTACTCCCTCAAGACGGCTAAATATTAACTTAGATTAAAGATGTTCTCAGAAAATGAAGCTGTTCTTAAACGTGCTGTAAGGCAATAAATAAGTAGTACACTTGGCTATAACCTCCATTTTGCAAGGTTTTTGTAGATTTGAATTGCCTTTTATATCCCCAGCATAGGCTGTAACTGCTACCCGTTTATTTTAATGAAAACTTAAGATTTTTGACAGATTCGCTGCTCTGGAGCGATCGCTCGTATTGTAGAAAATGACAAACCGCTATCTTGCTTTTGTCATCTCTACTCACGGAGTTTGTCTTAAATGACTATTTTTACTAACTTTCTCCGCTCCCTACTACTTACAATCATTTTTAGTTTTGTCGTTCCCATGTTCCTCGTTGGCGGCGGATTCCTTTTTCTATCCCTCATCAGTAACATCCCTGGCTTACAAGATTTAACCGAGGCGATCGCAACTCAGATTATGCATTTTCTCGCCACCTTCGGCAGTGGAACTCCCCTACGCGGATTATTTGTAATTAGCTTGACCTTTAGTTTCGTTGGCGCACTGTTTGATATGTTCGTATATTATCGGTATCAAATTTTACGTATAGATTCTTGAGTAGTGGAATCGCTTGATCAGGAGATTATTGGGCTGTAGAAGACAGGAAAAAGTGATATTTCCCAGAGTGAAAGTACTACTAGTACAACACGGCGGAAATAGAGCAACCATTTAAAATCTTTAAAGAGCTTATTCCATAACACTTTTGACTTTTGACTTTTAACTTTTGACTTCCGCCTTGCGGTACTAGTCTTAACCTAAATAGAGATTAGTGTTGCTGAATGAATTTGTATTAATTAAATTGAGTGTCGAAGTAATTGATTAAATATTTATATATTCATTAGTTATTAGTTATTAATTACTGACAACTAGTAAACGTGTGCGACCTTAGTAAAACCAGTCCTCAAATATTCAAAAAGCCAGAATAACAAGGCATTGAGAGCTTTTAATTTTGCAAAATAGCTAAAATAGTCTTTCTAAATCATCAGGTTAACGCTAAACTAGAGTTTGGCATTTTATGCTAGCTGTAATCTTTGAGGATTTGATTAGTATTAATCGAGAATATCAAATAAAACTCACTGAAAAGTATAAAAATTTCCTTAAAATTCTGATGAACACAATGCTTGCTCATGTTTCTTAACAGAGGAAAGCAGGTCGTCTGACCGTTGGGGATCTTATATTGAATTTATTACGAGGTATGTTGACAGCTCATGGTTTGGCCGTTTAAGCCCAAGTTTAGAAAACAAATTGCGCGGATTGAAATTACTGGTGCGATCGGTAGTGCTACTCGCAAACGCGTCCTAGAAGCTCTGAAAACTGTAGAAGAAAAAAAGTTTCCGGCATTATTGCTACGTATCGATAGCCCTGGCGGTACAGTCGGAGATTCTCAAGAAATCTACAGTGCCCTGAAGCGTTTGCGCGAGAAAATCAAAATAGTTGCTAGCTTTGGCAATATTTCGGCTTCTGGAGGAGTCTACATCGGCGTGGGAGCCGAATACATCGTTGCCAACCCAGGTACGATTACGGGTAGTATTGGTGTGATTTTGCGTGGGAATAACTTGGAACGCTTGCTAGAAAAAATCGGTGTTTCCTTCCAGGTAATTAAGTCTGGCCCTTACAAAGACATTTTGGCTTTCGATCGGCAACTGACCGAACCAGAAGAACACATCCTGCAAGAGTTGATTGACACAAGTTATCAGCAGTTTGTCCAAACGGTAGCTGATGGACGTTCTTTAACGGTAGAAGCTGTGAAAAGTTTCGCTGATGGTCGGATTTTTACTGGACAGCAAGCCCTAGCCTTGGGTGTTGTAGACCGCCTGGGTACAGAAGAAGATGCCCGTCGTTGGACAGCAGAACTGGTTGGTCTCGATCCAGAAAAAACTCTCTGCTATACCCTAGAAGAACGTAAACCCTTATTGAGTCGTTTTATACCAGGAAGTCGTCAGTTTTCATCAGGAATTGGGGCTGGTATTGATTGGCTCGAATTTGAAATGTCTACTAGTGGTTTACCTCTGTGGTTATATCGACCCTGATATGAGTTAGGAGTTATGAGTGAGGAGTTATGAGTTAACAGTCTTAACTTCTCATTCTCAACTCCTAACTCCTCACTTTTGTGTTTTAAGGAGGATTTTGGCGTGGACTGGCAAATGCGGGCTATTCGCGGAGCAACAACCGCTTCAGAAAATACTGTTGAGACAATCCAAGAGGTAGTTACAGAACTACTAAATGAACTGGAAAACCGGAATCAATTCCAGCCCAAGGACATTATTAGTGTGACTTTTTCAGTGACACGCGATTTGGATGCAGTTTTTCCAGCTGCGATCGCAAGAGCGCGTCCTGGTTGGGATAATGTGGCTATGTTGGATGTGCAGCAAATGCACGTCGAAGGCAGCTTACAGCGCTGCATTCGCTTTTTAATCCACGCTTATCTGCCAGCCTCCGCCTCAATTCATCATATTTATTTACGCAACGCCGCTAGCTTGCGTCCCGACTGGAGTTTGCCTCAGACTTTACAAGCATCACAGCAAGCAGTTAAGTCAAAAGTGTAAGAATACTTAATATTTTTTAAGATGAAATCCAGTTTTCCAACTGCAAATTAGAAATGCGGCTGTAGTGACGAATATTGTTTGTTACTAAAGTGTAATTTTCTGCAACTGCAACACTAGCAATTAGTAAATCAAATTCAGCAATAGTTTGTCCTATTCTACGGAGTTCTGCCTTTAATTCACCATACTTTCTAAGGGCAGGATCGGTTAAAGGTAGAACGGGTAAGTTTTGAATAAATTCTTCTGCACGAGTTAAATTTTCCACTACTCGTTGAGAATTATAAGCACCGAAATACAACTCAGCAACCGTGATACTGCAAATACAAATTTGCTCCCATCCTATTTCTCTAACTTTAGTTTTGACTGGATTAATATCTTTAATCCAATAAATGCAGGTATCGGTATCAAGTAAATAAGTCATAGGCTAATGTCATTGTTAGAAATAGTACGGCTATCATAAATATCTTTGACTATTTCCTCAGCAGTACGTTCATCTTCCCAAGGGCCAAGCCTTTCCATAAACGTGTCTAGTGGATGCGATTTTGGCTGCTGCTCAGATGAGAGGATGATTTCATTTACTATCAATTGATTTGCTTCTGTAACTCCTAATTTTTTGGTTTCCTCTTTAGCTATAACCATAATTTGCATCAAGGTTATAGCCTGACGCAGAACATCACCTTTATTTGTGCCTATTTTATTTGCTAGTTCGTCTAATATCTGATTTAGTTCAGGTGACAAATCTAAGTTTAAGCGAACCATCTTTTGACTGTTAGTCATGGTTCCATCCTTACGTAAAATTTTAATTACATTATAGTTGGCTGAGGCTGCAAGATTGATAGCGATGATTCAAGAACTTGATCGGGTTATTTTGACTAGTGATATCCCAGAACATAGTTTAGAAGAGGGTGATATAGGTACACTTGTTTTAGTGCATCAGGGTGGCAAAGGATATGAAGTTGAATTTGTCACATTGGATGTTGAAACTGTTGCAATTGTTTCACTCCACAGCATACAAATACATCCCATGGGTAGAAAATAAATTGTGCGATCGCGGCTGATAATCTAATTTATAATGGCATACAGCCAAATAATATTTTAAAATTTAAAATATATTACTTGACACCAGAGGCTAGAGAAAATCAGTATTAAGAAAATTATTATACACAAGGTAAGAATATTACCTCGTCATGAGGCGATGTGTATTACTAAATATAAAAATAGCTTTATCTTGTTATTTAGTTTTAGCTAAAAAAGTAAAAAATACTTCCTACAGCAGCGCCTACTATACCACCAATTGCAGCACCGATTGGCCCACCAACTACTGCTCCAGCACTTGCACCCGCAGCTGCTAAAGCTGGAATAACCTCTATAAGTTTTTTCTTAATTAATTCTTTTTGTATGCCATTAAATATAAAATCATTAGCATTAAATTCATTATCCTTATCTTCTTTGTCTTGATTTGTAAATTTTGATTGATTATAAAAAGTCCAGTTGGGATCTCTATTAGGTTTATTAGATTGTGTTTTATTTATTCTAGGAGCGGTTGCCATCAAAAAAGGTATAGCACCTCTTTCAGACATTGTTATAAATACTTGTGTATACAATTCTTCTAACCATCTTTTGCCATCTGGTGTTGTTTGGCTTTTATTATCTACAGCAACTGAGGGGATTTTATTTGCAATTTCATTACCTGTATGTTTTGCAATTTCATCTCTAATACGCTTAGTTCTTTCCCGTAATTCTTCTAAATAGTCGTCAGCTTTATTAGCGCGTGTGAAAATAATTATAGAATGTTCCCAAACTTTTGGTGTGAATGCTTCTGAAATAATTTGTATACCTTTTTTTTCATCTTCACCAACTCTTGAGTCATCAAGACGAGTTACAAACCAAAGTAAATCTATTTGCTTGACTTGATTTTGAATTAATTCTATATACTTTTGGTTATTTCCTTTTTCTGGGATATCATCACACAGTCCAGGTGTATCAATTATTGAACATTTAACACCATTTATTTCATGCTCATATTCCTGAACTTCCATTGTTGTAGCATCATATTTGCCTACAGGAGCAATTTCCTGATTCAGTAATGAATTAACAGTACTAGATTTACCAACACCTGTTTTACCTAGTAAAACAAATACGAACTTTTTGTCTTGAGATAGCTGTAGTTTATCAATTAATAAACTTAACAATTCTCCAAAAGAAGAAGAGATAGATTCTTTGCTTGCTGCCAAGTTTTTTGTAATTTCATCCACGAGCTTTTTAGCTGTCTCATTAAGCATATAATTTATATTGTTAATTAATTTTTATATATACTAATAAATTAAAATGATAAAAATAACCGTAAATATACGCCTTAAAATGCTAATCTATGGCGTCTATCTGCGTGTATGTTAGGTTAAACTTCAGACTTTTCTACTTACAAAATCCAGCTTAATGAACTAACCCAATCGCACTTTTCCTCAAGTCTACACATTCCCCACGCCTCCAGATAAAAATATCACCCTTCGTCCTAGTTCAAAAATCAAGTTTTGCGACTTGTAAAGTAAGTTTCTGACTCGTAAACTAACTTTTGCGACTCCAAAAGCAGCTTTTGCGACTCCAAAACCAGCTTTTATTAAAGAATTTCAGCAAATCTACTCCCATTTTTCCTGTCTACTAAGTTCTCTTCAATAAAAAACGCAAATATACGCATTCCGACGCAATTTTCAGCGTTTCTATACGTATAAATGCGATAAAAGTAGAAACAATTCCAGCTTTATAGCGCTTCTCGGTTGATCCAATACAGACCTAACCCCCAGCCCCTTCCCTACAAGGGAAGGGGAGCAAGATTCAAAGCCTCTCTCCTTTTAGGAGAGAGGTTTGGAGAGAGGTCAGAGTGTATTGTATCCACGCGAGAACCGCTATATTTAATGGGCGTTGCTAAATCTAGGGATGAATATCTCACGCAAAAGAAAATTCAATAAAATCATCCCGCATTTATGCAACATCATTTAATGCACTAATGCGATCGCACGTTTTGTCAACGCTTCCGCAGTCAATCCATTAAACGCCATCAACTCGCCAGCACTGGCTGTAGTCTCCCCACGCTTCCACGCGAAGGTGTCGCGCTTGGCTGTACTACGTAACAGAATAGGTTCTAACATCCCCGCTGCACCACCAGTAACAGCAATTAACGCATCGCCATCAAATAATTCGGCAAATTTCGCATCATCTAAGAAACCGCCTTCGGGTTCAGAACAAGTATCCCAAGCAGTATCGTGGCTACGGTACAATTGCCGAGGATTGATCACAGTAACTATCTTCACGCCAATACCTTCAGTTTCCAAGAAAGCAGCAGCTTCAAATACTGGTATTAATGTTAAATCGCCAATCACAGCAAATACAACTTGTCTATCACCAGCAACTTCATGTAATAACACTGCACCATCGCGTAACCCTTGACGAGTTTGTTCTAAAGTTGTGCGAATTGGCAATGGCGATTTACTAGCTGTAATCACAACTCCCTTATTCTTAGTTTTCAATGCCCAGTCATAACAGGCTTGAATACTATTAGCATCAGGCGGAAATAATGGGAAAACATTTCCATTTCGCATCAACGAAGCAAAGTAAGCTTCAATTTCTGGACGTTGGTGAGTCCAACCGTTGCGTCCTTGCTCTAATGCGCCTGCTGTGAATAAAGTAATAGTCGAAGGAGTTTGACGGCGCAATTCTGCCATTGCTTGAGTCACAGTTTGCCAAATTGGTAATCCGTTGATGGCAAAAGATTCGTAAGAACACCACAAAGTTCTCGCACCCATTAACGCCAAACCCGCAGCTAAACCGGCACAAGCATCTTCACTCAATGGTTCATAAACTTGTCCATTTGGTGCTTGGTTATATAAGTCGTCGGTTGTGGGATGGATAATCTTTAATGCTTGGTTGATGTTGGCAATTCCTGATGCTTCGTTACCATCAGCGTTGGTGACAAGGAAATTTTGATCTTTATTTCCAACTATTCCTACTAATCGTCCCATCGCAGCTGTGGAAACTTTAGGTTCACCTCCAACTGCATATTCTTCTAAAGGTAATTCGCCTAATTCTGCTAATGGAAATTCAAATTCTGTAACTACAGTTTTTGCTGCTGGGCCACCACCGGCGCGTTCGGCATTTGTTCTGACTAATTGCCAAGCTTCCGCAGATAAAGCGCGGGTTTGCAATGCACTAATAATGTGCGGCGCATCCAGCGTATCTTTAGGATATAAGTTGTGAGATTTTGCACCCCGCGCGTGGACTCCTGCACCTTTGAGTTGTTTAATAATGAAGACGGTAAGTTTACCACCAAGGGCCGATCGCGCTGCTTTATCTACACCCGAAAGTACTGCTTGAGTGAATTCTAGACGTTTCTCAAAAGAAAAGGCGGTACTATCAACGTAATCCCCTGGCTGGTTTTGATCGTCAAAATCTTTGGCATCCACTAACACGACTTCATCAAAACCGTTACCTTGCCAATATGCTTGCATCTGTTCATTGGTTTTAAGAGAAACCATGCTGTGATGTTCTTGGCTGTAACCGTTCCACACCAATACCGGCAAGAAATTAGTGACAGCAGGATAAGCAGTATGGAAATGTGCGATCGCACTTACAATATAAGGCTCACCCAATCCACCATCCCCAACTGTAAAGGGGAACAATTTATCTTTGTGTAACAGTGCAGCCGCCATTGCAAAGTGTTGCCCTTGTCCCAAAGGTCCCGCAGGTGCAAGAATACCGGGGATAAAACCAGAAAGGTGTCCTAAAAGTCCGTGCTTTTCTCGGAAGCGATCGCGCAATTGTTGGACTGTAAAAATTCCCATGTCCTCTAGCGAACGATCCAAGAACATGGCACTATAAAATCCGGGGGCGTGGTGTCCGACTTCGGTAATAATGTTCTTGTATCCCAGCATGACAAGAGATGCGTAAGCTTCTGCTTGGCTGGCGAATCCGCCGGGATGCCCAGAAGCTTTAGTAGCAGTAACTTGCAAAGTCAGGTAGCGCAGGGCATCGGCAGCAAGTAAAGTTTGATATACAGCTGCTTTATCTGTGGTCGATGCGATCGCGATTTTGCCCGACTCGATAGCAGGTGTTGCACCATGAGTTTCAAAATCTGGTAATGCTTCACCAAAATATTGAATTCCTTCAGAAAAATTGGGAAGCGCTGAAGATGCTTTTGCGGAGATTGCAGTCATGCTGAGTACCTTTTGACGGTGAGGTGAAACTGTAGATGCTCGTTGAATTTAACCAAAATTTTACATCTTCGAGGTTGTAACAGTTTATTGCTTTTTTGCAACGTTAGAATAAGTACTTTAAATAGTTACGCAACCAAGATTTCAATTAGTTGAAGTAGCAAAAAATATTTAGCAGGAAAAAAATTTATGAAATTCCCAAATGGCCCGCAAACTCCAGCAGTTGTACAGATGCTGCGCTGGATTGTTAATCCGATGTCATTTATGGAGGCTTGTGCCAAAAGCTATGGGGAGATTTTTACTCTCAGATTAGACAACAATCTGCCTCCTTTGGTGATTGTCAGCAACCCCCAAGCGCAACAACAAATTTTGACAACTGATAACAAGGAATTAGAAGCCCCTGGCGATCTGAATAAGGTACTTGAACCTTTGCTGGGCAAGCATTCTGTAATTAGCATTAGCGGCGCAGAACACCAGCGTCACCGCCAGTTGTTGATGCCTCCCTTTCACGGCGAAAGAATGCGGAATTATAGTCAGGTGATTACTGATGTCACCAAGCAAGTCATTAGCCAATACCAGATAGGCAAACCCTTCAATATTCGATCTGCTACTCAAGCTATTACCCTACGGGTGATTATGCAAGCTGTGTTTGGGCTACATGAAGGGCCTCGCGCCGAAAAACTACAGCAATTTATGAGTGAGCTTTTAGAAAAGGCTAGTTCTCGGTTAAGTGTGGCTTTGCTTTATTTTCCAGCTTTGCAAAGAGATTTTGGCCCGATTAACTTCTGGGGAAACCAGATGCGCCTTCAGCAAGAAGCTGATAAACTCCTCTACGAGGAAATTCGGGAACGTCGAGAACAAGCAGATTCATCACGCACGGATATTCTTAGCTTACTCATGGCTGCTAGAGATGAAGCCGGTCAACCCATGACTGATGAAGAGTTACGCGATGAATTGATGACTTTGTTAGTCGCTGGTCATGAAACCACAGCGACAGCCTTAGCATGGGCATTGTACTGGATTCACAAACTACCATCAGTGCGCCAAAAGCTACTGCAAGAATTAGATAGCTTGGGCGATAACCCAGATCCCGGAACCGTTTTCAAGTTACCCTATCTCAACGCTGTTTGTTCCGAGACATTGCGGATTTACCCAGTAGGTATGCTAACTTTTCCCAGAAAAGTAAGAACCCCGATATCGCTGGGCGGTTACGAACTAGAACCCGGTACAGTCCTACTTGGTTCTATTTATCTGACCCACCAACGGGAAGATATTTATCCAGAACCTAAGCAGTTTAAGCCAGAACGCTTTTTAGAACGGCAATTTTCTGCCTATGAATATTTGCCCTTTGGCGGTGGTGCTAGGCGCTGTATTGGGCTAGCATTCGCCCAGTTGGAAATGAAGCTAGCACTTGCTCAAATCCTTTCTAGTAAGGAATTGGAACTAGTTAATAAAGGTGAAGTACGACCTAAACGCCGTGGTTTGGTGACAGGCCCTGATCGCCCTATTGAGATGGTTGTTAGGAGTCAACGTCAGGTGAAGCCTCCCATTTTACAGACAACCACTGTTTGATGCTGGGAGGTTTGATGGTTGCGTTCAGCAAATTTTCAACTTCCATCTATACATTTAGATAGATTTTCAATGCTTTTAAACAATCCCCTATAGTCCTCTTTAAAAGAGGACTATAGGGGATTTTAATATATTACAACTGTAAAAAGAATGGATTTTAAGACTGAGGATACACACCAATACAAGGCATTTTAATATCACCAAAAGACGTATTTTAATAGGTGTATTCTAAAATAATTGAGTAAGCTTTTTCTGTAAATGCATTTAAAAATTTAGAAAAAATATTATTATTAATTTTGTAAAAATTAATGGTGATTAATTACCACTACGGTTCACTTAGTGGTAGGTAACTTCCGATTCTCCCCTGAAAATTTTAAAAATTTTGCTCTAATTGCATCTTTTTTAAGAAGTGTTAGGGAGAAGTAAGCTTTAACTCAAACGGATTGAATTATTTGCGCCTTCTGAAATTCTAAAAGTATCGAATAAATAATGAAACTATTTAATAATCTACGCACACCAGCGTTGCTACAAATTCTGCAATTAATTGCTGAACCAACAAAGTTTTTAGAAAATAATGCTGCCAAGTATGGTGATGTTTTCACAGTACAGGTAATGGGTTTAAAGTCGCCACCGATAGTATTTTTTAGCCATCCCTGCACACAAATTAGATTTTAAGAAAGCAACCCATGTTTTAATTTGCACACCACGAATGCTAAAAGATCGAGTGGAAATTATGGGGCATAAATTTACATCAGAAACAATTTTAGTTCCATGTATTTATTTAGCACATCGCCGAACAGACACTTACCCAGAATCAGAACAGTTTCGTCCAGAAAGATTCCTCAACCAAAAATTTTCACCTTACGAATATTTACCCTTTGGTGGGGGTTATCGTGGTTGCATCGGTGCAGCATTTTCTATGTATGAAATAAAATTAGTAACAGCCATAATATTATCCCATTTTGAACTAAGCCTTACTGATAAACGTCCAGCGCATCCAGTCCGTCGTGGTATTACAATTGTCCCTAGCGGTGGTATAAAAATGGTTGTTACCAAAAAGGCAAAATTTAAAAGACAAACAATACTTTCTAGTTAATTACTCAATCCTCCGATTTGCATATACCGCAATGTAGATCCGCTCCTTAGTATCTAGCCTTTACAGTAACTAGTAAGAGGACATTTAGGAGCTTACTAATTCATGCCTGATGAGCATCGGTTAGAAGAACAATTTCTATCCCAAGAAGCTGAAAAACAAATATCCAATCAGCTAGATGAAGTAGAACAAATAGAAATAGATGTACAAACCGATTTGTTAAAAATACTTCAGGGACAGGCGGATGGAGTTGCAGTTGCAGGACAAGGATTAGTCATTAAAGAAGACATTCGCATACAGGAAATAAAACTGCAAACAGATAGTATTGCCATCAATCCTTTTAGCGCTCTTTTTGGTCAAATAGAACTCAATGAGCCAATCAATACCATTGCTAGGGTTATACTCACAGAAGTAGATATTAACCGCGCCTTGACCTCAGAGTTTGTTCGTAGCCAGATGCAAAACTTTGAGTTGAATGTAGATGGCGAAATTGTCAGTTTTGAACCAGAAGAAATTCAGGTATTTTTACCTGGTGATGGCAAAATAGAATTTAGGGGAAAGGTGCAGTTAAAGGAAATGGGAAATACTCGCCCTTTAGCTTACACTGCGATCGCTCGTCCACGCACTAATTCACAACCCGCTATGCTAGAGGGTTTTAACTGCACTGAGGGAGAGGGGATTTCCATAGAATTAATTACAGCATTCATGCAGAAAGCTAAAGAACTGATGAATATACCATTTTTTAAATGGGAGGATATATCGTTTTCTATCAAAGATATAGAAGTACAAAAAGGTACTTTAATACTTATGTTAGAAGCTCAGGTAAAACAAATACCCTCATCATCAACTTTAATCTCTCCTTAGTAGGATTGACACTAGTTAAAGATAATTTTTGTTACTGAAGGATGATGTAAATGTAATAAAAATTTTCTAAAATTTGGAAAGTTACTGATTATTTCTAAATTCCAACTATGCAAGAGTATGATGTTGTCCTAATCGGTGCTGGACATAATGGGCTTGTTTGTGCAGCTTATTTGCTAAAAGCCGGTTATAGCGTTCTGTTACTAGAAAAGCGTTCTGTACCAGGTGGCGCAGCAACAACTGAAGAATGTTTACCCCAAGAAGCTCCTGGATTTAAATTCAATTTGTGTGCTATTGACCATGAATTTATTCACTTAGGGCCAGTTGTTGAAGAATTAGAACTAGAAAAATACGGCTTGCATTATTTGGAGTGCGATCCAGTTGTTTTCTGTCCTCATCCTGATGGCAAGTATTTCTTAGGACATAAGTCGGTGGAAAAGACTTGTGCAGAAATCGCTCGTTACAGTGAACGTGATGCCAAAAAATACGCAGAGTTTGTAGACTATTGGCAGCGAGCGCTAGGTGCAATGATTCCCATGTTTAATGCACCGCCAAAGTCAATTATAGACATCCTTGGTAACTACGACATCACAAAACTCAAGGATTTATTTTCAGTTATTGGTTCACCTAACAAAACGCTGGACTTTATTCGCACGATGTTAACCAGCGCTGAAGATTTGCTTAACGAGTGGTTTGATGAGGAATTTCTGAAAGCGCCGCTAGCCAGACTAGCATCAGAACTAGGTGCGCCACCATCACAAAAAACCCTTGCCATTGGTGCAATTATGATGGCAATGCGTCACAATCCGGGGATGGCCAGACCTCGCGGCGGAACAGGCGCACTTGTGCAAGCTTTGGTGAATTTAGTCACAAGTAAAGGTGGCGTTATTCTCACAGATCAGCACGTTGAAAAAGTTTTAATTGATGATGGCAAAGCTGTAGGTGTGCGGGTTGCTGGTGGTAAAGAATATCGCGCTAAATACGGGGTTATTTCTAATATTGATGCCAAGCGGTTGTTCTTACAAATGACTGATAAAAGCGATGTTGATGGAGCCGACCCCGATTTATGGGAAAGATTAGAACGCCGCATCGTTAACAATAACGAAACCATCCTCAAGATAGATTTAGCTTTAGATGAACCACTGCACTTTCCCCACCACGCTCACAAAGATGAATATCTCGTCGGTTCTATCTTAATTGCAGATTCCGTGGCTCATGTCGAACAGGCTCATAGTAAATGTACTTTGGGAGAGATTCCTGATGCTGACCCATCAATGTATGTGGTGATGCCTAGCTACTTAGACCCCACATTAGCACCACCAGGCAAGCACACTGTATGGATTGAGTATTTTGCCCCTTATCAAATTGCTGGTGCAGAAGGCACTGGTTTAAAAGGTACTGGTTGGACGGATGAATTGAAAAACAAAGTTGCAGATAGGGTGATTGATAAGTTGGCAGACTATGCACCCAATGTCAAAGGTGCAACTATCGCCCGTCGGGTAGAAAGTCCAGCAGAACTAGGAGAAAGATTAGGTGCATACAAAGGGAATTATTATCATGTTGACATGACCCTAGATCAGATGATATTTTTCCGTCCATTACCAGAAATAGCCAACTACAAAACGCCAATTGATAATCTATTTTTGACTGGTGCAGGGACTCATCCAGGTGGTTCAATTTCGGGAATGCCGGGACGCAATTGTGCGCGGGCATTTTTGCAGGCAAAACATCCCATTAGCCAAACTTTGAAGGATGCGCGGGATTCGATTAAGTCAACTGTCGAGTCAGTGTTTGGCATCAATTAAGCGTTGCACAGATAAAGTAGAGTTATACAGTTCAGATAAACCCAAAACCCTCATGTAGAGACGCGATTTATCGCGTCTTGATTTATCAGGCAATCACGAAAATATCTGTATTAGTCATGGCTAGACCTATTGCTAGTTGAGCAACTTGGATTTGACCAGATGAGCCTATACCATCAGCATCAAAGAATAAACCCCCTGTATTATTGTTGTAGATAAAGCGATCGCTGCTATCTTGTGCTAATGAACCGATAAAAAATTGTGTTGATTGAAGTATACCTTCACTAAGTCCACCTCCAAACCCTATTTTAGAAACATAGATTGTGTCATCTAAGGGCGAAAAATCTGTAATGTTATCAATTCCTTCAGAAGGGGTATTAATAATAAAAACATCAGATCCAGTTCCTCCTGTTAAGGTATCATTACCTAAACCTCCAACGAAAGTATCGTTACTAATTCCCCCTATAAGGATGTCATTGCTATTTCCACCATTTAGCTGGTTATTACCAGTATTACCACTCTCATTAATATTGGCTGTACCTGTGGTGAGATTTTCTTCACGGGCTGTTAAAGGAGAGCTAATAGTTGATGAAATGCTAAGAGGTAATATCGCACTATTGGCAACAGAGAGTAAAGTTCTAAATACCTTTTGGTTGCTGGTTAAACTTTCATCAAACTCTTGGATTAAATTAGTTGGATCTAGAAATGAAATAACGTAGTAATTTCCAATTGGGATATTGGGAAACGCACCGTTCCATGTCGCTGTTCCCGAATTGAATGGGTTAATCGATGAAATAGTTGTATTACCAATTAGATAATGAGAACCAATACTATTAGTGATATTGGTATCAGTAGAAGCGTAAAAAGAAACTGAGAAATTACCTGTCGCGGCTGTACCATTGTTGCGAGGATAAACTGTGATGCTGAAATTTTCCCCATTTTTAATAGTGTTATTACTAAAACTTCCAAGAGTTGTGTTAAACCACACATCAGAGTCTACTAAATCAGCTTTATCAGTGGGTTTACGTGTAGCTGTGTCTTCGTTAATCCAGTTTTGAATCTCGTTATATCGAGTGCTTGTAATTCGGGCGAACTCGTTGTAAAGCGGAGTTTGGTTGGTAGTTGTCTCATTTGAAGCTACTCCATAAATAGTCGGTTTATTTGTGTTGGAATTATTAAGCCAGAGAGGGCCTCCACTATTTCCATTTAGAATATCTAGCTCATTACTACGCAAAATCGAGTCAGTTGTACTTGTGATTTTTCCACTCTGAGTCCACATATCATAGTTGTCAAATTTCCCATCACTATTGGAATCAAACTTATCAGAAGGGTATCCAGTGACATTCATTAAAGTTCCACTGTTGAGATTCTCGTCATATCCATAGTTAAACCAGCCAGTGAAGTTTCCAATATTGCGGTCAAGAGTAACCAATCCTATATCATATTGAAAAGTTTCGCTTTTAGTCTGATCTCCTTGAGTCCATCCTTCAAAAGAACGTGTATAAACAGATTTGGCTTCACTATAGTATTCATAGTCAGCGCGGTTTGTACCAGCAATGATATTTCCTTTAGAGCCAAGCATCACCTCAATTTTATCTGCCCAACCCCCATATCTTGTGTCATACACACAGTGTCCTGCTGTTAAAAAGTGGTAGGAATCAATCATGGCACCAGAACCGTTGACGATAATATCATCAGCAGTATCAATAACCCCATCTGGGCCTTTCCAACGTATTCTCATCTTTCCTATAGCACTAAACGGAAAAGTTATGGTGTTGCTAACTTTTGTCCGACCATCAGGGGAGAAAACAGACATAGTTTTAGATCCTGAATAGAAAATAATAAATACAAAATATACAAATTTAATACCAGAAATTATCTCCTAGCATTAATAATTTACTAGTAATTTCTATGAATAATGCTTCCTGCTACTCAGTTTTTAAGTAATATTAAACCTATAAATTGCCATAGTTGTAATATAAATTATGTCTACGATTTATCAATAATGGAGAGTTGATTTTCTGTTTTATTTTGAAGGAAAAATAAAACTAATTAATAGAAATCAAGGTTGGAAAAACTAGCTATTATGATATTATTTCTGTCCTCACCCCTGCGATCCTGGCTAATTTATACCGTCGGCATTGGCAAATTGAAGAAGGTTTTTATCAGGGTGAATTACTACACGAGTACGATGTTACGACGAGTCCCAGCTACGCAATATATATAGCAATACAAATATAATTGTTTTTTGAGTAAAGTAGTTCTAAGCGATTGCTTTATGTGTATTTATTATGATAATATTATACACCCTTGATTTTGATAAATTTTTATGCATTGTCAACAAGGCTCTTTGGGAAAATAAATATAAGTAAATTAATGGGTAAAAAGTAGTGTATTTTGATAATACTCAAAAAACTAACAAATTTTAACATCATCTAATAATTTTTGTAGGTACAGCATGGTTTTTCGGAACTGCTTCGTTGCATCTGGCTTGATAGCTTTCTTGACATTTGGCTGTAGTGAGGGGGCAAACTCATCGGCAGAAAATACTACACAGGTTGTCCAAGAAAGCAATGTAACCCAACTTTTTATAGAAGCGAAGGCTACGCAAAAAGCAGAAGATTACTTTCATCAAGGTAATAATTTATTAGATAGACAAAATTATGAAGATGCCATAAAAGCTTATGATAAAGCGATCGCCATCAAAGTTGAGAGTCCTGAAGCTTGGATTAACCGTGGCATAGCATTAACATCGTTGCAACGCTACCAAGACGCTCTTGCATCCTATGATCGAGCGATCGCCATCAAACCCGACAAATATGAAGCTTGGTATAATCGTGGCATAGCTCTAACATCGTTGCAACGTTACCAAGATGCTTTTGCATCCTATAATAGAGCGATCGCCATCCAACCCGACAAATATGAAGCCTTAATTAACCGAGGCATTGCTCTGACAAAGCTGCACCGCTACAAGGATGCGATCGCATCTTATAATAGAGCGATCGCCATCAAGCCGGATTTGCACCAAGCATATTACAATAAAGCTTGCTCTTATGCTTTACAAAACAATCTAGAATTAGCAATTGAGAACCTAGACAAAGCAATCAAGCTTGTTCCTGATAAATACAAGAAATTAGCAAAAACTGACCCAGACTTTAGCAAAGTGCGTAGTGAAAAGCAGTTTCAGGAATTACTGCAATAGGATTTTATCACCACCTCTCGGTGTAGAATATAAGCCTGCTGTAGAAAGGATTTTTTCTTGAGCGGTTTAAGGTTAGACATGAAAAAATTGTTAATCACCGGGGCAAGTGGTTTTTTAGGATGGCATCTTTGTCAGCTTGCCAAACAAGAATGGGATATTTATGGCACTTATTTATCCCATTCTTTAGAGATTCCTGGCATGAAAATTTTAAAAGCGAACTTAACAAATTTTCAGGAATTGAAGCGTATCTTTAATGATGTCCAACCAGAAGCAGTTATTCATACTGCTGCACATTCGCAACCAAATTTTTGTCAAACCAACCCCAAAGAATCCCACGCAATTAATGTTATCGCATCCTGTAATATTGCCGGACTTTGTGCGGATAACTTTATTCCTTGTGCTTTTACCTCAACCGACTTAGTTTTTGATGGCTTAAATGCCCCCTATCAAGAAACAGATGCCGTGTGTCCTGTCAATCTTTACGGTGAGCAAAAATCCATAGCTGAAGCAGATATGCTAGAAAGGTATCCGATGACCGCAGTGTGTCGGATGCCCTTGATGTTTGGTGCAGCAACACCCACAGCTAAAAGCTTTATTCAGCCATTTATTCGGACTTTACAAGCAGAAAAAGAACTAAGTTTATTTATAGATGAATTTCGCACACCAGTAAGTGGAACAACTGCTGCCAAAGGACTTTTATTAGCATTAGAAAAAGTTAACGGCATCATTCACTTAGGCGGCAAAGAGCGGATTTCGCGTTATGATTTTGGACAGATATTAGTAGAAGTATTCCAACTTCCCGCTACCGGACTTAAATCCTGCCGACAACAAGATGTGAAAATGGCAGCACCTAGACCAACAGATGTTTCTTTGGATAGTTCTAAAGCATTTGCATTGGGGTATCAGCCTTTATTTGTAAAAGAAGAATTAGAGGCAATACAATTCAGTTAAGACTAAGTGTTAAAACTAAAAATAGGAATAGGCTATTTTGGAATGCGATTACCTCTAGTACACTACGCGTAGGCGTTGTTCGCCGTAGGCATCGCAACGGAAAAACCTGTTTTATTGAGAATTTAGTAATGTAATTGATAATTTAACCCCGATCTGACAAAATCACGTTACTCCCTTCTTTAACAGGCAAGCGACGGTTTCCTCTCACTTTCTCCCCTCCTAAATGAGAATTATTCCTGTAAAAGCGAAAATTTAATTTCGTGAAAGTCATATCTGATTGCATTCCACTCTTATTCAGGCTCATTACTATTTATTTAGATGTGCTTACCCTATAGTTATCGGCTAATTTTTTAGTTAGTAAACTTAAATTAAATTTTATTTTTACCTTTAATTAAAGTTTGCTTAAACTCCTAATTTTAAAATGGGGTGTCTCAAAACAATTTGGGCAGTTGTTTGCTTCTTATTGAAAAAGAGAAAAATATTGATTTCATAACTGGATCTAACAGTTATGAATTTCAATTGGAAAAATAAGTAAGTTAGATAAAAGCTATTTTTGTAGCTTGTAATTGCATTGCTTACAGAAGTTGATGGTAAGGAAAATTGAGATGAAATTGGTTCCAAATTTATTGGTTGCTGCTACTATTGCTTTAGGTTTTGCTACCGTAGATGTAAAATCTGCATCTGCTGCAATTCTTAATTACGCTTTCACCGTTGATAGTCCAGCAACAAAGGGGAATGGCTTTTTTAGCTTTGATGACTCAACCTTCAGCAATGGCTATAATCCCGAAGCTCCCATTCAGTCACTTTCTTTCAACTTTGATGGCGATACCATTTACACTGAACAAGATGATGCAAATTACCCAGATTTTCCTCTTGTTTTTAAAACAACATCCTTAACAGGACAAACGTATTTTGGATTAGATTATCAGTTTAATGATAAAGCTAATCCTTCCAGTTCTATCAGTTATGAAATTATTGGTGACGATTTTACAATTTACTCTAAAACTTCTCCCAATACTGAACTGATATCAGGTACAGTTTCTTATAGACAAGTACCTGAACCTACACCTTTAATTGGTGTTCTTTTTGCTTGTAGCCTTGGCTCAATGATGAAGAGAAAGGTAGCATCCATGAAAAAGATTAAAATCTAACCTTGGTTAAGTTGATATTAACAATTTCTTTGCCAAGGATTAATCTCTTATTAGTAGGGTTTTATGTGGGGAAACAACATCTGACACATTGATAGCTGAGGGGAAAATTGGAAATTAAAATCTGATTTTGATAATACCAATTCTCTATGAAGCTGCACATTATGACCCCTCCCAACCTCTCCTTAGCAAGGATGGTGGGGTTATTTCTATGGGTCTTAATAAAGAATTGCTATAAGGGAATAATTACGAAATTTTCCTACGATTACTCCGCCATCTTTGTGTTAGCTGTTGCTGTACTTTAACTTACCTGTTAGCCAGGAGTAGAGAATGGTAGATTACCGGAATTTTGAGCAGTTCCTGCACAGTCGAATCAAACGACGCAACTTAATTATTGGGGCAGGAGCATTATCTGGTTTAGCAATCGCTAACCAATTTTCTTCTCAAAGAGCGATGTCTGCCGACAAGCCGCTACGCGTCTACGCCACCAGCAGATTTTCCAATTATCCTTTCACTTTAGGTGTAGCGTCGGGCGATCCTTATCCTACTAGCGTAGTGATTTGGACTCGTCTCGCTCCTGAACCTTTAAATGGAGGTGGAATGCCACCTGTGAATGTGCCAATTCGCTGGGAAATAGCAACCGATCCCGACATAAGGCGTATTGTCTCCAGAGGTACGGTACTTGCAACTCCACAACTAGCTCATTCAGTTCGAGTTGTCGTAGAAGGCCTGCAATCTGATACTTGGTACTGGTATCGGTTTCTTGTCGGTCAAGACGCTAGCCCCATTGGTCGCACCCGTACAGCGCCTTTAGCAGGTGGCTACTTAAATAAATTAAACTTTGCCCTTGTTTCCTGTCAGCACTATGAGCAGGGATACTATACTGCTTACAAATATATTGCCCAGGATGACCTCAGCTTGGTAGTGCATGTTGGAGACTACATCTATGAAGGCGGAATCTCAAACAATCGTCCCAGAAAGCACAACAGTGCCGAAATTCTAACCTTAGAAGATTACCGTAACCGTCACGCCCTCTATAAAACTGATACCAATCTGCAAGCAGCTCATGCAGCCTTTCCCTGGATTGTCACCTGGGATGACCACGAGGTAGAAAACAACTACGCCAACGACATCTCCGAAGTCGATACTGAACCAGATCAAAATCGGGCAATCTTCCTGCAACGACGGGCTGCTGCCTATCAGGCTTACTACGAACACATGCCACTGCGCCCCTTCTCGCGTCCCGTTGGCCCCGATATGCAACTTTACCGTCGGCTTTCCTTTGGTAACTTAGCTACCTTCCATGTCCTAGATACCCGTCAGTATCGCACCGATCAGCCCTGTGGTGATGGTACTAAAGAACGTTGCCCAGAAAATTTAAATCCGAATGCAACGATTACCGGCAAGCGTCAGGAAGATTGGCTATACAATGGTTTAAATAACTCACAGGCTAAGTGGAACGTTTTAGCCCAGCAAGTTATAGTTGCTCAGATAGACACAAAACCAGGGGAAGGCAGAACCTACAGCATGGATAAGTGGGATGGTTATGTGGCTTCCCGCGATCGCCTTATGCGTTTCTTAGAACAGCGCAAACCATCTAATCCAGTAGTCTTATCAGGCGATATCCATTCCAACTGGGCAATAAATTTAAAGGCTGACTTTAATAACCCAAAATCTGCTACGGTTGGGAGTGAATTCGTCTGTACCTCAATAACCTCCGGTGGAGATGGGGCAGATACCAGCCCAAATGTTGAAGCTTACTTACCCGATAACCCACACATTAAGTTCTTCAACGGTCAACGGGGATATGTTCGCTGTGCGCTGACTCCCACAACCTACAAGACAGACTATCTAGTTTTATCAAACGTCACAACCCCGAATGGCACGCTTAGTAAGCGGGCTTCATTTGTAGTTGAAGATGGTCGTCCAGAAATACAACAAGCCTAATTGTTTAATTCCCAGGTATCACAACTAGATAATCACAGATAGAAATAGGTAAATCATCAGTTTTTATCGAAGGCAGGAGTTAGGAGTTTTAATTCCTAACTCCTAACTCTTCACTTCAGTTTAATAAGCATCCATTGGCAGACAAGAACAAACAAAATTCCTGTCGCCAAAAGCCGCATCAATGCGACCCACAGCCGGCCAGAACTTATATTCACGAGTCCAAGGCGCGGGATAAGCAGCTTGTTCACGAGAATAAGGATGATTCCATTCTCCAGTAATCAGACTTTCGGCAGTGTGGGGTGCGTTCTTCAAAACATTATCTTGGATATCCACCTTGCCAACTTCTATTTCGGCAATTTCTTGGCGAATAGAAATCAACGCATCACAGAAACGATCCAACTCTTGTTTAGATTCACTTTCTGTAGGTTCCACCATGATTGTACCCCCTACAGGCCAGGAAACAGTCGGCGCATGGAAACCATAATCTATCAGACGCTTGGCAACATCATCGATTTCGATCGCAGCTGATTTTTTGAGCGATCGCAAATCTAAAATACACTCATGGGCAACTAGACCATTTTTCCCCTGATACAAAACCGGATAATACGATTCCAGTTTCTTGGCAATGTAGTTAGCGTTGAGAATCGCCACCTTAGTAGCTTGGGTTAAACCATCTGCACCCATCATGGCGATGTACATCCAAGAAATCACCAAAATACTCGCACTACCCCAAGGCGCAGCTGCCACAGCACCAATATGTGAGTGCTGAGTTGAGTCGTTGATAGTAACAACAGGATGTCCAGGCAAAAACGGCACAAGATGAGATGCAACGCCAATGGGCCCCATACCAGGGCCACCGCCACCATGCGGAATACAGAAAGTTTTGTGCAGATTCAAGTGACAGACATCCGCGCCAATATCCCCAGGACGGCAAATTCCCACTTGGGCATTCATATTTGCCCCATCCATGTAAACTTGTCCACCATGACTATGGACAACAGCGCAGATTTCCTGAATTGGTTCCTCAAAGACACCGTGAGTTGAAGGATATGTCACCATTAAGGCGGCTAATTCATTGCTGTGTTTTTCTGCCTTAGCCTTCAGGTCAGCAACGTCAATATTACCTTGGGAGTCACAAGCAACTGCCACCACTTTCATCCCGCACATCACTGCACTTGCTGGGTTTGTCCCGTGTGCCGAAGTGGGAATCAAACAAACGTTGCGGTGTGCTTCGCCCCGATTTTCGTGATATTGGCGAATTACTAAAAGTCCAGCATATTCGCCCTGAGAACCAGCATTTGGTTGCAGAGAAATTCCCGCAAAACCAGTAATTTCAGCTAACCATGCCTCAAGTTGCTGGAATAGGATTTGATAACCTTGCGTTTGCAACGCTGGGGCAAATGGATGAATCTTGCCAAATTCCTCCCAACTTACCGGAATCATCTCAGCAGTTGCATTCAACTTCATTGTGCAAGAACCCAAAGGAATCATTGATGTCGTTAGCGACAAGTCCTTACTTTCAAGTTTGTGCAGATAACGCAACAACTCCGTTTCTGAGTGATAGCGGTTAAAAACTGGGTGAGTGAGATATGTACTTGTACGGCAGAGAGGAAGATGTGAGGATGAGGAAGAAGTTAATTCTTCTAAAGTGAAGGGTAAATCATCTGTACCAGCGAAAATCTGCCAAAGGTCGATTAAATCTTCTGGTGTAGTTGCTTCATCCAGCGAAATACCAACAGTAGTTGCATCAAAAACCCGCAGGTTAATTTGAAGTTGTTCACTAGCTGCCAAAATATCTTCTAAATTGCGTCTTCCCAGTTCTACTCGCAACGTATCAAAGAAATCTTTGGAACTGATGCTGTAACCCAAACGCTTCAGTCCTTCTGCCAGCAACACTGTCAAAGAGTGGATATTTTCGGCAATTTGCTTCAGTCCAGCAGGGCCGTGATAGACGGCATACATACTCGCCATCACCGCCAGTAGCACCTGTGCAGTACAAATATTACTAGTGGCTTTTTCGCGGCGGATGTGCTGTTCGCGGGTTTGCAAGGCGAGACGTAATGCAGGCTTACCTTGGGCATCTTTTGATACACCCACAATTCGCCCTGGAACCAGCCGCTTATACTCTTCCTTCGTAGCAAAGTATGCCGCATGAGGTCCCC
The DNA here is from genome assembly GCF_017115065.1 of Nostoc sp. JL23. NCBI lineage: Bacteria > Bacillati > Cyanobacteriota > Cyanophyceae > Nostocales > Nostocaceae > Nostoc > Nostoc sp. JL23. The sequence goes on from NZ_JABXKN010000121.1 coordinate 147,106, forward strand.
CAAACCCCAACGGGATACCGAACCGCTGAGTACTTCCGACAGCAATATCAGCGCCAAATTCCCCTGGAGGGGTCAGCAAAGTTAAACTTAGAGGGTCTGCTGCTACCGTCACCAATGCACCCTTAGCATGGGCTTTTTCGATAAAAGCGCGGTAGTCGTAAATAGTGCCATCACTTGCAGGGTATTGCAGAACAGCCCCAAAAATTGCTTGATCAAAATCAAATGTTTGATGATCGCCAACAATAATCTTAATCCCCAATGGTTTAGCGCGTGTTTGCAACACATCAATGGTTTGGGGATGGCAGTCACGAGAGACAAAATAGGCATCTGCCTGATTTTTGGAGACACCGTAGCTTAGGCTCATCGCTTCCGCTGCGGCTGTGGCTTCATCAAGTAATGAAGCATTGGCAATTTCTAAACCTGTGAGGTCAATAATCAAGGTTTGAAAATTCAGCAGCGCTTCTAGTCGCCCTTGGGCAATTTCTGGCTGATAAGGAGTGTAGGCAGTATACCAACCAGGGTTTTCTAAGATATTACGCCCAATCACAGGTGGGGTAATACTGTCGTAATAGCCCATACCAATGTATGAACGGAAAACCTGATTTTTGGCAGCAACTTTTTTTAACGATGCCAGTGCTGCATACTCACTTTCTGCTGCTGGTAACTTTAGCGGTTGTTTCAGCCGAATTGCCTGTGGAACTGTTTGGTCGATTAGAGCATCCAGGCTGGGAAATCCCAAAACCTTAAGCATAAGCTGGATGTCATCAGAGTTAGGGCCAATGTGTCTTGGCACAAAACTACTTAACTTTTGACTTTTGTCGTCCAGCACTTGCTGCTCATTAGACTTGAGAATAGGGGCGTTCAATACCACAAATTACTCTCCAGATGGTACTATTATCATATTTTGCAATAAATACTCTTAAACTGGGGGCTGGGGACTGGGAATTCGGAAGATATTGGATAGGTGAATAAGAGTAATTGTTAATTACCTCCTCCACTCACCTACTCCTTTACTCTTCCATTCAGCACTGGCTCAACGCCCCGCTAACAGCACTAAGCACTCCTACTCCCCTTCTACTTGGGCGCGATACTCATCAGCTGTCAAGGCATCTTCAACTTCACCAGGGTCATTGACGCGCACTTTCAAAAACCACCCTTCCCCATAGGGGTCTTCTGACACTTCTTCGGGAGAATTAATTAAGGCTTCATTCCGTTCTATAACGGTGCCTGTCACTGGTGAATTCAGTTCCTCAACGGCTTTCACTGATTCGATTGTGCCAAAGTTTTCTCCCCTAGTAAGAGCATCGCCAATTTCTGGCAGTTCCAAAAAGACGATATCACCCAATTCCTGTACGGCAAACTCAGTAATGCCAATTGTGGCAATTTCACCATCTATTCGCACGTATTCATGAGAATCCAGATATCTGAAATCTTGAGGATATTCAAAAGACATATCACTTCCTCTCCCTTATTAAAAAAATTATTGCCCCAATAGTCATCCAAGCCATATTTGGTAATGAACCTGACTGTAGATTGAATAACTCACAACACATTATTCCTCAAAAACCTCAGCGCTTATCAGTTGGCAACACGATTTTTTGACCGATAAAAGGGACGTTTAACTACAACTGCTGGATAAGCTTTGCCGCGAATTTCGACTTCTAGCTGCTGACCAACAGTTGCTAGCTGGGTGGGAACGTAGCCTAATGCAACAGGATAACCAAGTGTAGGTGACAGGGTGCCACTAGTAACTTCTCCCACAACTTTACCTTCGGATAACACTTGATAGCCATGACGGGCAATGTTGCGTCCTTGGGTTTGCAAACCTACCAATCGACGCTGCACTCCTTTGGATTTTTGCTCTGTTAAAACTTCCCGACCAATAAAATCGCCTTTGGTATCTAAGTGAACTAGCCACCCTAAACCTGCTTCTAAAGGTGTGGTAGTGTCATCGATATCTTGTCCGTAAAGTGCCATCGCTGCTTCTAGGCGCAGAGTGTCTCTCGCACCGAGTCCACAGGGGATAACACCACTTTTATGGAGACTTCGCCACAATTCTACTCCCACATCTGGGTCTACCATCACCTCAAAGCCATCTTCTCCGGTGTAACCTGTGCGGGCTAGGAAGGCAGGTTTATCTAGTAGAGTTGCTGCTAAATGTCCAAAGGCTTTGATTGGTTGCAAGTCTTCTTGCACTAATGGCTGGAGATATTTAATCGCTTTTGGCCCTTGCACGGCAATTAAGACTTTATCTGGTGAAAGGTCTTGGAATTGCAACTTATTTAGGTCAAGGTGTTGCAAGAGCCATGCTTTATCTTTACCAGAGGTTGCCGCATTGACTATAATGAATGCCTTTTGTGTACCACTGGTGTCTTCACCTTGATAATAAACAATGATGTCGTCAATAATTCCCGCTTGAGGATTTAACAATACGGTGTATTGCGCTTGACCAACTTGCAAACGACTCAAGTCGGAAGGTACTAGTGGCTGGAGTTGGGAAATCAGGTTTTTACCTTGGAGGGTAAATTTGCCCATGTGGGAAATATCGAACATTCCGGCTGTATTTCTTACAGCCTCGTGTTCGCGGCTAATTCCACTAAATTGCACAGGCATTTCCCAGCCGCCAAAGCTGGTAAGGCGTGCTTTGAGTTCTACACCCAGTTGATATAAAGGGGTTCGCGCCAGAGATTGGGCGTTGTCTTCTTGATTAGCCACAGGTAATTATTGCGATCGCACCTCAACATCTATCATCCTACGAGAGATTAGGGAAGAGGTGACAGGGGACGGGTGATAGGGAATAATCTCTACCCTGTAACCTGTACCGTATTCCCTCATCCCCTTTGTCCCCTTCTGTAAGGTTTAATAGTTAATAGTAGAAGTGTTGAGATTTATTAAGAAGAGATTATGAAATATTGGCAACTGTTAGCTAGCTTTGTCTTAGCTATGGTTCTTTTTTTGTTTCCCCTATCGGCGCAAGCTGCAAGTTCTTCTAGTATTACCCGTTCTGTGGGTAATGATGAACTCAAGGGCAAGGATTACTCTGGTCAAAGTTTAATTGGTACTGAGTTTACCAATCTCAAATTAGAGAATGCTAATTTTAGCAATGCTGACTTACGTGGTGGTGTATTTAACGGTAGCGTATTGGAGGGAGTAAATCTGCATGGTGCTGATTTTAGTGAAGGCATAGCCTATCTAACAAGGTTTAAGGATGCTGATTTAAGTGATGCTGTGTTGACTGATGCGATGATGCTGCGTTCTACTTTTGATGGCGTGGATGTCACCGGTACTGATTTTACGAATGCAATTTTAGATGGCATACAAGTGAAAAAGCTTTGTGTTAAGGCAAGTGGTGTGAATTCTAAAACTGGTGTGGATACTCGCAAATCTTTAGGATGTAAGTAAAATCTCATCCCTCTTCTTCGCTGAAGAAGAGGGGGATATTATTTTAAACCGTTCGAGGACACAAAGAGCGATCGCTAGTAGAACACGGCGGAAATAAACCAATCATTCCAAATCAACGAAATCCTTATGCTGTATTCATTTTTAATTTTTAATTTTTAATTCCGCCTTGCGGTACTAGGGATATGCTTCTCTTAAAAAGCTGGCATAATTTGCCCGAACCGTCATAGTTGTCGGATGACTTATACCTAAAGTCCGTTCACAAATTTTTAAAGCTTTCTCAAATAAGGGTTTGGCTTTCCTGTAGCGTCTTGTATAACGGTAGAGTGCTGCTAGATTGTTTAGGCTAATGGCAACATCGGGATGGTTATTTCCCAGCAGGCGTTTACTCAGTTCTAAAGCTTGCTCATACAAAGGTTCGGCTTGCTTGTAACTTCCTGTATATTCATAAAGTTGTGCTAAATTGTTCAGGCTGGTAGCAACATCGGGATGGTTATCTCCTAGCAGGTGTTTTCTCAGTTTTAATGCTTGCTTGAGCAAGGGTTCAGCTTCCCTGTAGCGTTTTGTATAACAATACAATGCTCCTAAATTGTTCAGACTCGTGGCAACATGGGGATGTTCTTCTCCCACTAGGCGTTTCCACAGTTCTAAAGCTTGCTGATACAAAGGTTCGGCTTCGCTATAGCGTCCTGTATATTCGTAGATTAATCCTAAATAGCTCAGGCTAGTGGCGACATCGGTATGTTCTTCTCCTAGCACGCGTTTTCTCAGTGCTAAAGCTTGCTCAAGCAAGGGTTCGGCTTCCCTGTAGCGTCCTGTAGTTTCATAGAGTACTGCTAAATTGTTCAGACTAGTGGCGACATCGCTATGTTCTAAACCAAGACGATTTTGAGTCAGTTCTACACACCGTTGCAACCAAGGCTCTGCTTGCTGATAAAGTCCTTGACCTTGATAAAACCAGGCTAATTTGGTAAACAGAGTGATTAGATTTTCATCGCCCAGATATTCGGATAGGTGAGTTGCAACTTCTGTAATATGCGGGATATGTGGAGTGAGGTTGAGAATATTTTCAGGGTTAAGCTGTTGCGGAATTAGCTTTGCTACCTCTAACATCATGGCTGCAAATTTAGTCTTTGCTTCATCCGCCTCACTTGACTTATCCAATTTCACTTGGAAAAGTTGTCGAATCTGTGGATTTAGACGATAAATTCCTTTACTTTTCTGTTGTAGTAAATGCAATTCCAGTAAATCGGCTATGGCTTTCTTATTGAGTTGTTGTTTTTTGTCATCTTCTATTGTCTCAACAGATAGGGGAATGTCAGCTAAAGCACACAAACTTAGCAAACAGCCAAAGCTTTGGGCATTTTCATCCAACTGTTCCCAACTCAATTCAAAAGCTTCAAATATACCGTATTCATCAGGCATCAATGAGTTAGCATTGACTACTGGTTCATGTTCCACTCGTTTCTTCTCTAGCCGCTTCAGCAGTGTTTCCAGAGACAAATCTGGCATTTTATCCAAATATCGTCCCACTAACTCTAACGCTAAAGGCAAATATCCCAAAAATTTACAAATTCTTCTGGCAATCCAAGCTTCTTGTTGCAGTCTTTCCCGAACCACTAGCGATTTTAATAGTTTCATCGCCGCCAATGGTTTGAGGGCATCTAATTCGCTATTATATTTTACGCTCAGATAAGCTTGTAACTTTTCTAGTTTGTCTCGATTGTTGAAAGTCGCTAACTCAGGAGAATTCTGGGCAAACTTGTCATATACCTCACCCACCCACTTTGTGAAAGCAGCAATATCAACATTTAATTCGCTGGCAAGTTTAGCTTTACTTTTACCTAAGTTTTCTGTCTGAAAATACTTTGCAAAAGCTGCCCTTTGCTCTAGAGATAAGCGATTCGTAGCAGCTTCTTCGGCTAGGAAATTAGCCCATTGCATAAACAGCTTGTGAAGTTTATTTTTATTCTAGCTTTGTCTCCATTGGGAAATCTCCTCTCTTTGCGGTAAAAATACATTTGTATAAAAATAATTTAAAAGCAGTGGCTTGCCATTGGGCATAGCCACTTGCAGCTTCTGAAAGTGAAAGTTGAGCCTTTGAACCTCAAGTTTCGAGTTTGCAACTCAAAACGGGTGGGCGATATCTACGACGGGCTACGCCTAAGCACTTTGTTTTTCTCTCTAAATATTTTGAGAATAAAGGACTGGGAAAAGAGATTTTCATCACATTGTTGTGTGATGTCTAGCTGACAGATGCGGTGGTGGTTTGGAAAAAGCGGTTGGCGGGGCGTGTCAGTCCCAGATTTTCGCGCAGTGTCTTGCCCTCATAATCGTGGCGGAAAATCCTCCGTCGTTGGAGTTCTGGCACAACCTTGTCTACAAAGTCATTCAACCCTTCAGGAAGAAAAGGGAACATGATGTTGAAGCCGTCAGACCCTTCCTCTGTCAGCCATTGCTCCATATCATCAGCGATCGTTTGGGGTGTGCCGACGAAGGCCAGCCCGCCGTAACTGCCGACGCGTTGAGCTAGCTGTCGAATGGTCAGGTTCTCGCGTTGTGCCAGTGCTATCACTCGTTCGCGTGAGGACTGTCCGGCGTTAGTCTGCGGGATTTCCGGTAAGGGGCCGTCTGGATCAAAGCGCGAAACATCGTAGCCAAGTGCGCTATTCAGGCTGGCTATCCCACTGTCATAATGTACTAGGCTGTCCAAATGAAGACGCTTGGCACGCGCCTCTGCGACGGTTTCACCCACAACTACCAAGACACCTGGAAGAATTTTGATGCTATCTGGATCGCGTCCGATCGCCTGCACGCGACCCTTAATGTCGGCAAAGAATGCCTTACCTGCCTCTAAGCTACCAGCTGATGCAAACACGACCTCGGCGGTTTCGGCGGCCAGTTGACGACCAGCTTCGGAGGCTCCAGCCTGGACGATCACAGGCCACCCCTGGACAGGTCTGGCGATGTTCAATGGTCCCCGCACGGAGAGATATTTTCCTTTATGATCCAGAACGTGAATTTTTGCGGGATCGAAATAAATCCCTGATTCTACGTCTCGAATGAACGCATCGTCAGCGAAAGAATCCCAAAGACCCGTGACGACATCATAAAATTCCCTAGCCCGCACATAGCGTTCGTCATGTTCTACCTCTTCTTCTAATCCAAAGTTGAGCGCTGCATCTGGATTTGATGTGGTGACGATGTTCCAGCCAGCGCGACCGCCACTGATATGATCGAGAGACGCAAAGCGGCGAGCGATGTGGTAAGGCTGGTCATAAGTAGTGGAAGCGGTGGCTACCAGCCCAATGTGTTCGGTGACGCTGGCAAGGGCAGAAAGTAAGGTGAAAGGCTCGAAAGAGGTGACAGTATGGCTGCGCTTGAGCGCGTTGATTGGCATATTTAGCACCGCTAAGTGGTCAGCCATGAAGAATGCGTCAAACTTGCCCTGCTCTAGTTTCTGGATGAATCGTTTCAGCGCTGGGAAGTTGAAATTAGCGTCAGGCAAAGCCCCAGGATAGCGCCAAGCGCCTGTATGTATGCTTACCGGGCGCATGAAAGCACCCAGTTTTAATTGCTTCGATCTGCTCATTAGCCCTCCGTATCATGTTTAGAATGCAGGGGCGATCGTCCCCTTGAGGTAGTTGTTGATTCTTAAAAATTTTTCGTCAAACTTTAACATCGAAAATTATATCTAAAACAAACAAAAATAATTTATTTTCATAATCTTACTTTGATAGATAAAAATGATAGGACTTAAACCTTGTGTTTGTAGTGTTATTCGCGACTACATTTGAAAAGATACCTCATAAAAAAATAATTACTAATAGCTAACAAGCCTATATTTATTACGAAATTAATTTTTCAATTATAAGTATTACTATTTTCTTGACAAATAGTAATACTTATAATCTTAGAAAATATGAAAAATTAATTGTATTATCACGGTAAACCTCTGAGGTTAATCGTTCCTTGTTTGGGAGCTTGTTTCAAATTAAAGCTTAAAGGGCAGTTTTTTATCATCAATCATTCACACTCACAAGTTTGGGTAGTCTAGATATAGGGATATCCAAGAAGTAAGAAAGAACCTCTCGCCGCCAAGCATCATAAAGTACTGGTAAATCATCAATTTCAATACCAATAGCTTTTTGACTCAACTGCCAATGATCCCGAAAGTAAGGATTGCTTGCGATCGCTATTTTGGGAATGTGAGAGGCGTATTTATGCTGTACCGCCATTACTTCCCACACCAGGGTACTTAGCCATGTTTTTGAACATACTTTATTTTTGCAACTAGAATAATAATACGTTAAATCAGTAGAGTTACCGTATGATACTATGAGATTTGCATAGATAAAGATAAAAAACAAGGAGGTATCTAGATTCTGTATCTCCCTAGTCCCCATTTAATTTGGAGGCAAGAATGTCAGAACCACACTACGGTATTTGGGCCCCTGTTGGAGGTAACTGTGGCCCTCTCAATGCGCCAGATGAACCGATTGATACTAGTTATGAACGCACGCGATCGCTAGTATTAGAAGCAGAGCGTTTAGGATATGTCGCAACCTTAGTCGCACAGCACCTTTTCAACCAGATAAGAAATTAACTTGCAAGACTTAATGTTTGATAAGCTAACAATTAGAGTATCATATTAACTGTAATTTGCCGTACACTCTTTGTATATATTATGCAAACTCTATCTACTGCATAATTTAGTCGGACAAATCAGCGAGACCTCTGGTATAGCTACCACTAACGCAATTTTATAGACAAAAAAGCAGATGAGCAAAACACGCCAGTAATAGTAGCTCATTGTCGAAAATGACACCGATGACAAATTAAGTGGTGCTTAAAATGCAGGCAAGTGGATTTTTGCCTGTAGAAGCCGCTCACAGTGGCAAAGAAATATGTGACTGCCAAAAAGGAGAAAAGGAATTGCTAACAGAAAATGAACTACAACTATCTGCTGATGTGCTGGTAATTGGTGGTGGTCCTGCCGCTGCATGGGCAGCATGGGCAGCCGCATCCCAAGGAGTCAAAGTCATCATTGTTGATAAAGGTTTTCTGGGTACGAGTGGTGCTGCTGCTGCTAGTGGTAACGGCATTATGGCCCCTTCTCCAGAGAATTGGGACAAAGTTTTATCGGAGCGTTATCGCATAGGAAAAACCCTCGCTAACTCACGTTGGATCGAGCGTGTGATCGAAAAAACTTGGCTCAGTTTGCCCTTAGTAGAAGATTGGGGCTATCGTTTCCCTAAAGAAAATGGGGAATCTGTGCGCCAGAGTTATTATGGCCCTGAATATATGCGGGTACTTCGCAAAAACCTCTTGCGTGTTGGTGTGCAAATTTTCGACCAAAGTCCGGCTTTAGAACTTTTGTTGGCTGACGATGGCTCAGTCGCTGGGGCAAGAGGTGTGCAGAGGCAACATCATCGTAACTATACCGTTCGTGCTGGTGCAGTAGTCTTAGCGAATGGCGGTTGTGCATTCTTGAGTAAAGCATTAGGGTGCAATACTAATACCGGTGATGGGCTGCTGATGGCAGTAGAAGCTGGTGGCGAACTCTCTAGTATGGAAGCTTCCAATCACTATGCAATTTCGACCGCTTTTAATGCCACAGTGACACGGGGTGTTCCCTTTGGCTGGGCTAGTTACACCGATGAAGCAGGTAACGATCTTGGTGGCTATATCGATGGTCGTCGCGATCCATCGTTCCTTCCCAATGCCCTCTTGAAAGGCTCCGTTTATGCCCGTTTGGATAAAGCCACACCTGAAGTCAAAGCAGTAATTGAAAAGTCTCATTTCATCTCTTTTCTACCATATAAAAAAGCTGACATTGACCCCTATACTGAACGAGTGCCTGTAACACTAATTTTAGAAGGTACAGTCCGTGGTACAGGTGGAATCCGTTTGACCGATGATAGTTGCGGTACAAAGGTTCCTGGACTCTACGCCGCCGGTGATGCAGCATCGCGGGAGTTTCTAGCCGGGTTAGCTTCTGGAGGCGGTGGCCCCAATGCTGCTTGGGCAATTTCCACAGGGCAATGGGCTGGAGTTGGGGCGGCTACCTTTGCGAAAAGTCTGGGCGCTCAAGCAAATGAACGGGTTGCACGTCCTACTGGTCAAGCCGGATTGCGATCGCCTATGGCGAGGCGTAGCCCATCGCCTTCACCATCTTCTGAATTCGATAGTGAGGCGATCGTGCGCGGCGTACAAGACCAGATGTTCCCGTTGGAGAAGAACTATTTGCGTTCTGAGCAGGGACTTCTGGATTCCCTGGCCAAATTAGAAACGCTGTGGCAGCAAGTACAAGGGAACCCAAAACAAGATACAGTGCGCGATGTAGAATTTTCTCGTCGAGCGGCTGCTCTGACGGCTGTAGCGCGATGGGCATATTTTAGCGCTTTACATCGCACGGAAACACGCAGCGAACATATTCGTATGGACTATCCCAAAACCGATCCAAATCAGCGTTATTACCAAGCAACCGGCGGCTTAGAAAGACTTTGGGTAAGGCGTGATTGGATTAAGGATGCCATCGCTACACCACCAGCACTAACCACTCAAACCACCCCCTCTGTATCAAAGTTGTAGTAGGAGCAGAATCATGATCGAGCTTGTCAGCCATAAACTCTGTATCAATTGCAATCTGTGCGTCCAAGTATGTCCTACTAATGTTTTTGACTCCGTACCTAACCAGCCACCTGCGATCGCCCGCCAGGAAGATTGTCAAACTTGTTTCATGTGTGAAGCATATTGTCCTGCGGATGCGCTCTATGTTGCGCCTGAATCTCACACCAATGTTGCAGTCAATGAGGATGATTTAATTGAAAGTGGCATCATGGGTGAATATCGTCGCGTCTTAGGTTGGGGATATGGCAGAAAAAACAATAGTGAATTAGATACTGCTTATAAACTACGCCAACTACCGCGCCCCTATCAAAGTTAATTGGTAGGGTCGAGGTGTGCATTACTGCATCACCCCTCCCATTCGGAACCGTGCT